>DATMTK010000049.1:0-44597 GCA_035564755.1 Devosia sp. | reverse complement strand
AGCAGGTGCGCATCGAACTGTTCGGCGATCCTGACCGCTGCGCTCAGCCGGAAATCGTCTTCGGATGATCCTGTGAGTTGCACGACGATATCGCGAATGACTCCGGGCTTGCTCGGCATGGGCGGCACCTTTCGATCTTGTGTTGATGATCCGGAACGTTGATCTGCTCGGCAGCGCGACGCGATGCCGTGCTTACACCGGTTGCGGCTTTCCGTCGACCGGCGAAACAGGCGGCGACTGGAGGCGCGTTCTGTCGTCCGAGCTCCAGCCCGTCATGATGAGGGCGGCAATCACGCCAAAGCCATAGGTGGCGACGCAAAGGCCAATGAGCCAACCGAGGAATGGAATGCTCCCCAGGACGCCACCGACAACCAGCGCCAGGGCCAGGACCAGAATCTTCGGCCCGGTCGTTGCGATGGGGGCCATCCGCCGACCCACCGCAAGAGCGATGAGATAGGCACCGGCGATGTAGGCGAGGCTGCAGGCGATCACGACGCCAACGAGCACGAAGGGAACCAGGAGCAGTCCGATCACGGTAAGCGCAACGGCAGGAACCAAGCCGATCGTGCAGGCCAGGGCCAGCAACCCCAACCCAAATCGCCGGACCGGGCGCGTCGTGCTCAACGTTTCGAGTTTGTCGACAAGTCCAGGACCGAAGACAATGAACGCGATCCCGCCAACGATGAGCAGGACCCACCACAAAGCTGCGGCCCACAGTGTCAGCAAGAAGCCTTTGGCGACCATTTCCGCCGTTTGGCCCGCTTGGGAAGGGTACTCGGGAGATGTGAGCTGCGTAAAAGTCACCCGGCTGGCCGGCGCGACGCTCGCGGGCACGGTGATCGACGCTGGCGCGTGGATCAGGACCTGGCCGGAGACTGTCGCATTTGGCCCGAAGCTCAGCGAGCGGCCGAAGAAGCTGAGATCACCCTTTATGGGAGCGTTGATCGTGGCCGTCTCCGCCGTGATCAAAGCCGATCCATTGGTCTGGCCGTCGAGAGTAAAGTTCGCTCCCGCGACCCGAAGATTGCCGCCGACCGGCTGGGTCGTATGCACGCTGACCGTATTGCCGAAGGCAGTGAGATCACCTTTTACCGACCCGCCGATCGACACGCTGAATCCGAAGGCATAGAGATTGCCGCCGATGTCGGAGGTCGACTGCACAGCGAAGCCCGCCAGATGTGCATCCTGGGTGACGGGCGCAGAGAGCACGACGTTGCTGCCGGCGCCAAACGCATCGCGTTCAACCGACGATGCAATCGTCGTATTCTCTCCGGCGACATAAGTATCGCCACCGAAGACCGTCGCCTGTTGATCGGCGACCGCCGGACCCGCCGCGAGAGACGCCATCACGGCCAAGGCGAGTAGAAGGATCTTCTGCATCTTCATCACCATCGACATTTGCAGCGCTTGTGCACCGTCGCCGCCGAGCCATCCTTGACTGAGATCAAGGGGGGCCGACAACAACCCGATCAATGCCGCTCGGACCAAGCCGGACGGCGGGGAGACGGCGGTCCGCCTGCGGCACAATCTTCGTCACGGTCTCACCAGGAGCCACAACACCGCCGACGGCGGGTGCGATGAGCTCGTGGACGGTACCCGGCACGGGAGCTCGGCGAGAAGCGGGCCGCCAGCGCGCGCTCTTGATCGACGTCAAACTCGGACGTCGCCACGGCGATTATCATGATCCGTCAAATCCTGGAGGACCTGATCATGGTCGAAACTGCCACTAAACTTCCCATCAAGACCGAAGCCAAATCCACACCTGTTCCAGCCGCCGCGACGTGGCGTCCCTTTGACGATCTGCGCCAGGAGGTCGATCGGCTGTTCGAAGACTTCGGGCAGGGCAACTGGATACGCCCGTTCCGGTCGATGCAGCCGCTGTTCCGCACGGCGGACTGGACCGCGCCGGCGGTCGACATCGCCGAGAAAGACAAGGCCTTTGAGATCACCGCCGAGTTGCCGGGCCTCGACGTCAAGGATGTCGAAGTCACGCTGCGCAACGGCAACATCGTCATCAAGGGCGAGAAGCAGGAGCACAAGGAGGAGAAGTCCAAGGACTACTACCTCCAGGAGCGCCGCTTCGGATCGTTCGAACGGTCATTCTCCATGCCGGACGGCGTCGACTCCGGCAAGATCGACGCGTCTTTCAAGAACGGAGTGTTAACCGTGACCATGCCGAAGACCGCCGAAGCACAGAAGCCGGTCAAGAAGGTCGAGATCAAGGCGGCGTGACAGCAAACTCACGATCTTCGGCTCCGGACAAGAGACCGGGGCCGCCAGGCGGCCGAGTGCGGACGCGTCCACCTTGTCGAGGTCGCCTTCGGCGTGTGCCAGTCGCCAAATCCGTACGAAGCCGTCCGTTGAAGACCGGGGCGAAGAAGCAGGCACGTCCGGTCCGAGTGATCGAGAACATGTTCGATGTCTCTTGAACGTCCCTTGATGATCTTTCGCGATCGCACCGAAGCCGGCCGTTTGCTGGCGGAGGCCCTGCGGCAATACGGCGACCAGGCGTGCGTGGTCCTGGCTCTTCCACGCGGCGGGGTTCCGGTAGCCGCCGAGATTGCGCGAGTCCTGAAGGCCCCTCTCGATTTGATCATTGTCCGAAAGATCGGCGTGCCGGCACAACCGGAGCTCGCGATGGGCGCGGTGGTAGATACCGACCCGCCATTCACGCTGGCCAACGATGACGTGCTGGCGACGGCCGGCGTTTCCTTGACCGAGTTCGCGGCTATCCGTAGCGAGGAACTGGCCGAGGCGAGGCGGCGCCGGGCCAAATACCTGGCCGGCCGGTTGCCGGTGTCGCTGAAGCACGCCACGGCAATTCTCGTCGATGACGGGATCGCGACGGGCACGACCATGCGAGCGGCGTTGAAGGCGCTTCACGGGACCGGGGCAAAGCGCATCGTCGTGGCGACTCCTGTCGCACCTGCCCAAGTCATTGCGAAACTGCGCCGGCAGGTTGACGATGTGGTGTGCCTTGAAACTCCGCCAACCATGGACGCGATTGGCCGCTTCTACGAAGACTTCGACCAAGTGACCGACGATGAGGTCATCGCCCTGCTGCGACAGCATTCACCTTCGGCGCCACATCACTGAGAGCCGCGGTTCCCACTCAGGACGGCGCTAGGCAATGGAACAAAAGCTGGTCGAGTGCCTGGGCCGTCCCGCTCATGCGATTGCGCCTGTGGGCGATCACAAGAGTGTGGCCGGCGCGGCCACTGGCGCGCTGATTGCGCTGGATCAAGGCCCGGCCGGCGTCGACCTGTAGTCTTGCATGCAGAGTTCACGGAGACCCGACATGCGGCTCTCACAAGATACGTTTCTCGTTCGGCACGCGACCAGCTCGCGGGTCATCAGCGAGTCCGCTGAGCGGCACCGCATTCACCTGCTGCTCCTCGAAGCACTGATTTGCTCCGCGGCGATGGTTGGTGCGGCCGCGGCCGTCCTCCAGCACCTCTCCTGAAGGTGTGGAGAAGTGGATCATCCGCCGGGACCGGACGCTCGAGATTGGCGAAGAGGAGACTACCATGAACATCATGGTGCTTTATGGGACGTCGGAAGGGCAGACCCGCAAGGTCGCCAGATATGTTGCCGATCAGCTGCGTGAGTATGGCGTCGACGTTACGGTACGCAACATCCTCGACGAGCCCCAGAACATCAAAATCTCCGGCTATGACGCCGTTATCCTGGCCGGCCGCGTTCACGCGGGCCAGTATCAGCGACAACTGGTGAAGTTCATTCGGGAGCACCGGTCGGAAGTATCGGCGATCCCGAACGCATTCTTGTCGGTGTCGATGTCGGCAGCCGGCCTGCGTCCGGGTGATATGGAGCGAGCGCAGGGATATGCCGCGGCTCTGGCCAACCAGACGGGCTGGGCGCCGCTGTTTACGGAGCATGTTGCCGGGGCGCGGCTCTATACTCGCCACAACGCGGTCGCACGCTGGCTTCTGGGGCTGGTTGACGGCAATCGATTTGACACCAGTCGGGACCACGAATGGACCGACTGGAACGAGCTTCGGCTATTCGCTGAGATTTTCGTCAAGGAGGTCACCGTCCGCGGCGTGCAGTCTCTCGAAGCTGCGGCGAGCTGAGACAAGCCCGTGTTGCGGGCGAGGTGAAGCGAAGCGACCCGGCGAGAACTCAGCGGGCCCGGGACCAGCTCTGGAGTGAGGCAGGGTAATCGTCGCGGGCATGAGGCCGACCCTGTCAACGCGATTGGCGACTCAAATTCTTGTAAATACAGACGAAAGTGTAGATCGATGCGACTTTGATTGTGCTGAGGGGCGACAAACCATTCCTTGGAATTAAGGTGCACTGACACAATCCTGGACTTAATTCATGTTTACTATCCGAGTGTTTTGGGCAAGCGCGGGGGACGCGGCATGCCACCTATCGATAAGTTCGTTCATGAAGAGAATATTCGACGTCTGAGGGAAGGGATCGCGAGAGAGACCGATCCCGATCGAGCGGCGGTCTTGAAGAAGCTCCTCGAGGAGGAAATGGGCAGGGATCCCAAGGCAACGCGGGCCAGCCTGCCGGTGCCCCCAGAGGAGCCTCCCGAGCCAAAGAAATGATGTTTCTCGCCTGTGCGGCCCTTGCAGCAGTCGCGATGGCGAGAGCGCAACCGCGGGGTCGGGTCGATCGGAATGCCTGAAGGGTGGGCTCTGAGCGTTCCGGGCTTGGTCTGATTTCCTAGATGGCTACGGAATGTCGCGCCCCTCGTGCAGCCAGATAGGCGTCGAAGGTCGACGCGATTGCCCGAACGAAGGGGCGGCCGCGTTCCGTCAGCGCGAGCCGGTCGCCGTCGAACGTGACGAGCGCCTCGCCGTCGAGAGCGTAGAGCATGTGAATGTCTTCCACGATCGGGTCCGAAAGCTGGCCGAACCGGTTGTGCAGGTCGGAGACGCGCAGCTCGAAGTTGCACATCAGCTGCTCGATGGCGTGGCGCCGTACGCGGTCGTCCGGCGACAGTGCGACGCCTCGCGCGACCGGGAGTTCGCCGGCGCCGGCGCGGCGCACATATTCGGCGGTCGGCACGACATTCTGGGCGTAGCCCTGCGGCAGGGTTCCGATCGCGGAGGCGCCAAGGCCAATCAGGGCTGGGGCGTCGTCGGTCGTATAGCCCTGGAAATTGCGATGCAGATGGCCGCCTCGGGCTGCAGTGGCCAGGGGATCGCCGGGGCGCGCGAAATGATCCATTCCCACCGGCTCGTAGCCTGCCGCGATGAGCTTCGCGGTGGCATGCTGTGACTGGTAGTACCGCTCGACGACATCGGGCAGGGCCGCCTCGTCGATCATCTTTTGGTGCGCCCTCATCCAGGGGACGTGCGCATAACCAAACAGCGCGATGCGGTCGGGGGACATTTCCAGCACCGCTTCGAGCGTCCCGTCGATCGACGTCGTGGTCTGGTGCGGAAGCCCGTAGAGGACGTCGATGTTGACGGAGCGAATGCCGTTCCGGCGCACGCCGTCGACGACGTCTCGGGTCTGTTCGACGGTCTGGATCCGGTTGATTGCCTGCTGCACCAGCGGATCGAAATCCTGAACGCCGATGCTGACCCGCGTGATGCCGGCTGCCAAGAAGGCATCGTAGCGATCGGGGGTCATGTCATTGGGGTCGACCTCGATGCTGAACTCGACGTCATCGGCCACCGCCAGTAACCGCCGGAGGGTGCCGGCGAGCTGGCGCATGTCGGCCGGCAGCAGCATCGAGGGCGACCCGCCGCCGAGATGAATTTGTGCGACGCGCCCGCGTCCCTGGAGCGCGACGCTCAGGGTGCGCAGCTCGGCATGCAATGCGGTGAGGTAAGCCGCGACCGGCTCGTACCGGAGCACCTGCTTGGTGTTGCAACCGCAGAACCAGCAAAGACGGTCGCAAAAGGGAATGTGGAGATAGAGCGAGAGAGCGGTATGGCGCGGCAAGGCTGCGAGCCACTGCCGGTAGGCGGTTTCGTCGATGGCCTCGGTGAAGTGCGGCGCGGTGGGATAGCTAGTGTAGCGTGGGACCGGCGCCGAGAGCCGACGGATCAGCTGTTCCTGCATGGGCGCAAAGACTCCTGTTCACGCCGAATATCGCCCGGGCAGAGCGGGGCGCTTTGATCACCGTCAAGCGCAACGATGGTGCAGAGTTGGCTTGAACCAGGGAGCTTCGCGGCTTGACCAGCACCATGACCGGAGCCCAGCGTCAGGCACGGCGACGAAAGATGCGGGCCGCCGACGCAGCCCGCATTTGGCGATCAGTCCTCGCGCGCCTTCGCAGGTGCCGGCTCGGGCTCACGCAGCTCGTACCACATCGCGTTGAGGATGCCGAAGCTGCAGGCGAGGCTGACGCCGAGTATCCAGGAGAAATACCACATCGATCGGTTCCTTCAGTAGGCGTTGGGGTTGCGCTTGAGGCTGGTCGTGGTCACGGTACCCCGCATGACGCGGTAGACCCATGCGGTGTAGGCCAGGATGATCGGCAGAAAGACCACGGTCGCGCACAGCATGATGAAGAGCGTCATTTGGCTCGACGAGGCATCCCATACCGTGAAGCTCGCGTTGGGTTCCACCGACGAGGGCATCAGGAACGGGAAGAGCGACAAGCCGGCCGTCGAGATGATCCCGAAGATGGCAAGACTCGAGCCGAACAGGCCGAGCATCCTGGCGCGCAGATCCAGTGCCAGATAAGCGATGATGCTGCCGACGATCGCGAGCGACGGAGCAACGACCATCCACGGCATCGCGGCATAGTTGTTGCGCCAGGCGCCCTGGACAACCGTCACGGTCTTGCCGAGGGGGTCCGATGGCCCGGCCACATTCTGCACGCTCGTGACTTCGTAGCCGTTCAGCAGGAACAGTGTCACGAGCCCCCCGATGATGAAGATCACGAGCGTCGCCGCCGCTGCCCACTTACCGTAGGTGCGGGCACGCTCGGCAATTTCGCCGCCGGTTCGTGCCGCGACGATGGTCGCCCCCTGCGTCGTCAGCATCGACAGGCTCAGCAGCCCCGTGAGCAGCGCGAACGGCGTCAACAGGCCGAAGAAGTTGCCTTCGTAGCTGGCACGCAAGGTGCCATCGAGCCGGTATGGGACGCCGAGAAACAGGTTGCCAACCGCGACGCCAAAGATCAGCGAGGGAACGAAGCCGCCGATGAAGAGGGCCCAGTCCCACGCCGTGCGCCAGCGCGCGTCGGCGACCTTGCCGCGGAACTTGAAGCCGACCGGCCTCAGGATCAGCGCCAAGAGGATCGCAATCATCGCGAGATAGAAGCCGGAGAAGCTGGCGGCGTAGATTGCCGGCCAGGCGGCGAAGATGGCGCCGCCGCCGAGCACCAGCCATACCTGGTTGCCCTCCCATGTCGGCCCCGACAGGTTGAGGATCACGCGGCGCTCCTCGTCGGTGCGGGCGACGAAGGGCAGGAGGGTGCCCATGCCGAGGTCCATGCCGCCCATGACGGCAAAGCCGATGAGCAGCACGCCCAGGAGAGTCCACCAGATCAGGCGGAGGGTTTCGTAGTCGAGTGGAATGCTGCTCATTCGGCGGGCTCCAACTTGGCGGCTCCGACCGGGGCCGGCATGTCTTCGTTGAGGTCGAGGACGGACTGCTCGGATGGGCCATGCTTGATGGCGCGGACCATCAACCAGACCATGATGGCGAGCAGCACGGTATAGACGAGCACGTAGAAGATCAGTGAGATGGCGAGATCCCACACGTTCAGGCCTGACGCGGCGTAGAAGGTCGGCAGAACGCCTTCGACCACCCAGGGCTGGCGGCCGAGCTCGGCGACCAGCCAGCCGCTTTCGATTGCGAGCCACGGTAACGGGAGCGACCACAGCGCGACCCAGAGCCAGAAGCGGCTGCTCTCAAGCCGGCGGGTCGAGGCTTTCCAGAACCAGAAGGCAAAGAACGCGATGTAGAAGAAGCCTACACCCACCATGATGCGGAAGGTCCAGAACAGGGTCCAGACATCCGGTATGGTGCTCTGCGCCGCCTTGGTGATGTCGTCGCTGGTCGCGTTCTCGACGCCGCCCGGATACTGCTTGAGCAGGAGGGCATAGCCGAGGTCCTGCTGCGTCTGCGCGAACGTCGTGCGGGCAATCTGGTCGTCGGGATTTGAACGGATCTGCTGCAGCGCCTTGTAAGCGATGATCCCATTGCTGATCCGCGTCTCGGCAGCCGATACCAGATCGTTGATGCCGATGACGGGCTGGTCGAAGGAGCGGGTCGCAATGAGGCCGAACACCCAGGGGATGCGGACTGCGAACTGCTGGCCATCGCCGGTGGGAATGGCGAACAACGTGAAGGACGCGGGCGCCTGTTGCGTCTCGTACATATCCTCCATGGCCGCGAGCTTCATCTTCTGATGCGCGGTCGTCTCGTAGCCAGACTCGTCGCCGAGCACGACGACCGAGAGCGCGGCAGCGAGACCGAAGCTGGCGGCGACCACCATCGACCGGATGGCAACGTCGCGGTGCCGCCGCTGCAGAAGGAACAATGCGCTGATCGCCAGCACGAAGACAGCGCCGCTCACATAGCCGGCGCTGACGGTGTGCACGAACTTGGCCTGCGCCACCGGATTGAAGATGACGTCGGTGAAATTGGTGAGCTCCATGCGCATGGTGTCGGGATTGAAGGTCGCCCCGACCGGGTTCTGCATCCAGCCGTTGGCGATGAGGATCCACAGCGCCGAGAAATTAGCGCCGAGCGCAACGAGCCACGTGACTGCGAGATGCCCCACCGGCTTCAGCCGATCCCAGCCGAAGAAGAACAGGCCGATGAAGGTCGCCTCGAGGAAGAAGGCCATCAGGCCCTCGATGGCGAGCGGCGCGCCGAAGATGTCGCCGACATAATGGCTGTAGTAGCTCCAGTTCATCCCGAACTGGAACTCCATGACGATACCGGTGGCGATGCCCATCGCAAAGTTGATGGCGAACAGGGTGGCCCAGAACAGCGTTGCCTTCCGCCACACCATCCGGCCGGTCATGACGTAGACGCTCTCCATCACCGCCATCAGGAAAGAGAGGCCGAGGGTGAGGGGCACGAAGATGAAGTGGTACATCGCAGTCGCAGCGAACTGCAGCCGCGACAGTTCGACGACGAGGGGATCGACCATGTCGAGGAATCCTTGTGCTTGAGGCGGCCCCACCGGCCGGCATGGGACGTCGATAGGCGCCCGTGGGGCGGGCTACCTTGACGTGTGTCAAAGGGGCCGGAAGGGAGCGCCGGTAGGGTCTTCACATGACCCCGCCCTCAGCCTCAGCCCACGCCTTGCGCCCCCGGAAATGGCTTGGACAACTGGGCCGCAGTGGCGGGGTCAGCCAGACGATGTCGATCGCCATGCCGCTGCTTGCAGGGACCCTGCTGTTGCCGCAGGCGTGGCTTATCGCTCACGTCGTCGATCGCGCGGTGAGGATGGGCGAAAGCCCATGGCTTATGCTCACGCCGCTTCTCGAGATCACAGGTTTGCTGCTGCTTCGCGTGCTCATGGGGCTGGCCGGTGAATTGGCGGCGACGACTGCCGGCGAACAGAGCAAGCGGAGGCTCCGCCGGACGCTGATCGGCGACATCCTGGACCGGTCGCCGAATTGGACCGCGGCGCGCTCAAGCGGCGCGCTCGCGACTGCCGTCATCGAGCACGTCGAGGCGATGGACGGCTACCTGACGCGCTACCTGCCGGCGTTGGTGCAGGCGGCGCTGCTACCCTTGGCCTTTGCCGTGGTGATCCTGCCGGTCGACTGGATGGTGGCGCTGCTGCTGCTGATCGCGGCCCCGCTGATCCCCGTCTTCATGGCGCTGGCGGGCTGGGGTGCCCAGGCCGCGAGCGAGCGCCAGGCGACCGCGCTGAGCCGGCTCAGCGGCCACTTCGCTGATCGTCTGCGCGGTATCACGACGCTCAAGCTCTTTGGCCGCGAGGGCGCCGAAGCGGAGGGGGTCGAGCGCGCGAGCGAAGCACTTCGGATCCGAACGATGCGCGTGATGCGCATCGCGTTCCTGAGCTCGGCGGTGCTGGAGTTCTTTGCCGCGCTGGGGGTAGCCGGGGTGGCGCTTTATGTCGGCCTGACCTTCCTGCACCTCGTCAACCTGCGCACGACGCCGCTTTCACTGGAAGCCGGGCTGTTCTGCCTGCTGATGGCCCCCGAGGTCTTCGCGCCGCTGCGCACGCTGGCGGCCCACTACCACGACCAGGCGGCGGCAAAGGCGGCCGCGGCGGAACTGGAGAAGATGTTCGGCGAACTGCCGGTCCTTGACCCGAAGATCACGCCACAGGCCATGTCGGATCGGAGTGACGAGGTCGTCCCGTCTGCCGTCACCCTGTCGGCAGTGCGCATCGCCTCGCCAACCGGCGTTGCGATCATCCACGATCTCGATCTGAGCGTGAAGCGGGGCGAGCACGTCGCGATCCTTGGTCCGAGCGGATCGGGAAAATCCACGCTCCTCTCGGCGATCGCGGGGCTTACCCCATACGAGGGATCGGTCCGCCTCGATGGCCGGGAGGTGCGCGAGATCGCCCCGTCGGCCCTCCGGCGCAGCATCGCAGCGCTCGGGCAACGGCCGACGATCTTGGCGACGACGATGGCCGATAACATCCGGCTGGGACGCCCGCAGGCATGCTCCACATCGGTGCGAAGGGCTGCGGCTCGAGCACAGGTGACGGCGTTCGCCGCGGCGCTGCCGCAGGGTCTCGAGACGACGCTCGGCGAAGGTGGCGTCGGATTGTCGGGGGGCGAGCTGCAGCGCGTCGCCCTGGCACGGATCTATCTGCTCGACCGCGGACTGCTGCTGCTCGACGAGCCGACGTCGCATCTCGACACCGTCACCGAAACCCGCGTTCTGGATGGACTGTGCGAGTTCTCGCGCGGGCGGACGATGCTCGTTTTTACCCACTCGCTCGCTGTGGCTGCCCGCATGGACCGCTGCTACCGGCTCACGCAGGGTCGGCTGCTGGCGACACCGCGGCCCGCCGTGGATCGACCGGCGCAACGAGGTGCCGCGTGAGAGCGCTCGCCTACGTGCTCCCGCTGCTCGGGCAGTTGCGCGGTTCGCTGCTGCTGACTCTAGGACTCTCCCTGATCACGCTGGCAGCGGGGATAGCGCTGCTCGGCGTCTCCGGATGGTTCCTGACGGCCGCGGCCATCACGACCGCCGGAGTGACGTTCAACCTGTTCGCGCCGTCCGCTGGAGTGCGCGGCCTGTCCTTTGTGCGCATCCTGTCGCGCTACGGCGAGAAGGTCACAGGACATGACGCGACCTTGCGGCTCCTGTCGGAACTGCGGCGGTCGACTTTCGCCGGCCTCTTCCGGCTCGTTCCAATCAACCAGCTGTTCGGCCGCGGCGATCTCGTGAGCCGGCTGGTCGCCGATCTCGACGCGCTCGATGCGATCTTCCTTGTCGGGCTCGGCCCCATTGCAACGGCGGTGGTGGCCGGAACCGGCATGACGGTTCTGCTCGCATTCACCTTGCCGGAAGCGGCCGCCGTCTATGCAGCCGGGTTCGCGGTCGCGACCGTCGGCGTGCCGGCATTGCTGGTCGTGGCCTCCCGCGCCGTCGGCACGGAGATCGTCACCGCGTCGGCGGCGCTGAGATCCGCTGTCCTCGACGGCATCGATGGTCACCAGGATCTCGTCCTGTTCGACGCCGTTGACCGCGCGCGGGAGCGTGCCGAGCAATGCGCCGGCCGGCTGTCGACCGCGCGGGGGCAACTGGCCCGGATCACGGGGTGGGCCTCTGCGGGAGTACAGGCTCTCTCGGCGGTGGTTCTCGTGACCACGCTCGCCTGCGGCCTGAACGCGGTCAGTGCCAGGACGATCGACGGCCCGTTGATGGTTGGGCTCGTTCTCGCCGTCGTTGCCAGCTTTGAGGCGTCCGCGGTCGTGGTGCGAGCGGCGCGCGGTATCGCTGCAGCGGCGGCCGCTGCGGACCGCTTGTCGACGTTGTCCACGATGCCGGCGGCGATCGTCGAGGCGGTCGACCCAAGGCCGCTTCCAACAGGCGGCACCGTCGATTTCGAGGATGTCCGTTTCTCATATCGCGATGGTGCAATGGTGCTCGACGGCGTGGATTTGCACGTTGGCGACGGCGAATGCGTGGCCATCAGGGGCCCGAGCGGAGCCGGCAAGTCGACCATCGCGCAGCTGCTGGTGCGGTTCATCGACCCGGTTGCAGGGCGGGTGATGATCAACGGCGTCGACCTGCGTGAGGTCAGCAGCGCGGCGCTGCGCGAGCGTGTCGCGCTGATGACTCAGGATGCGCCGGTATTCAACGACACAGTGCGCAACAACCTCCTGATCGGATGGCCCGAGGCCTCGGACGAGGCGCTTTCGGCCGTTCTCGATCGCGTCGGGATGGCCGATGTTGTCTCGGGCCTGCCGGCGGGGCTCGACACCGTGCTCGGCGAGGGCGGCCGGTCGCTGTCGGCCGGCCAGGCCCGGCGCATCTGCCTCGCCCGCACCCTGCTGTCGCCCGCGTCGATCATCGTCCTCGACGAGCCGACCGCCGGACTCGATGTGGAGACGGAGCAGGCGATCCTGCGGGACGTGCCGAAAGCGGCGGCGGGGCGCACCGTGATCGCCATCACCCATGCCGAGGTTCCGTCGGCCTTCGGCCGACTGACCGAACTCAGGGCCGGCCGTATGCTCACGGACCGTGTGCCCCGGGTTTGATCGTCCTCAATGCCGGCTTTGCCCGGAGATGCAATGCCGTCCTCAGCAATTGTGGAGGCAGACATGAACGACGGTGTCGTCAAGCAGAACATCATCGACGAACTCGAGTTCGAGCCGAGCATAGATGCGGCCGGTATCGGAGTCGCCGTGCGATCCGGCATCGTCACTCTCACCGGCTCGGTCGGCAGCTATGCCCAGAAGGTTGCGGCGGAGCAGGCCGTGATGCGCGTCAAAGGCGTCAAAGCCATCGCCGAGGAGCTGACGGTCCGCGCAAACGGCGCCGGAGCTGTGGATGACGGACTGATCGCCGAACGGATCGTCAATGCCCTCAAATGGAGCACGCTGGTGCCCGACGGGCGAGTGGTGGTGACGGTCGAGAACGGCAGGGTGACGCTGAGCGGCAGCCTCGACTGGGCTTACCAGAAGCGCGGCGCGCTCGATGTTGTGCGCACGCTCAAGGGGGTGACGGACATCGAGGACAATATCGAGCTCAGGGCGCGGCTCGCCACGGGCGACGTGCGCACGGCCATCGAACATGCCTTGCGGCGCAAGGCTGAGGTCGGTGACCGTGTCGTAGAGGTTATCGTCAAGGGCAACGAGGTCACACTCACCGGGCGCGTGCGCTCCTTTGCGGAACGCCATGTGGTCGAGGATGCGGCGTGGTCCGTTGTCGGGGTGACCAAGGTCGTCGACCACCTGGTCGTGGGTTGAGCGTTGCGGGTTGATAGCGGCACCGCTCCCGCCCTTTGCGACACCAGAGTAGGGCACGGCACCTCCGGCCGGTTTGACGGCTGCGGTGAGCTTCCGGAGGCGCATCGTCGGCTGAGCTACATCAAAGCAGCCGGCCGCAGTCACCGCTAAGAATTTCGACATCGCTTGCAAAAGGTGGTTCTTATGGAAATCCGCAACATCCTTGTCTCGCTCGACCCGAGAGATCCGGCGACGGCTGTCCTCGGCTCGGCCGTCGAGCTCGCAGAGCGCTTCGGCGCACGCGTATCGGCCGCCGCGGCGGCACAGCCGCTGGTGGAAACCTTCGGCGCAGAACTGGGAACCGCGGCCGCGCTTCAGAGTTACCAGCGCCAGCGCGGCGAGATCGATGAAGGGCTGGGCCTGCTGCAGGAGAAGTTCCAATCCACGGTCCCCGGGAACATGCGGGGTACCTTCCATAGCCTTGTCCAGCAGCCGACGGGATTCCTTGTCGACGAGTCGATCGCCGCCGATCTGGTGCTGCTGCCAACGCGCATCTCGCCCGAGCGGAGCAACGCGGTCGACGCCGGCGAAGTGATCGTTTCCGCCGGACGACCCGTCCTGCTCGTTCCTGAGGGAACAAAGTCGATCAATACAAGCAACGTCGTGATCGCCTGGACGGACCGCCGCGAGGCGCGCCGCGCCGTCGCCGACGCGCTACCCTTTCTGAAGACAGCCAAGGACGTCTACGTGGTCTCGGTGGAGCAGGGTGATTATCCCGATGAGCACGAAAGCTTCAAGGCGATCCTCGCCTGGCTCGATCGCCATGGCATCAAGGCAACCGGCGACATCGTTCCGCCGCAGGACACGGTGGGCAGAACGATCGAGGCCGCGGCGGGCGAGCGGAAGGCTGAGTTCATCGTCGCCGGTGGGTATGGCCATACGCGCTTTCGCGAGTGGCTCTTCGGGGGTGTCACCAGGGATCTCGTAGAGTCGCTGAGCCGTTGCAGGTTCTTCTCGAACTGAGCGGGGTGACGCGGTGACAAGGATCAGCACGCCAGCCGAAGCCTGGGTTCTCGTCTGCGACGGCAGCAAGGCGATCTTCTACCGGAACGTGAGCAGCATACGACATGTCCGTCTGATCGCCAGGCACATGCTCGAGGAGCATCATCCGCCCACACGCGACCTCGGCAGCGATCGGCCGGGCCGCAGCTACGATTCCCATGACAGCTCGCGGAGCGCCGTCGCCTCTCCGGACTGGCACCAGGAGGCGGAGACGAAGTTCCTCAAGGCGGTCGCCAGGAAACTCGAGGAGATCGTCAACACGGAAGGCGGCAGTGCGCTTCTGATCCTAGCAGCCCCGCGTGCACTGGGGGTTCTTCGCGACAACCTCGGCCCGACGAGCCGGCAGCTCCTGAAAGCCGAACTGGCGCGGGACTTGGTGAAGATGCCCAAGCACAAGGTCGAGGCATACCTCGAAAAAATAGCCGAGCTGGCCTGAGCTCCAGGGTTGACTGAGAGCAGGGCGCGCCACCGACAGGCCATACCCTCCGCGAACCAAGGCCATCGAGGCCGGCGAGTTTGACCTCGTCGTTGCGAGCCGGGCCAGCTCAGAACGCAATTTCACCGACGACAAGCCCGCTTGACCTCGGTCAAGGCGAACCGCCGGCGAACGGCGCAGGTATTCGGCAAGGGCGCAATCAACGAACGCTTTCCCATCGGAGGTTTCCATGTCGAACACTGTTCATAAGGACACCGGTCTGCGTCGGACCGGAACCTACTCTGCCGTCGCCGCGCTCCTTGCCGGCGTCATGGCCACTACGAGCTTCGTGCCGGTTGCAAATGCCGCCGGTCTCACGGCGACCTCGTTCACCGCCGACTTTTCGGCGATGGCGGCACTTAAAGACCTGGCAGGCAAGGTCAAGGGCAAGATCGCCGTGCTCCTGCCCGAGACCACTACGTCGGCCCGCTACACCTCATTCGACGAGCCCTATCTCAAGAAGGCGTTCGCCGCCGCCGGCCTCAAGGCCGACCAGTTCATCATCACCAATGCCCAGGGCAGCGAGTCGACCGAGCTGACGCAGGCGCAGTCGGCGATCTCTCAGGGTGCGTCGGTACTTGTCGTCGATCCGATCTCGTCGGGCGTGGGCGCATCCATCGAGACCTATGCCAAGCAGCACGGCGTGCCGGTGATCGATTACGATCGCCTGACCCTGGGCGGAGCGCGCGACTACTATGTCAGCTTCGACAATGTCGGCGTCGGAACGCTCATCGGCAAAGGCATGGAACAGTGCCTCGTCGACTGGAAGGTGCAGAAGCCGCAAATCCTGGTGATGCGCGGCGCGCCGACCGACAACAATGCGACGCTGTTCGCGCAGGGCTATATGGGCGTGCTGAAGGCAGGCTTCGATTCCGGCAAGTACACCAAAGTTGCCGAGCCGGCCGGCACCTGGGATCCGGCGACGGCGCGCACGACGTTTGAGCAGCAGTACACGGCGCATTCCAACATCAATGCGGCCGTGGTCCCCAACGACGACAACGCCAACGCGGTGATCTCGTACCTCAAGACGCTGAAGGTGCCGGCGAAGACCTTCCCGACCACGGGGCAGGACGCCACGCTGACCGGCCTGCAGAATGTGCTCGCAGGATACCAGTGCGGCACCGTCTACAAGGCGATCTACCTCGAGGCGCAGGCCTCCGCGGCCCTCGCCATCTACCTCGCCTCGGGAACGCAACCCCCTGCCGCTCTGATCAACGGCAAGACGCCGGACTCGCAGGCCAAGATCGATGTCCCCTCGGTGTTGCTGACGCCGCTCTGGGTGACTTCGGCGAGCATGGCCAAGACGGTGGTCAAGGACGGCTTCGTCGATGCCAAGAAGCTTTGCGCCGGCGCCCTCGCAAAGGCATGCGCGGCCGCCGACATCAAGCCGTAAGCACGGCGCGGGATCGGGGGCTGAGATGGCGGAGCCGGAGAGCGACGCGCCGCTGTTGAGCGTGCGTGCCATTGCCAAGCACTTCGGCGCCGTGCACGCGCTGAACGACGTCAGCCTCGATTTTCCACGGGGGCAGGTCACCGCCCTCGTCGGCGATAACGGCGCGGGAAAATCGGTGCTCATCAAATGCATCGCCGGCATCCATGAACCGGACGCCGGCGAGATCATTTGGGAGGGCAACCCCGTTCGCATCCGCAATCCGAGGGAAGCAGCGGCCCTCGGGATCGAGGTCGTCTATCAGGACCTGGCGCTGTGCGACAATCTCGACGTTGTCGAGAACATGTTCCTCGGCCGGGAACGCCTCATCAACGGAGTCGCCCTGGATGAGGACGACATGGAAAAGGCCGCATCCCAAACGTTGGGCGACCTTAGCGTCACGACACTGCAGTCGGTGCGGGAGCCAGTCTCGTCGCTCTCGGGCGGCCAGCGGCAGTCGGTCGCCGTCGCCAAGGCGGTGATGTGGAACTCGAAGCTGGTGATCCTCGACGAGCCGACCGCGGCCCTCGGCGTGGCGCAGACGCGCCAGGTGCTCGACCTCGTCCGTCGGCTCGCCGACCGTGGACTGGCCGTCATCATCATCTCCCACAACCTCAACGACGTCTTCTCAGTCGCAGATCGCTTCGCTGTGCTACGGCTCGGCCGGCTGGTCGCGAGCGGGCCGGCGGCCGACTTCGACCCGCGGATGGTCGTGGAGCTCATGACGCTCGGACAGTCGGGCCGAACCGCCGAACGGTCACGAGAGGTTCCGGCACGGGGCGCCTATGTCGGCGAGCGACCCAAGGAGATTGACGGACTTGACGAGAAAGCGGCACCGGTGGCGATGGCGGCTGCTCCGAAAGCCGGGATCGGCCTGCAGGCCTTCATCGGTGGGCAGTTAGCGAGGATAATGGCCGGCCAGTCCGGCGTGCTGCCGGTTGTCGTCGGCGCGCTTGCGATTGCATTGGTATTCCAGTCGCAGAATCCAAACTTCCTGACAGCAGGCAACCTCGTCAATCTCCTCGTGCAGGCGGCCGTCTTCATGATCATCGGCATGGGAGAGGCGTTCGTGCTGATCCTTGCCGAGACCGACCTGTCGCTCGGCTTTGTCGGTGGCATTGCGGGCACGGCGGTGACGCTGCTCGTGCAGCCGGAAATCGGCTGGCCGTGGTGGATCGCCATACCGGTCGCACTCGTCATCGCCACGTTTCTCGGCCTCGTACAGGGCACCCTGGTCAGCCGGTTCCGCCTGCCGTCGTTCGTGGTGACACTTGCGGGCCTGCTCGGCTTCCAGGGCCTGATGATCCAGTTCCTGGGCGCCGGCGGCACCGTGCCGATCCCGGACGACACGATCAACAACCTAGCCAACGGGACGCTCTCAGCGAGTGGCGGATGGATCGCGACAGTCTGCGTCCTCGCCGTTTATTCCGCGAACGTGCTTTGGCGCGACTGGCAGCGCCGTCGGGCAAACCTTGTCGTTCCTCCAACAACGCTCACGCTATTGAAGCTGGTGTTGGCGACCGCAGCCGGCATTTCGATCGTGCTGCTGACCAACGTCGACCGCGGTGTTCCGGCATTTCCGGTCAATGGCATGCCCTGGGTCGTGCCCATCGTCTTTACGATCCTGGTGGCCTGGTCGCTGCTGCTGACCCGCACGCGGTTCGGTCGCTACGTCTATGCCATCGGCGGGAATCCGGAAGCCGCGCGCCGCGCCGGTATCAACCTGGCGCGGATTCGGACGCTTGCCTTCATGTTGGCCGCGTTCACGGCGGGCATCGGGGGCATCGTCTACGCGTCGCGGCTCCGCTCGATGTCGACCAGCTTCGACGGTGGCACCATCGTGCTCTACGTCGTCGCCAGTGCGGTGATCGGCGGCACCAGCATGTTCGGTGGCCGCGGTCATCCGCTGCATCCCGTGCTCGGAGGCATTGTGATCGCGGGCATCGTCAACGGCATGGCGCTCCTGGGGCTACCGGCCGCCATTCAGTTGATGGCGACCGCGGTGGTTCTGATCGTGTCGATCCTCGTAGATGTGCTGATCCGGCGACGCGCCGAGACCTCGCGCTGATCACGGAAGGCGTTACCCGCAGGCGGCCGGCCGATCCGCAACATCATGCATGACGGAAAGAAGCCGCCTACCGGAAGCTCGGGGTGGTTGGGGGCGGGCGAGCATCAGGCAGGCGGCGAGGTCGACTGTCGATGGCATGGGAACGGCGGGGGAGGTCGCATCCCGCATCGACGCAAGAACCTGGCATGCCCGGCCGGGAGGACTCTTGATCCCGGTCAAGGAGCGCGGATCGCAGTGAGGCCGCTAGCCGGCCTGTCCTGCCGGAGCCGCCGGTTTGGAGGCGAGGGCGGGGAAGTGCGCGGGCGTGATGGTCCGCGTGAGGCGAGGATGTGACCGAGCGATAGCTGAATCAGGCCTGGAAAGGCGAGCAGCAGCAGGGCTGCACCGACATACCAGAGATTGTACTGGTGTTTCCTGGGGGATCGGGTTGGCCGTCAGAGCTCAGCCCCGGCCGGCAGGCGCTCAGGTGTCCGTTCCGGAATTTCGGTCATTGTGGCTTCGGTGAGAAGCAGAATGCTGGCGACGCTCACGGCGTTTTCGAGAGCCAAGCGGACGACCTTGGTCGGATCGATAATGCCGGCCTCGATCATGTCGACGTAAGCTTTCTTGGCAGCATCGTAACCGACATTGCCCTGGCCGCCCAGCATCTGGGCGACAACCACGCCGCCATCGACCGCAGAGTTCTCCGCAATCTGCCGCGCCGGCACCTCGATGGCACGGCGAAGGATCAGGATTCCAGTGCGCTCGTCGCCCTCGCTCTTATTCGCCTCGTCATCGAGTGCTGCCGCGCAGCGGATGAGGGCGAGACCGCCACCTGGGACGATCCCCTCGGCAACCGCCGCCTTGGTGGCGCTGATGGCGTCGTCGAGCGCATCCTTGCGCGCTTTCATCTCGGCCTCCGTCGGCGCGCCGACACGGACGACAGCAACGCCGCCGGCAAGCTTGGCAAGGCGCTCCTGCAGCTTCTCTTTGTCATAATCCGAGGTGGTCTTGGTGATCTCGCGGCGAAGCTGTTCGACGCGCCCGCTGATCGCGGTCTTCGTGCCCGCCCCGCCGACGATTGTGGTACTCTCCTTGTCGACCACCACGCGCTTGGCCTTGCCGAGCATATCGAGCGTCACATTCTCGAGCTTCATGCCGAGATCGTGCGAGACGACCCGGCCGCCGGCCAGCGTTGCGATGTCCTCGAGCATGGCCTTGCGCCGGTCGCCGAAGCCGGGGGCCTTGACGGCGCAATTGCGGAAGGTCGCGCGCAGATTGTTGACGATCAGCGTGGCCAGGGCCTCGCCCTCGATGTCTTCGGCAATCACCAGCAGCGGCGCGCCGGATTTGGCGACGGCTTCCAGCAGATTGAGCATGTCGTTCAGCACGCTCACCCTGCCATCGACGATCAGGATGAGGGCGTCTTCCAGCACCGCTTCCATGCGTTCGGGGTTCGTTACGAAATAGGGTGAGATGAAGCCGCGATCGAACTGCATCCCCTCGACGACCTCGAGGGTGGTCTCGATGGTCTTGGCTTCTTCCACCGTGATGACGCCATCGTCGCCGACCTTGTCCATGGCGTCGGCAATCATAGTGCCGATATCCGGATCATTGTGCGCCGAGATGGTTGCGACCTGCTCCTTTTCCCTGCGGCTCGCCACGGGACGCGAAAGCTGTTTGAGCGCGGCCACCGCGCGCCGCGTCCCGCGATCGAGTCCGCGTTTGATGTCGATGGCGCTCGCACCGGCAACGACGTTGCGCACACCGTCGGCAAAGATGGCGTGTGCCAGTACCGTCGCGGTACTGGTCCCGTCGCCCACGGCCTCGGACGTCTTCTCTGCCGCCTGCCGCAGCATGTGGGCGCCAAGATTCTCCTCAGCATCCTTGAGGTCGAATTCCTTGGCGATGGTCACGCCGTCATTGCAGACGAGTGGCGAGCCCCACTTCTTCTCGATCAGCACGGATTTCGACCGCGGGCCGAGCGTCACGCGCACGGCGTCGGCGAGTTGACTCGCGCCGCGCAGCACCTTGTCGCGCGCTTCGGACCGGAAAAGGACCTGCTTGTGGGCCATGGTGGCATCCCCGTGAAAAGTGCTGAACAAACGACCAGGACAACCCCGGCCGTTCCGCTTGAGGACGGCAGAGTAGGCCAGCCGTGCCGGCAGCATTTGAGCGCGGTCAAAGTTGCACCTTCGCCGTGTTGACCCAGGTCAAGCGTGGTGACGCGCCGATCGACTAAGCAACAGACATTCCTGACGGGGTGCGACCATGCTCAAGCGACTCGACGTTGCCGAAGTTCTTGCGTCCGAAGACCGCCGCAGCCGGACGCGGCGTTTCGTCCGCTGGGCGGCCGTCGGTGTGGTCGTCGTCGCCGCGGCCGCGGGTATCTTCTGGGGCTGGCGAACCTGGCAGGCGAGTGCGGTGCCGACTTATGCGACTGACACCGCGACGCGTGGCGACCTCACGGTTTCGCTGGTCGCCACCGGAACCGTCGAACCGACTCATTCGATCGGTGTATCGAGCCTGATCAACGGCACGATCCTGTCGGTCGACGTGAACTACAACGACACGGTGAGGGTCGGGCAGCCGCTCGCGCACATCGACCCCGTCGACTACGAGGCCAAGCGCAAGCATGCACTGGCGACCGTCGATGCTCAGGCGGCAAACCGTGATGCCGCCGAAACAGCGGTAACCGATGCCGAAGCTGCGTTGCGACGCGCACAGCACCTTCCTGTCGGCGAGGTGGTGACGAACAAGGACCTCGAGCTCGCAACGACAGGGCTCGACCGGGCGCGCGCGAATCTGATGGCAGCGAATGCGGAGCTCAGGATGGCTGAGGCCGATCTTTCCGGGGCCGTAAGTGACTACCAGAAGACCACGATCGTTTCGCCGATCGATGGAACGGTGCTGGACGTCAATGCCCAGCCCGGACAGACGGTCAGCACGGTACTTGTCACCACGCCGCTGTTCTACCTGGCGACCGATCTCAAATCGGTCGAGGTCGACGTCGATGTGGACGAAGCCGACGTTACCCAGGTCAAGCTTGGTGACAGTGCCAGGTTCACCGTCGAGTCGGCGCCCGACAAGTCGATCGCAGGGACGGTCTCACAGGTGCGTCAATCCCCGAAGGTGAGCGATGGCGTCACCAGCTACACGGCAGTCATCGCGGTGGACAATTCGACTGGTGCATTGCGCCCGGGCATGACAGCGACGGCGAGCATCGAGACCGACCATGCGACCGGCGTCCTTACGGTGGCTAACGCAGCCCTGCGATTCTTGCCGAAGGGGGAGGCTGCCGCGCCCCAGGGTCAGCAGCGGGTCTTCGTCCTGCGCGATGGCGTTACGCGTCCGGTGGCGGTCCTGACCGGCCTCACCGACGGGACTCGTACCGTGATCGTCTCCGGCGATCTCAAGGCCGGCGAGGCCGTGGTGACAGGGGTCAAGGACCACTGACCATGGAAACGCCGCTGATCGAACTCGAGGGAATTACCAAGGTCTACGGCAAAGGCGAGGCCGAAGTCCGTGCGCTCGACGGCCTGGATCTCAGGATCGAGCACGGTGAGTTCGTTGCGGTGATGGGCCCCAGTGGGTCCGGCAAGTCGACCGCAATGAACATCGTAGGCTATCTCGATACCCCAACCGAGGGGCGATACGGGTTCGATGGAGTTCCCGTGGAGAAGGCCTCGCGCCAGCAGCGTACACTCCTGAGGCGCAACTTCGTCGGCTTCGTGTTCCAGGGCTACAATCTGCTGCCTCAGAGCAGCGCACTCGAAAACGTCGAGCTGCCGATGATCTATCGCGGTATCGCTCCCACCGAGCGGCGCCGGCTGGCCCGCACCGCCCTTGGCCGCGTTGGAATGGCGGGCCGCGAGCATCATCTTCCATCCGAGCTGTCGGGAGGGCAGCAGCAGCGCGTGGCCATCGCGCGCGCCATCGTCACCAACCCATTGCTGCTCCTGGCCGACGAGCCCACCGGCAATCTCGACACCGAAAGGGCCAATGAGGTGATGAAGCTGCTCGTCGATCTCAACGGCAACGACGGTATCACCATCGTCATGGTGACGCACGAACCGGACATGGCCGCCTTTTGCTCGAGGCGGATCCGGATCGTCGACGGCCGGGCCGTGAGCGAACCGGCACGAGCGGCCAATGCTGCTTGAAACTCTAAAGCTTGCCTTGGAAACGATCTGGCGGAACGCCATGCGTTCCGTCCTGACCTTGCTCGGCGTCACGATCGGCGTCGCGGCAGTGATTGCCCTCGTGACGCTGGGGCAAGGCACAACCTCGCAGGTCAGCAGCTCAATCTCCAGCTTGGGCAGCAACCTGCTGGTGCTTCGCCCCGGTCAGCTTTCGCAAGGGCCAAACGGACTGCTGGCGCCGAACTTCCATAGCGCCGACGCAGAAGCGATCAGCCGCCAGATCGCATCGATCGACGTCGTGGCCCCGCTTGCTGCAACGTCGATGACGGCCGTGGTAGGCTCGACCAAGCACTACACAGAGGTCTACGGCGTCGACAACAACTTCTTCGTCGCCCGGCAGTGGCCGGTGGCCGAGGGACGGACGTTCCGCGACGCAGAACTGGTGTCGGGTGCAGCGACCTGCATTGTCGGCAAGGCGGTGGCTGACGATCTGTTCGGCACCGGTGATCCGCTGGACCGAACCTTGCGGCTGAAGTCGCTCGTCTGCAAGGTGGTTGGCGTGCTGGCCGAGAAAGGCACAGGCAGCTTTGGAAGCAACCAGGACGATGCGATTTTCCTTCCCCTCCACACCGTGCAGAACCGCATCCAGGGCAACGATAACGTCACCGTCATCTATATCGCGGCTCAGAACGAGAGCGTCATCGGGCAGGTGCAACAGGATCTGACCTCGCTGATGCGGCAGCGGCGGCATCTCAGCACCAACGAAGACGACGACTTCATGGTCATGGACATGCGCCAGATCTCGTCGATGCTCGGGAGCGTCATGGGCGCTTTGACCGGGCTGCTCGCGGCAATCGCCGGCATCAGCCTGCTGGTCGGCGGCATCGGCATCATGAACATCATGCTGGTCTCGGTCACCGAGCGGACACGAGAGATCGGGATCCGTCTCGCGATCGGCGCGCGCGAGTCGCAAGTGCTTTCGCAGTTTCTAATCGAAGCGATCGCCTTGTCGATGTTCGGCGGCGTGGCCGGCATCGTGCTTGGGTTGCTGGTGTCGTTTGTGGCGACACGAGCCCTCGGGGTGCCGTTCATCGTCGACTGGACCTCAGTTCTCCTGGCCTTCGGGTTCTCGGCCTTCGTGGGGGTTGCGTTCGGTTACTTCCCGGCGCGCGGTGCGGCACGGCTCGATCCGATACAGGCGCTACGGCACGAATGAGCTTGGCCGCTCGTCGGGCGGCGCCGGCGACATCGCAGGCGAAACGTCATTGGCACGCGAACGTTCGAGCTGGGCTCGAACGTCGGACCTTTCCAGAGGAACTGCCGGGTTAGGCGGCCAGGTGGACCTTGGCCTGAGGGTGTCCGGTCCAGGGGCGGACCTGATCGAGGTCGAACGACTGCCAGAATGCGGCGGTGTCGTTCCGACGGATGCCGGCCTTCTTCTTGAGCGTCGTCACAGCCTCGATCAGGCCCTCGAAACCAGGTTGGGCGACCGTCTCGAAGGCATTGGAAGCAGGCATTCGGGCGACACGCAAAGTGCCGGCATTTGGCATTGTCGTGCCCGCGGGGACGGGCATCGCGATGTCGAGCGTGACCGTCTGCGGCCGAAGATTGCGGTAGATGACGACCAGCGTGGTGGGGGCCATCTTCTGCTCCGCGAAGTGCGTCGCGAGCCGGCCGATGGCCTGGCGGATCGCGGCGGAAGTCGAGGTTTCGTCGGCGGCGCAGAAGCGACGGACATAAAGCATGTCGCCGGCTTTCGCCGACGGTGTGGCCACCGTCTCGTCCGCACCGATGTCGAGGTGATCCACAACGGACATGACACCTTTGAGCGCGCGGACTGCGGCAACAACGTCGCGCCTGTGTGTTTCCGAGGGCAGGGTCCCGGTGAGGGCAACCACGCCCCCGTCCCGCACCTCGACCACCACAGGGGAGCAACCTTGCCCCAGAACCGTCCAGATCGCCACCTCGACCGCTTCGTGGAGGTTGTCCTCGACGGTCTCGTTGCCGACGAAGGGCGTCTGCTGCGGGTCGATCTTGGCCTTGGGCCTCGGGAGGGTCCGGGATGATGTATCCGAAGACATCTGGAACTCCATTGTCGTCAATCCGTCAGGCTGCGAAGGGCGTCGTAGTCCACGACGTCGATGCGGTCGACCGAGTCTACGCGGACGATGCCCCTATCCTTGAGCACGCGCAGCACGCGCGAAACGGTCTCGAAGGTCAACCCGAGATAGTCGGCGATATCGGCACGCTGCATCGGAAGGTGGACGACATCGTCGGAATCCTGACGGTCGAGCAGATCGCACAGGAAGCTCGCTATCTTCTCATTGGCGCTGAGGCGGCCAAGGAGCACCAGATGCGACTGCATGCGGGCGAAGCGCCGGAGGGCGATACTGAGCAGCTTCTGCGCAAAGCCCACCGCATTGGCGGGGCGAAGCACGCGAATGCCGGCGCCGTCGACGCTCTCGGCATAGAATTCGTGCTCACTGCCCGGCTCCAGGCCGAACACATCTCCAGCGTAGCAGAAACTCGTGATCTGGCGACGGCCGTCGGCGGTCATCTGGCAGATGCGGACGGTTCCAAATTCGACGAGATACAGCGGACCGGCTTCATCACCCTGTGCGTAAATGGTGGCGTCGACCGGATAGAAGGTCATGGCACCCGGCTGGCTCTGGGTGAGCAGTCCGCGGACGTCGGGGTCCTGTGACGAGCCCGAGATCGCCGCGATTGGAAAGGTCGTTTGCGTGAGCATTCTGTGTACCTCGTTGAAGTGAGGCGACACTGCTGCAGATCGTCCGCCGGCGAAATTCCGGTCGGGGGACTAGGGGGACTACGTAGTGGCGGCCCGGTGCCCGATCGCGTCATGGATGGCGTCGGTCAGAGCCGCGCCGAGCAGCGGCTTCATCACCGTACGATAAGCGAAGGGGGACAGGGGGTGCGGCACGAGGTTGGCGAGCAGGATAACCGGCCTGAATATTCTGCAGAAATCAGCTGCAAAACGCTGGTTGTTACCCAGGGCATGATGGTCCACGATCGTGCAGTCGTAGCGTGGCCGCTCCCGGGCGCCGATGCTCGCGCAGGAGGTGACGTCGTAGCCCTCCGCCTGGAGTGCAAATTCTACGGACTTCCGGAGATCAGAGTCGGGCGCAACGAGCAGAACGTGGGTCATGGGATCCGGGGAGAGCGCCTTCAAGTGAGCGTCCAGCAGCAATAGCGCATTCTTCCACCGCGGTGCCTTGCGCCAAATCAAGCCTTAAGCAGTTGGCCCGGCGAGACCATCCAGATCGATGCCGATGATCATACGGACCAGGTCCGCAAGGCTCTTGACCTGCATCTTGCTCATCAGGCCCGAGCGGTAGACTTCCACCGTCCGCGGGCTCAGGCCGAGCTCATAGGCGATGACCTTGTTTGGCTGGCCCTGCACAACGCCCTTGAGCACCTGGAGCTCGCGCTCGCTGAGGGTCGCCAGCCGTTCCCGCGTGCGCCTCTGGGAGTCCTCGTTTTCCGCGGCTGTCGCGACGCGCTCGACCGCATGGCGGATGGAGTCGAGCAGCACATCGTCGCTGAAGGGCTTTTCGATGAAGTCCATCGCACCATTCTTCATGGCCTCGACGGCCATCTGCACGTCGCCATGACCCGTAACGACGATCGCGGGAAGCATTTCTCCGGCTACTCCAAGGCGTCGCAGCAGTTCGACGCCGTCGATGTCGGGCATGCGCAGGTCAGTGATCAGACAGCCGTTCTTGATCGTGGACGCGATCTTGAGAAACGCCGCCGCCGAGGCATGAGTTCGCACCGCGTATCCGTTCGCCCCAAGCAGGAAGGCCAGCGAGGTGCGCACTGGCTCTTCGTCGTCAACGACGTGCACGACGATGTCTGCATTAGCCATTGGAAATCTCCTCGGCGATTGGCAGGCTGAAGCTGAACGTGGCGCCGCCACGTTCATTTCGCCGGTATACCAAATCGCTACCATGCGACTGAATGATGCGACGGGAAATTGATAAACCGATGCCCATCCCGCCGGCTTTGGTCGTCACGAAGGGCTGGAACAGACGGCTCGCGACTTCATCAGAAATTCCGGCCCCGGTGTCGGAAACCTCAACCGAGATCGCATGGTCCGGAACGTGCCGCGTGCGGACGAGCAGCTCGCGTGTCTCGGCGCTCTGCATCGCCTCGACGGCGTTGCGCATCAAATTGATAAGAACTTGTTGGATCTGCACTCGGTCCGCCAGCACGTTGCTGTCCACCGGGTCGAAGTCGAACTCCGTTCGAACGCCGTGCTCGCGCGACCCGACAAGCGCGAGGGCGCCGGCCTCCTCGATGAGCTTCTTGACGTCTTCGGGCGTCTTGTCGGTCGCTCCCCGAGTCGTGAACTCCCTCAGATGCCGGATGATGTCGCCCGCGCGCAGTGATTGCTTCGCTGTCTCCTGCAGGGCGCTGCGCATCAGGTCGGCCGGGTGCTCCGGCACCTGGGCGAGCAGTTTAATGCATCCCTGGACGTAGTTGGCGATGGCGGAGAGAGGTTGATTGAGCTCATGGGCAAGTGTGGATGCCATTTCTCCGAGCTCGTTGAGCCGGGCGAGACGCGCAAGCTCGCCTTGCGCTTCCTCGAGGCGGGCAGCGCTCTCCTGCCGCTCGGTGAGGTCGCGGACGAACCCCGTGAACGAGACCTTGTCATCCGTACGGGTTTCGCCGACAGCAAGCGTCATAGGAAATGTCGAGCCGTCCTTGCGACGACCGACGACGACGCGGTCGATGCCGATAATGCGCTTCTCGCCGGTCGTTAGGTAACGGGCGAGATAGCCATCGTGCTGCTCACGGTAGGGCGTCGGCATCAGCATCTTGACATTCTTGCCGATGGCCTCCTCGGGCTGGTACCCGAACTGACGTACCGCCGCCCGATTGAAGGACGTTATGATCCCGCGGGAGTCGATCACGATTGTCGCATCGGGGATCGTATCGAGCACGGACTCGAGGTGTGCTTCCCGGCTCAGGAGCGCCGCCCGTGCTTCTGCCCAATCGGTACGCGCACGATGCCAAAGGTCGCCGAGCCAGGCGACAGTCGCGCCGACCACCAGAAAGAGAACGACGTTGAAGGCGGCCGTGCCGAGCGGGTCGGTTCTGGCGACGACGAAGTAGTAGACGGCGGGCGCCCCCACTGCGGTGGCGAAAAGTCCCGGAATCAAGCCGCCGAGCATCGCCGCCACAAGGATAGCCGGTGTGAACAGCAATCCGACCGCAGAACTGGGCAGCAGATCGCGGATGAGGTATCGCAGGAGCGTGATGATGCACACCAGCACAAATCCCGCCACATAAGCGGTCCAAGGCCGGCGAAGCAGCGTTGCTGGATTCATTGCTCGATGATCTTCGAGTTACTGGGCCGGATTGTAGGTGTGGCGGCAGCGGCCGGCAAGCGACCAAGGCCGGGGCCGAGGCCAACCGTCGACGGCCGCAACGAAGATCCAGAGGTTGATGGCCATCACGCCTGTCCGCCCGCTTTGCGTCAATGCGCTGATCGGATCGTGCGGGTGACTGCATCCGGCGAATGAGGCTGCACCGGCGATCACGGCGGCGCCACAGCTTGGCGGTGCAAGCACGCCCGCCGTCGGGCCAAAGAACTTCGCCAGCCGCATCGGGCTCAATGCCCGAAATGGACACCGAGGAAATACGGCCAGACTATAAGTCCCAACAGGCCGCGCCAGAAGTCGAGCTGCAGGTAGCCGATGCTGAAGAGCCAACCGGCAAACCACAAGGCGCCGAGCGAGGTATGCTGGGTAATCTGAATGCGTTCGCGGTCCATCCGGGCCTCCAGTACAACTGCTCCGGAAACTACTTGCGCACGGGCCGGCGGCCTTGATCGCGGTCAATCGAGCTACGGGACGAGCACTGCCGCACCGTGCAGACGTCCGTCCCGCAGGTCGGCGAGCGCCGCGTTCGCCTCGGCCAACGGGTAGGGCGTGATCGTCGTATTCAGGTGTTGCCTCGCTGCACGCTCGAGAAAATCCCGCCCATCCTGCCTGGTCAGGTTCGCCACGGAAACGATTTCGCGCTCCCCCCACAGATCGGCATAGGGGAATGATGGAATGTCGCTCATGTGAATGCCGGCGCAGACCACCCGCCCACCCTTTCGCAACATCTTTAGCGCCTGTGGCACGAGGGCGCCGTCCGGCGCGAAGATGATCACGGCATCGAGCAGCTCGGGAGGCGGCTTGTCTGTTCCGCCTGCCCACTGGCAGCCAAGGCCGCGCGCGAAGGTCTGAGTGTCCGTATCGCCCGGACGGGTGAAGGCAAAGACGCGGCGGCCATCTTCCAGCGCGATCTGGCAGATGATGTGCGCCGCCGCGCCGAACCCGATGAGCCCGAGCGCATGCCCATTGCCCGCCGCGCGATAGGAGCGGAAGCCGATCAGGCCGGCGCAGAGCAGCGGCGCAATTTCAGCATCGCCATAGCCATCCGGGAGCGGCAGGCAAAAGGTCGCGTTGGCCACCGCGAACTCGGCATAACCGCCATCGCGGTCGTAGCCAGTGAAAATCGGGGTGTCACAGAGGTTCTCATGGCCGGCGACGCAATAGGGACAATGGCCGCAGGCCTGACCGAGCCAGGGAATGCCTACACGCTGGCCGATCTGGAGGTCGCCGACGCCTGTGCCCAGTTCGACGATTTCGCCGACAACCTCGTGGCCGGGCACCACCGGATTCCGGTGCGGAGCGAGTTCGCCGTCAACGATGTGAAGGTCGGTGCGGCAGACGCCACAAGCCAAGACCCTCAGCACGACCTCACCGGGACGGGCCTTCGGCCTGTCGATCGTTTCGAGCCGAAGCGGCTGCCCCGGCTCATGAAGACGCATAGCACGCACGACCGCTCCTCAGGTTTGGGAGCCTATCGCGCTCACGATGTAATTGCGATGGTCTTTGTGCCAGCGTCGGTCTCATCCGGGGTCGGGATCTCGATCGTCAGGACACCCTTGTCGAATGCGGCATCGACCGCATCGGCATCGATCGGGAAGGGCAGCACAAAGGCCCGCCGGAAGCTGCCGAAGCTTCGCTCGGTCCGGTAGCGATCACCATCAACAATCGCCGACTGCATCCCCTTGTGGCCAGAGATTTCGAGAGCGTTGTCCGTAACCTCAATGGTGATATCGTCGAGGTTCACGCCAGGCAGTTCCACTCGAATGGTCGTGGTGCCTTCTGCTTCGTGAACTTCGGCGTTCGGGCGGAAGTCATATTGCGCTTCGTCCAGGGACATCGGCGTGAAGCCGACCCGCCGCATGTCCGAGAAGATCTGGTCGAGCTGACGGTGCAATGTGTTGAGCGATGCCGGGCGCGGCATC
The DNA here is from genome assembly GCA_035564755.1 of Devosia sp. GTDB lineage: Bacteria > Pseudomonadota > Alphaproteobacteria > Rhizobiales > Devosiaceae > Devosia_A. Next base: position 14,784 of record DATMTK010000049.1, on the reverse strand, counting down.
GGCGCCATCGGGTCGTAGGCCATGTTGAGCTCCTTGCAGGTCTCGTGATGGCCAAGCAGACGCCAATCGGTCGGGCCGCTGTTTGACGTGCGTCAATGGGCGCGAGTCCGCGAAAGCGCTAACTCCGACAGACACCATCCCGGGGTCGATGGAGACTGAAATGGAACTTCGCTCGATAATTGTGAGTGTCGATGTAACCACGCCCGATTCGGCGGCGCTTCGCTATGCAATCGATCTGGCGAAAACCACCAGCGCCGAGCTGATCGGCCTTGCGGCCGACCAGCCGGATCTGACGTTCGCGGGCATGGACGGCGGCGTCGCGGTCGATCTCTATGCCATGGAGCAGACTGAGGTCGAAACGCAGTTGAAGCGGGCGGAAGAGGCGTTTCGCAAGCTCGTTCCGGCCAGCATCAAGTCGCAATGGCTGGCCTACGTAACCACTCCGACAGCTGCCCTGATCGATGCGGCGGCCACCGCCGATCTGATCGTCACGGCGTCCAAGACGACAACCACATTCCAGGAGGTACAATCCACCAATCTGGGCGAGCTCGTGGTCGCATCGGGCCGGCCGGTGATCGATGTGTCCCATGACGCCACGAAGGCCCGACTGGACAAGGTTTGCATCGGCTGGAAAGACACGCGTGAGGCCCGGCATGCCGTGGCAGATGCGCTGCCTCTACTGAAGCGCGCGAAGGAGATTCGCGCGGTCACGATCGACGAGGGAGACTATGCCGCCGAGAAGGACTCGCTGGACGCGTTAATTGCCTGGTTGCGCAAGCACGACATCGCCGCTTCGTGCGAAGTGATCACCAACCCTGAAGGGTTCGTCGATGTCCTCGAAAGCACGGCGCTGTCGTGGAATGCCGACCTCCTGGTCATCGGCGGCTATGGTCACAGCCGGATGCGCGAATGGTTGTTCGGGGGCATGACCCGCCGTATCTTGCGGAACAACTCGCTGAACCGGTTCATCTCGAACTAGGCGCCAGCAGTGCCGTATCAGGGCCTCGATCATGGCGGAGCGCGGCTCCCCGAGCCGGCTCCGCCTGACCCAACACTCGCGGCCGCTCTGGGCCGCCTCCAGGCATCGGCCAACGGACTTACCGGCGACGAGGCCGCCGCCCGGCGCGTGCAATATGGGCCCAACCGCCTCCGCGAGGATGATGGCAATCACCCTCTGGGGGTGCTGTTCCGACAGTTTCGCTCACCGATGGTGCTGATCCTCCTGGGCGCGGCGATTCTATCCTTCGCCCTGGGCGAGGTGGACGAGGCGATAATCGTGACCACGATTATTGTCGCCAGCACGGGTCTCGGCTTTTCGCAGGAATATCGGGCCAGCAAGGCTGTCGCCGAGCTGCGGCGAAGAATTGCGGTCAGCGTGCTGGTGCACCGCGATGGGCACAGGGCCGAGGTGCAGACGCCCGACATCGTGCCGGGAGATATTCTCGAACTGCGGGCGGGGAGCCTGATTCCGGCCGATGCGATCGTGCTCGAGGCCAGTGCGCTCCAGGTCGACGAAGCAGTGCTGACGGGAGAGTCATTTCCGGCGAGCAAGACCGCCGCCCAGCCCAGCGATCCGCTCAGGGCTGACAATCGGATTCACATGGGCACGTCGGTGCGGAGCGGCGAGGCAACCGTCCTGGTCACCGAAACTGGTTCCCGGACCGAATTCGGAGGCCTTGCCAATTCCCTGGCGGCGACAGAACCGGAGACCAGCTTCGCCCGTGGCCTGCGGCGGTTTGGTCTGCTGATGACGCAGATCATGTTCGTTCTGGTGACGCTGGTGCTGATCGCCAACGTGCTTCTCGGGCGGCCTGTGCTCGACTCGCTTCTGTTTGCTGCGGCGCTGGCGGTGGGGATCACGCCTGAGCTGCTGCCGGCGATCGTGACGGTTACCCTGTCACAGGGGGCCAAGCGTTTGATCGAGAAAGGTGTCCTCGTACGCCGTCTGGTCTCGATCGAGAATCTAGGGACAATGGATCTGATCTGCACCGACAAGACCGGCACACTGACTGTGGGCGACGTCTGCCTTGAACGTGCCATCGACGTGGATGGAAACGACTCGAGTGAGGTCTTGCGCTGGGCGGTCCTCAACTCGTCGATGCAGACGGCGCTGCCGAATGCCCTCGACACGGCTATTCTCGGCCGCAAGGCCGAGGTGGACTGCAGCAGTTACAGCAAACGCGGAGAGGTGCCCTATGACTTCGATCGCAAGCGGCTCTCAGTTGTGCTCAGCCACGGTGCCGATCAAGTTCTTGCGTGCAAGGGAGCCACGGACTCGGTCCTGAGCGTGTGCGAGACGATCGCAAGTGGCGGATTGGTCGGGCCCCTCACTGAGGCCAGGCGAGCAGCTGAGGGGCACAAGATTGCCGCCTGGGGACAGGATGGCCGGCGCGTCATCGCGTTGGCCAACAAGATCGTAGCCAGTGGACAAAAATGCGGTCCGGCCGACGAGTCAGATCTTTGCCTCGTCGGCTATCTCCTGTTCTCCGACCCGCTGAAGCCGGGTATTGCCCAGATCGTCGGTGACCTTGACCGCAATGGCATCGAGCTCAGGATCATCAGCGGCGACAACCGCTACGTTGCTGCACATGTCGCCAGCGCGGTTGGCCTGACGCCGAAGATCTTGGTCGGCGCAGACCTCGTCGGGTTAGCGGACAGCGCCTTCGCCCGCAGGATCGCCGACGTCAACGTATTTGCGGAAGTCACGCCAAGCCAGAAAGAGCGGATCGTCTCTGCCCTCAAGGCGACGCATACGGTCGGCTACATGGGCGATGGCATCAACGACGCCCCGTCGCTGCGTGCGGCCGACATCGGCATCTCGGTGGACAACGCGGTCGACGCGGCACGGGCCGCCGCGGACGTCATCCTACTCAAGCAGGATCTCGAGGTTCTGCTCGACGGCATCATTGCCGGGCGGACGGCATTCGGGAACACGATCAAGTATATCGGGATCACCATCAGTTCGAATTTCGGCAACATGATTTCGATGGCCGCCGCGTCAATCCTGCTGCCGTTCCTGCCGATGCTGGCGACCCAGGTGCTGCTCAACAACCTATTGGCGGACCTGCCGATGCTGGCAATCTCGACCGACCGTATCGATGCTGAGCTGCTTGCGCGTCCACGCCAGTGGGATTTTCGCGCGCTCATCCGTTCGATGCTCGGCTTCGGCCTGGTCAGTTCGGTTTTTGACGGCATCACATTCCTGGTGCTGCTACAAGTATTCCATGCATCCGCGAGCCTGTTCCAGACGGCCTGGTTCATGGAGTCACTGCTGACCCAACTCGCGGTGATTGCCGTGATGCGGACGCGCAAGCCATTCTTCGAGAGCCTGCCATCGCGGCTGCTCATTGGGGTGGCCTTGGCGGTCGCGGCGGTGGCCGTGGCCCTGCCGTTTGTCCCGATTGTCAACTCGATCATGGGATTCGTGCCTCTGCCGTTCCCGTTGCTCGAGACGACAGGAGCGATCGTCGTTGCCTATGTGGCGGCGTCGGAGCTGGTGAAGCGGCGGATCAGTCTGCTGGGGCCGTCGGTCAGGTTTGGAGCGGCAGCGTAACCTTCAGCAGGCGGAGTTCGTCGTCGGCGGCCTCGACAAAGCCCAGTTCGTGGCAGAGCGCGAGCATGCTTGTGTTTTCGCGCAGGACCCGCCCGAACAGCTCGTGCAGACCCTGCCGCCCCGCATAGTCGATCAGCATTTCCATCATCGCCCGCCCGAGGCCGTGCCCCTTAAGGTCGCTGCGGACCAGAGCACCGAATTCCGCCCTGATGCCGTCAGGATCGGAGGAGTAGCGAACCATCCCCAGGAGCTCGGTTCCGTTGTTGCCCAGCGCCATGAAGGCGATGTCGCGATCATAGTCGAGCTGCGTCAGTTGGACCAACGTCTCATGCGACAAGGTCCGCATTGGCACCAGGAAGCGCAGCCGCATGTCCTCCGGGTCCATCTTCGACAGAAAGCCGGGATAGAGTTCGGCATCCGATGGCTTGATCGGCCGCAGCAACACCTTGTCATTCAGCAGGCGGACGATGCGGAACTCCTCTGCCGGATATGGCCGGATGGCGAGCGCCGGATTCGGCGCCGGAAGGGCGGCTTTTGCCGGATCGATGGCGATGCGCGCATCGAGCGCGACCACGCCGTCGGCATCGGCGAGGAGAGGATTGATATCGATGGATTGAATCATCGGAAAGTCGATCGCGAGCTGGGAGACCGCCATCAAAGACGCAACAATGGCGTTCCGGTTGGCCGCCGGCTGGTCGCGATAGCCGGCGAGAACGCGCGCGATGCGGGTCTTGTCGATGAGATCACCAGCCAGGACGTCGTCGAGCGGAACCAACCCGGTTGCGGTATCGGCGACCACTTCGACGGAAGTGCCGCCGGCTCCGAATACAGCGACCGGGCCGAACTGGGGGTCGGTCGACATCCCCACGAGCAACTCTGTGGCGTTCTGACGTCGGATCATCGGCTGCACCGTGAAACCCTCGAAGGAGAGCGGCACGGTGCTCGAGCGCAGTCTCGAGGTGATCGCTGCGGCAGCGTCGCGCGCTTCGGTCGCGCTCCTGAGGTTCAGCCTGACGCCGCCGATGTCCGACTTGTGCGAGATCTGCTTGGAGCGGACTTTGACGACCACTGCATCTGACGAGCCCAGCAGCTTCGCCGCCGCCGTTTCGACGGCGCCGGGATCGGCGGCAAAGATCGTCTCGGGGACAGGAACGCCATAGGCTGCGAGGACCTGCTTGGCTTCATCTTCGGTCAGAAGCAAGCGTCCCTCGGTCGCGATCTCATGAAGCAAGATTTCTACTGCATCCTTGTCGACAGACAGGGCGCCGTGTTCCGGCGGCACACGCTGCATCTCTTCGCGCAACAGCGACCAGCGCGTGAGCAGTGAGACCGCTTGAGCTGCCTCAGCCGGCGCCCGGAACACGCCGATACCGGCGGCACGCAGCAGATCGGCGGCAGGTTCCGCCGTCTTGCGCCCGAGCCAGCAGGCGAGGACAGGTTTTCCGTTGATCGTGCCGTGGCTGGCCTCGGCAGCGACGGCCGCCGCCGCCGCAGAGGGATCAGCGAGCGCGGTGGGGCAGTTCATCACCAGCAGCGCATCGACATTAGGGTCGAGCGCGGCCGCCCGAACCGCCGTCCGATAGCGCTCCGGCGGCGCATCGCCGATGATGTCGATCGGATTGGCATGGGACCAGGTCGAGGGCAGGGCGCTGTCAAGTGCCGCCATTGTTTCCGGCGTGAGCGTCGCGAGCGAGACGTGTTCATCGATGAGCTTGTCGACCGCGAGTACGCCCGCGCCGCCGCCATTGGTGACGATCGCGACCCGAGCTCGCTGCATCGGCCGATAACGCCCGGTGATTTCGGCAGCGTCGAACAGATCGGCCAGATCCTCGACCCGGATAATCCCCGCCCGCCGAAGCGCGGCTTCGACCACCCTATCGGCGCCGGCAAGAGCGCCCGTGTGTGTCGCGGCCGCCTTGGCGGCCTCGACGTGGCGCCCCGGCTTGACGGCGATCACCGGCTTCGTACGCGCCGCGGCGCGCGCCGCCGACATGAATTTGCGCGGGGCCGGAATCGTCTCCAGGTACATCAGGATGGCCGAGGTCTGCGTGTCGGCCGCGAGTACGTTGAGACAATCGCCGACGTCCACATCGGCCATGTCGCCGAGCGAATAGATGTGGGAGAAGCCGATGCCCTCGGACGCCGCCCAGTCGACGATGGACGAAACCATGGCGCCCGACTGCGAGATGAGACCGAGCCGACCAGGGATCGGGGGCAGGTGCACAAAGCTCGCATTGAGGCTGACATGCGGAGCAAGCAGGCCGATGGTGTTCGGGCCGATGACCCGGAGAAGATACGGGCGGGCGGCATCCAGCACCGCCTGCTTGAGCTCGCCGGCGACGCCGGCCGACAGGACGACTGCGACCTTGGTGCCTTTCGCGCCAAGGTCAGCGATTACCTTCGGCAAGGTGGCGGCCGGAGTCATGACGATGGCGAGATCGGGAGCCTCGGGCAACTGGGCGATCGAGCGATAGCACTTGAGGCCGAAGAGCTCGTCATACTTTGGGTTGACCGGATAGATCGATCCGGCGAAGCCCGCGCGAACATTCTCGAGAACGACCCGTCCGACGGCGCCGACGCGCGCTGTCGCCCCGACCAGCGTCACCGATTTTGGCGCTAGAGTTGCTTCGAGGTTGCGGATGGTCATCGGCTGAAAGCGTCAGGCCGATTGAACCACGGCGAGATGGTCTTCCACCCCGTTGATGCCTTCGATGTTTTCGACGGCCACGCGTGCCGCGTCGCGCTCCGCGTCAGACCTGACCTGACCCCAGAGATGGATGACTCCATCAACGACGGTGACCTGTGGCCGGATGTGGAAGATTGTGTCCGCATCACGAAGGCGAGCATTGGCGCTGATTTCCAGCGCTTCATCTCCGGCAGCGATCTTCTCCGGCTTGGCGCTGGCGATGATGTGGAGCAGATTCGCGCGGCTGACAATGCCAACGAGCTTACCGGCCCGCAGCACTGGGACACGCTTGATGCCGCGGGTGCCGAACAGCACCGCAACGTCAGCCAAAGATGTTGTCTCCGTCACCGTCACGACCGGGGTACTCATCACGTCTCCAACTCGCCAGGCGCGGCTACGCACGAAGTCGCGTGCTGCGCCTTCCGGCGATGTGGCCTCGACCCAGTGCGGTCGGCCTCCAGTCAGACCGTACTCTACCCTGCGCAGCAGGTCACCCTCGGTGAGGATTCCCACCACGCTTCCGTCGCCATCCACGACCGGCAGGCCGCTCACATGGTTGTCGAGCATGATTTGTGCCGCGTGCCGCACACTGTGGCCGGGCATCACGGTGATAACGGTCTTGCTCATCACATCGGCGACGTTCATGGCGCCCTCCGTCGTTGACTACAGGATCGAGACTGCGGCTTGGAGCGAGGTCGCGCCTTGATGCCGCTCAAGGGCCGGTTTGGGCTTCGAAATTTGCGCGTAGAACGCCTCGACGGTTTCCCGCTTGCAGAGCTCGGTTGCCTCGGTGGTGACCGCTGCTGCGGCTGCTGCGACCCCATAACGGGCCGCATCCTCGATCGTCCACCCGCTGGCCAGGCCAGTCACCAGGGCGGCGACGAAGCTGTCTCCAGCCCCTACGCCGCTGCGAACCTTGACCTTCGGTGGCCGGATCTCGATGCGGCGACCATGCGTAGCGACGATGGCCCCGCGTTCGCCGATGGTCACGATCGCGGCTTCGGTGAGACCGCGATCGACCAGCTCGGATGCGAGCAGATGCGCGGCGGTATCAGCGTTCCCTCCGAGCAGCTCCTGCGCCTCGAGATGATTGAGGCGGACGAGATAAGGCTGCTCCTTGGTGGCGGCACGTAGCGGGTTGCCGTGCGAGTCGATCACGAAGCGGCCGCCGAGGTCTCGTGTCTTGCGGGCGAGCCTTGCGTAGAAGTCGTCCGGAACACCAGGCGGCAAGCTGCCGCTCGCCACGACGTATCCCGTGTAGCGCTCGATGAGCTTGCCCAGATGCTGTAGGATCTGATCGGCCTCGAACGGGGAGATTTCCGGCCCCGGCAGCACAAAGCGATATGGCAGTGCAGTCGCCTCCTCGATCACTGTAAACGAGATGCGCGTTTCGCTGACGAGTGGCCAGTAGTCGATCATCAATCCGGTATGGTCGAGCAGATGCCGCAACTGGGTTCCGGTCTCGCCGCCGAGGGCGACGAAGGCGCGGCTCTCTCCGCCAAGCTCCTTGATGGCACGGGAGACGTTGAGACCGCCGCCACCAGGGTCGAGCCGCGGTTTCGCGCAACGCAGCTTCTGCAGGGGCTTCATCGCGTCGACCGACGTTGTTACATCAACGGTCGGATTGAGGGTGACCGTCAGGACGGGAAGCATCAGGCGTCCTCTCCGAGATGAATTGCGATCACGCGGTCGAGCAGCTTGAGCGCTTCCTCATGCGGTCGCTGGAACGCGTTGCGGCCGATGATCGAGCCGTGGCCGCCACCACGATGGACGCCTCGCACCTCAGCAAGCATCGCCGCATCATCACGCGCCGGACCGCCAGAGAAGATCACGAGGCGCCGACCATTGAACGCCGCCTGCATGACATGTTCAATGCGGCTGGACAGGTGGCCGTAGCCCGCGCCATCAGGATAGCTGGCCTTGGCCTCCGGCTCGGCGATCAACGATGTCGGTACCTTGACCTTGATAATGTGTGCGCCAAGCAGCGCGGCGATGTGCGCGCCGTATGCAACGACGTCGAGTGCCGTTTCGGCCTTTCCATCCAGCTGGCCGCCGCGCGGATACGCCCAGACGACCACGGCCAAGCCGTTCGCCCTCGCTTCGGCGGCTCCTGCACGAACCTCTTCAAACATGTCGTATTGTCGATCGGAGCCCGGATAGATCGTGTATCCGATCGCCGAGCAGCCGAGCTCGAGGGCATCGCGGATCGAGGCGGTGACGGCTTCGTCCTTCACGGTCCCCAGGCTGTTGGCATTGTTGGCCTTGAGGATTAGGGGGATCTCTCCCGCGTAGTGATCTGCGCCCGCTGCGAGCAGTCCGAGCGGAGCCGCCAAAGCACTGAGACCAGCCTTGATTGCGAGCGCAAAGTGATAGCGCGGGTCGTAGGCGGCAGGATTGCCGGCAAAGCTCCGCGCCGGCCCGTGTTCGAACCCCTGGTCGACCGGCAAGATGACGAGTTTGCCCGATCCTGCCATGCGACCATGCATCAGGAGTCGCGCAAGGCTTGCCTTCACGCCGGGCCGCTCACCATCGTACCAGCTCAGGACGTTGCGGACCGCCGGGGTCAGTTGCGTCATCGTCAGGCCCGCATGCGATGCACGTTTGTCGGCCGTACGGGCAGACTGTTGGCCAGCGCAACGGCCGCACCCCTTAGGCCTGCATCGGCGCCGGCCTTGACCACTTGGACAGGCGTATCCGCCAGGTACTCGCGCCGCTCGCCGACACCCTCGAAGGCGTCGATGAAGTGGCGTGTCTGCAGCGCCGCAGCAATGTTGGAGGGCATGCCGCCGGCGAGATACACCCCGCCAGTCGCGCCGTAATGCAGCGCGATATCGCCGGCAAAGCGGCCAAGCCACGTCGCCATCAACTCGAGAGCCCGAACGGCGACCGGATCCTCACCCGACAGGCCGGCCTTGCTGATTTGCGGGGCCGTGAGCGTGGCGGGCTCGCGACCCTCCGCCTTCACCATGGCCTTGTATAGCGTCACCATGCCGTGGCCAGTCAGGATCTGCCCCGCTTCGACGAAGCCTTCATGAGCCACGATGGTCCGGATGTCGAATTCATGGCCCTGGGGGGCCGGGAAGGAGGCAAAGCGGCTGGCGCCAGAGAGCGCTTGCCAGCGCGATCCGGTCCAGACCAGGGCAGCGGCGCCGAGACCAGTGCCGGCACTGACAACGGCACGATTGGCGGTTCGCTTGATCGCGCCGCGCGCGACCGGCAGAACATCGTAGCTGCTCAGGGTCGGGGTGGCGAGTGCCAGGGCCTCGAATTCGTTGACGAAGCAGATGTGGCTGGCGCGCGTTACGGCCCGGATGTCGTTCCAGTCGAATGACCATGGCAGATGGGTCATTCTTGCGCTTTCGCCGTTGACCAGCCCGGCGATCGAAAGACCGACCTTGTCGGGCACGCGCGGAAGCGACTTCAGATACCGTGCAATCGCTTCCATGGGACTCGTGAAGTCAGCGCTGTTGAGGAGAGCGAAATTCGCGACGGTGTACTCGTCGATATCCATGATCGCGAGGCTGATATAGGTCCCCCCGATCGCGCCGACCAAGGCATGACGTGAATTTTCGCTCATCCTGCACCTCCGTGTTGCAGCGGTACTATCGCCGGACCCACGCGATCTCCATTTGATGCCGATCAAAGTCCCGCAGTCGGCGGCACGCCAGTGTTCCGGCACGCAATGTCGCCAAGGCGGCGGAGAGGTTTGGAATGCTCAAGAAACTCCCCATGATCGATTGGTTTGAAGGCCTGAGCCGTGGCGATGTGGCACGCGTCGGCGGCAAGAACGCTTCGCTCGGAGAGATGGTGCGGACCCTTGGCGCTGAAGGCATCAAGGTGCCCCCCGGCTTTGCGACCACGGCCGACGCCTATTGGTCGTTCATCGACGGCAATAACTATCGCGACGAGATCGGTGCTTTGATCCTCGATTGGACCGAGGGCCGGATGAGCCTTGCGGAAGCCGGCAGCGCAGTACGCCAGCTGGTGCTGCAGGGGAATTGGCCGGAACAGCTCGCGGCGTCGATCACCGAATCGTATCGCGAGCTCTGCCGTCGGACGGGGCAGAAGGGCGTTGCGGTCGCGGTGCGTTCGAGCGCGACTGCCGAAGACCTTCCGGACGCAAGCTTCGCTGGTCAGCAGGAGACCTTTCTCAACATCCGGGGTGAGGCCGATCTGCTGATCGCCTGCCGCCGTTGCTACGCGTCGCTCTTCACCGACCGGGCCATCAGTTACCGGCAGACCAAGGGTTTCGACCACCGCAAGGTGGCGCTGTCGATCGGCGTGCAGCAGATGGTGCGCTCCGACCTCGGTGGGTCCGGTGTGATGTTCTCGATCGATACCGAGACCGGCTTCGACAAAGTGGTGCTGATCAACGCCGCCTGGGGCCTGGGCGAGAACGTCGTGCAGGGCGCCGTCGACCCGGACGAATACGTGGTCTTCAAGCCGTTTCTCGGCAACCCGGCCCTAACACCGATCATCGAGAAGGCACGGGGCGAAAAGGCCATCAAGATGATCTACGCGGCAGGCGAGAGGCCGACGCGCAACGTTCCGACGTCCAAGGCGGAGCGTGCGGCCTTCGTCCTTTCCGACGCGGAGATTCTGAAGCTCGCCCGATGGGCGACGACAATCGAAAAGCACTATGGCTGCCCAATGGACATGGAATGGGCGCGCGATGGCGTGACCGATGAGATTTTCATTGTGCAGGCTCGCCCCGAGACGGTGCAGTCGCGCCGCACCGAGGGTGAGATGCGCAGCTTCACGATTTCGCAGAAGGGCCGGACACTCGCCTCGGGGATCGCCATCGGCGATGCCGTCGTCACCGGCCAGGTGTGTCTGATCGAAGACGTCAAGGATATCGACAAGTTCGTCGATGGTGCGGTTCTCGTGACGTCCACGACGGACCCCGATTGGGTGCCGGTAATGAAGCGGGCTGCCGCGATCGTCACTGATCATGGCGGCCGTACCTCGCACGCCGCGATCGTGAGCCGGGAACTCGGGCTGCCGGCGATCGTTGGGACCGGCAACGCTACCCATGTGCTGCACAGCGGCCAGGACGTGACCGTCTCCTGTGCCGAAGGCGATGAAGGGTTCGTGTACGAGGGCACAGCCACGTTCGAGACGTTGACTCTCGATGTGACCCAGTTACCCAAGACACGCACTCACCTGATGTTGAACCTCGCCAATCCTGGTGCGGCCTTCCGCTGGTGGCGGCTTCCGGCCGACGGGGTCGGCCTCGCTCGTATGGAATTCGTCATTGCGAATGCCATCCGCGTCCATCCGATGGCATTGCTCAAATTCGAGGAGCTCAAGGATGAGGCCGCCAAGGCCGAGATCGCAAAGCTGACCGAAGGCTACGCCGACAAGGCCGAATACTTCGTCGACCGGCTGGCGCGCGGCTTGGCCCGGATTGCCGCGCTCGCCTACCCGCAGCCGGTCATCGTCCGGATGAGCGACTTCAAGACCAACGAGTACGCCGGTCTCGTGGGCGGACGCCAGTTCGAACCGGCGGAGGAGAACCCGATGCTGGGATTTCGCGGGGCGTCCCGCTACTACTCGCCCAAGTATCGCGAGGGCTTTGCGCTCGAGTGCCGAGCCATAGAGCGCCTGCGCCAGTCATTCGGGTTCAGTAACGTCGTCGTCATGATCCCCTTCTGCCGATCGGTCGGCGAGGCGGACAAGGTCCTGGCAGTCATGGAGCAGAACGGGCTGAAGCGTGGTGCCGACGGCCTGCAGGTGTATGTGATGTGCGAGATCCCCTCGAACGTCATTCTTGCCAAGCAATTCGCAGAGCGTTTCGACGGCTTCTCCATCGGCTCGAACGATCTGACGCAGCTTACCCTCGGCGTCGATCGTGACTCGGGCGAGCTCGCCAGTCTGTTCGACGAGCAGGACGAGGCAGTCAAGTGGATGATCGGGCGGGCCATCACCGAGGCTCACGCCGGAACCGCAAAGATCGGACTTTGCGGACAGGCGCCGAGCGATCACCCGGAATTTGCGCAGTTCCTGGTGGATTGCGGCATCGATTCGATGTCTGTCAGCCCTGACAGTTTCGTCGCCGTGAAACAGCAGATTGCCGCGGCTGAAATGCGCAAAGGTGCAGCATGAGAGACCTCCCGCAGCGCGAACGCGCCCAGCTCGGTCTTCAGTACATCGAGGACGCCGTCGTCGCGCTCCTCACCGAGCACCAGAAAGGGTTGAGCTCTGAAAGTGTCGCCGACGTCCTGGGGCTCAGTACCAACCTCGATCCGGCGCATCGCAGCATGATCGCCGACGGTATCCTGGCGCTCCTTGCACGAAACGGCCGCATCCTTTGGGACGATCGCCACGGCGTCTACGTCGACAACCCGCTGCGCGCCTGACGTAAAGGTTCGACATCGTCGACAACTGCCCAATCAACTCAGAAAGAACGGAGTAGCTCATGGAACATGCCCGCGGCTGTGTATGGATCGATCATCGCCAGGCCCGCATCTTTGGTATTTCTGCCGACAGCGTCGACGAACTTGTGGTTCACGATGCGCATGCGCCTGCGCATATCCATCGCCGGGCCGACAATGTTCATCTCGGCAAGGCGCGTCCCGACAAGGCGTTCCTGGACAAGGTAGCGGGCTTCCTGACCGGTTTTCGCGGATTCGTCATCGTGGGGCCCGGAACGGCGCGAACCGAGCTTGCCGGGTACATCAGCGACCACTATCCGGCGCTTGCCAAAAAGATCTGGGGGATCGAACCGATGGATCATCCGTCCGATGCTCAGATCGCGGCTGTGGCACGCAAGTACGTTCAGGCAGCCACCCGCATGCGAGGATAGGGCGTCGCCATTTGACTGCGGTCAAGGCGCCGCTGATCCGTTCGATCTAGCAGACGAGCATTATTCTAGAGGAGGCAGCCCATGGCTGATTTTCACGGAAAGATTGCGATCGTGACCGGAGGTGCCTCCGGCATTGGCGAGGCAATCGTGAAGGAACTTGCGAGCAACGGCGCACGCGTGGTCGTCGCCGATCGCGATAGGGGAGGTATCGACCGGGTCGTCGCCGCGGTGCAGCACTTTGGTGGAACAGCCGCAGGGTTCTCGCTCGACGTGGCCGATGCGGCCCAGAACGCCACAATGGTCGAGTTCGCCCAGAAGACCTTCGGCGGGCTGCACCTTGCCGTGAACAACGCCGGCGTCGGCGGCCCCTCAGCCGCCACCGCCGACTACCCTCTCGATGGTTGGAAGACGGTGATCGACATCAATCTCAATGGCGTCTTCTACGGACTGAAATACGAGATCCCCGCCATCATGAAGTCTGGCGGCGGGTCGATCGTCAACATGGCATCGATACTGGGAAGCGTCGGGTTTACGAATGCTGTGGCCTACACCTCGGCCAAGCACGCCATCCTGGGGATGACCCGCGTGGCGGCGATGGAATATGCCACCAAAGGCGTGCGCGTGAACGCGGTTGGCCCCGGCTTCATCGATACACCGCTGCTGTCCAAGAATCTCGACGAGAACACGCTCAAGTTCGTCGCGGGTCTGCACCCGATGCAGCGTCTGGGTCGGCCTGAAGAGGTCTCGGCCCTGACCTGCTTCCTCTTGTCGGAGCGCGCGTCGTTCATCACCGGCAGCTACCACCTGGTCGATGGCGGCTACGTCGCACAATAGTTCTGCTCGGCGCGAATGGCGCGGGCGGCGCAACGTGCGCCGCCTGCACTTCTTTATCGCACTCGCCTAAGGTTGCGTCTCGGTCGGCGGGATGGGGGCTGGGTTATCGGTCTTGGTGAAGGCGTCGGCCGGCGGGGGCGCCTCGCGAGTGACCTCGATTTTCACATCGGCAATGAGCCCTGCGAGGGCGGCAAGAATAGCAAGCCACGGCGCTCCCAACGTCAGGATACCCCCGGCAACCGCCCCGGCCGTAAGTGGAATGGTCAGGTAGACATGGCCATCGCTGGATTTGACGACCAGCTTGCGAACATTGCCCTCGGCGATCAGGCGATGAATTTCCTTGAGCAGGTGAGCTCCGGTGGTCTGGATTTCCTCATGCACGGCCTGCCAAGTCGAGTTTCCCTTCTCGTCCATCTTCGTCTCCAATGGTAGATAAGAGCATTGTGAGCGCTGGCGCGATGAGATGCTTGATCTCGCTCAATCTGAACTCGAGCGCCGCCGATGGATGCTGCCCGCCGAGGGCCGTGTGGCAACGTCATCGGTAAGTTTGAAGTCCATGACAACGCCTGGATCTCGCCTCGAGCGCCAGTCGAGACCAGCTCGAAGTGATCTTCGTCGGAGCACTCAACGACCGTTTCAAGAAGATCGAGCCATGCTCAGCCATGAATAAGCCAGGGTCGCGCGACGGCGACGAGCAATCGGCACGCACAGGCCAAAGATGTTGAGACGGAGGCCGCAAGAGAACGATCAGTGTGGCCGGGCGTGGCGCGCGTCATGACCGAAAGCGTTGGACAAGTTTGATCTGCAACAAAGTTCGGCAGCCGGGGCAGGCGGTATCAGGCTCGGGTCACCATCCAGTGATCCGGAAAGCCTTATAAGAGTAAAGAATGAAACTCGGCCCCAACA
>DATMTK010000048.1:0-2960 GCA_035564755.1 Devosia sp. | reverse complement strand
GAACGCGGCGAGCCGGCGCCGGATCGCGGCGTATTGCGGGTCGCCCTCGTAGCTCTGCGCATAGACGCCGGAAATGACGCGGGTGACGGCGGTGTGGCGACCGAAGGCGACCTCGAGCGCCGAAGAGATTTCGCCCAGCGTGGCGCGGGCGCGGGCGGCCTCGACGGCGGCGGCGAGCAGGTTGCCACCCCTGCGGGCGGCCGCGGTGAGGGCCTCCAGTGTTTCCTTGACGCGGGCGGCACTGCGGGTGCGGCGGATTTCGGCGAGGCGGGCGACCTGCTCGTCGCGGACCTTGGCGATATCGACCTCGCGGAAGGCGACGGGCGGCTCGGTGTCGAGCCGGTAGCGATTGACGCCGACGATGACATCCTCGCCGCGATCGATGCGGGCCTGGCGCAGCGCGGCGGCGGTCTCGATCGCCTGCTTGGGGGTACCGGCCTGCACGGCGGCGGTCATGCCGCCCGCCGCTTCGACCTCGTCCATCAGCGCGCGGGCGTGGCCGACGAGATCGGCGGTCAGCGCCTCGACGTAGTAGGATCCGCCGAGCGGATCGACGACGTCGGTGACGTGGCTCTCGTGCTGCAGGATGAGCTGGGTGTTGCGGGCGATGCGGGCCGAGGCCTCGGTGGGGAGCGCGATCGCCTCGTCGAAGCTGTTGGTGTGGAGCGACTGGGTGCCGCCCAGCACCGCCGCCATGGCCTCGATGGTGGTGCGCACGATGTTGTTGTGCGGGTCCTGTTCGGTGAGGCTCACCCCCGAGGTCTGGCAGTGGGTGCGCAGCATCTTGCTGCGTGGGTCGCGCGCGCCGAGGCCGGTCATCACCTCGCTCCAGAGGGTGCGCGCGGCGCGGAGCTTGGCGACCTCGAGAAAGAGGTTCATGCCGATGCCGAAAAAGAAGCTCAAGCGGCCGGCGAAGGCATCGATGTCGAGGCCCTTCTGCATGGCGGCGCGGACATATTCGCGGCCGTCGGCGAGGGTATAGCCGAGCTCCTGCACGGCGGTCGCCCCGGCCTCGTGCATGTGGTAGCCGGAGATCGAGATGGAGTTGAATTTGGGCATGTGCTGCGCGGTGTAGGCGATGATGTCGCCGACGATGCGCATGCTCGGCTCGGGCGGATAGATGTAGGTGTTCCGCACCATGAACTCTTTAAGAATGTCGTTCTGGATGGTGCCGTCGAGCTGGGCCTGCTTCACGCCCTGCTCTTCCGCCGCGACGATGAACATGGCGAGGACCGGCAGCACGGCGCCGTTCATGGTCATCGAGACGCTCATCTTGTCGAGCGGGATGCCGTCGAACAGGAGCTTCATGTCCTCGACCGAATCGATGGCGACGCCGGCTTTGCCGACATCGCCCTTCACGCGGGGATGATCACTGTCGTAGCCGCGATGGGTGGCGAGATCGAAGGCGACGGAAAGGCCCTTCTGGCCGGCCGCGAGGTTCTGCCGGAAGAAGGCATTGGATTCGCGCGCCGTGGAGAAGCCGGCGTATTGCCGGATGGTCCAGGGGCGATTGGCGTACATGGTGGCACGCACGCCGCGAGTGAAGGGCTCGGCGCCCGGCAAGCCGGGATCGCGGGCATCGTCCGCGAGGTAGAGCGGCTTTACGGGGATGCCGCCATAGTCGCGGGTGAGGGAGTCGACCGGGGTGTCCCTGAGCTCGCGGGCGGCGAGTTTTTCCCAGTCGGCAAAGGTGGTCCCGTCAGGCTTACCGGGCATCGGCGCCCCCCTCCCCAACCCTCCCCGCAAGGGGGAGGGTGCGCATCGCGCTTGCGGCACGATCGAGCAACACCCACGGAGGAGCACCTCGCCCGTGGAGGATGGGCGGGGGTGCGAACCTTGCTCGATGTGAAGGCATCTACACCGCCTCGAATTCGAGGATCACTTCGTCGACCGCCAGCACGGCGCCGGGGGCGGCGCGGACCTTGCTGATGCGGGCACGGCGTTCGGCCTTGAGGACGTTCTCCATCTTCATGGCCTCGACGATGGCGAGCGGCTGGCCGGCCTCGACCACATCGCCGGACTTGACGTCGATGCGCACGATCTGGCCCGGCATCGGGCAGAGCAGGAACTTGCTGAGATCGGGCGGGACCTTCACCGGCATCAGCGGCATGAGGTCGGCGACGCGCGGCAGCAGGACGCGGGCGACGAGGTCGGCGCCGCGCCAGCGCAGCCGCCAGCCGCCGGTGACGCGATCGATGCGGACATGGTGCAACTCGCCGTCGATGCGGGCGATGGCAAGGCTCATGCCGGGCTTCCAGCCGGACTCGACCAGCAGCTTCTTGCCCTCGGCGTCGGTGAGCCAGAACTCGATGCCGTCGGCGCGCACGCCGAAGTCCCACCGCTGGTCGCCGATGAGCACGGCGCGGCGGGCCTCGTGGCCGTTGGCGACGGTGGCGGCATCGAAGAAGCCGCGGGTGTCGAGCGCGTAGGCGGAGACGCAGGCGAGCGCGGCCAGATGGGTGAGATCGATGGGCCGCAGCTTAACGCCGGAAAAGCCGTGCGGGAACTCCTCGGCGATGTAGCCGGTGGTGAGGCGCCCCTCACGGAAGCGGTCCTGCGCCATGACGGCTGACAGGAACGGGATGTTGTTGCCGACGCCCTCGACCTCGAACTGGTCGAGCGCCTCCTGCATGCCGGCGATGGCGCCGGCACGATCCGGCGCCCAGGCGCAGAGCTTGGCGATCATCGGATCGTAGAAGGTCGAGATTTCGGCGCCTTCGTAGACGCCGGTGTCGTTGCGGACGGCGTGTGCCGCGTCCTGTTCCTCGGCCGGCGGGCGGTAACGGGTCAGCCGGCCGGTGGAGGGCAGGAAGTTGCGGTAGGGGTCCTCGGCATAGAGGCGGGATTCGAGGGCCCAGCCGTTGAGTGGAACGTCTTTCTGCTGCAATGGCAGCTTCTCGCCGGCGGCGACGCGCAGCATCAGCTCGACGAGATCGAGGCCGGTGGTGAGCTCGGTCACC
>DATMTK010000047.1:0-18628 GCA_035564755.1 Devosia sp. | reverse complement strand
TTCCCGTGTAGACCACCGGCGGTCGCGAGACTCGCGCACCCTTACTTCGATGGTCTCGCCGCCGATATCGATGACGTTGTATGCGTTGGGCTCACCGCGCAAGCGGGTCGAAATCGTCGAGGAGGCCTGCGCCACAAGGATAGACGCTGCGGCCGCCTGGCGCGGACCCGGCGGGACTCCCTCCCGTATTTCATTGGGACGGTGACGGCGAACGTAAGACAGGTGGAAATGGCCTGAGAGGACCAGCCGCACGCCTAGAGCCTGGAACGCCTTCAGGGCCGCTTCTGCCTTGCGCACGGGTTGCATGGCAACAGCCGGCTGGACCTCCGGTTCGAGCAACGGGTGATGGGCGACAACCACGCGCACGGCACCCGGGGAGGCTCGCTCAAAAGTGGCCGCGAGCCGCGTGAGCTGTGCGCTGCTGATCGAGCCATGCGCCCAGTTCAGCTCGAAGCGAGCCCGCCGCGACGTCTTGAGGCCCGCAACGGCGACGCCGCCCATCTCGACAAACGGCTCGGGGTCCGCCGCAATGTAGCGCTGATAGAGGCTGTAGGGCGTCAGCAGCCGACGAACGATGTTGACCGCTGGTACATCGTGGTTGCCGGGAACAGCGAAAACCGGAGCGGTGAGGAGGTCAAGAAACGCGCGGGCCTGGCCGAATTCCTCGGCCGTGCCGCGCTGGGTGAAATCACCGCTGGCCACCACCAGATCAGGCGATTGACTGTCAATCTCCGCTGCGAGACCGGCGGCCAAAGCTGCGTCGTGGTGGCCGAAATGCAAGTCGGAGATGTGCACGATCCGCATCGGCGCGGGTCTCCTAGGTGGATGCGGTGTCGGGTGCGGTCTCCACCGCCGGGGGGACGGCAAGGACAGACAGCGCCAGCGGTCTTACTTTGAAGCGCAAGGGCGTCTCGAGAAGTTCCACCTCGCCGTCGATCATAGCTGCAATTGTTGGCTTCTTGGCGTTGATTGTCACCGAGCGGACGGTTTCAATGCTGAGTGCGTCGTCGTCCTGCCAGCGGCCGGCAATCATCTCGGCAGATAGCCTGAGCACATCGCCTACGGTCAGCCGCCTCAGCACGTAGAGAGTAAGCGTGCCGGAATCGAGCCGCTCGCGGCTGAAGATTTTGCCGAACCCCTGCTGGTACGCATTGTTGGCAACGGCGACGGCATGAACGCGCTCGATACGATCTTCCGTATCGCGTGAGGTAATTGACACTGCCGTTCGGCGGGCATTGCCGACGCGATGGATGAAATATTGTGCGAATCTCAGGACGACCCCGATATCGTGGATGCCCCGCACTTTCTCCCGCGCCGCGGCGATCGATGGGATGACACCGACGACGACCTTGTGGACAAAGGTACGGCCGTTGACCGCGCCGACATCGATCCGGATGGGCCGCATGCCGTCAAGTCCGGCAATCGCTTGGTCGAGGTCGAGAGGTATTTTGAGATCGCGGGCCAATAGATTGGCGCTGCCGAGCGGCAGCACCGCGAGAGTTTTCCCTGAGCCAACTAACGCGCCGGCCAGCGCAGTCGCCGTCCCGTCGCCGCCGGCGGAGACAAGGACCTCTGCATCGCTTGCTATCGCTGCTGCGAGCCGTTCCTTGAAGCCGGCCGCTTCATCGGCATCGATGGTTACATCATGTCCATGCGCTTTGAAGCGCGCCTTGAGCGTTTCGGCCGTGAGGCCGAGCGCCATTGCCGCACCGGAATTGGGATTGAAAATGACATGATAACGCCGACTCGCGCCTGGCTCGGGGGTGGCAGACAGCGCCGCCTCGGTCGCACTCGCCATGTTGCTAATGGGCCGGCTCCTGCTCGATCGGGGCCGATCGCGTGCTGCAAAGCCTCTCACCCACTTCGGCAAGCTCCTCCGCCGCCGGCGGACTCTGCTTTGCCACGACGACAACTGTCGCGTCGAACCTCTCGAGATGGACGAGACTCTTGGTGGAGGGGCTGGTCTCTTGCCTGGAGCGGGTGCGAAGCCGAGAGGCCTCCTCATGCCATCTGCTGATGTTCGGGGCAAAATGCTGGGGCGTAACGGGCATGTCTTGCAGGTCGGTCATCTGAACTCCTGACGGTCAGAATGCGCGGCAATCTAAGGCGTTGCGTGAGGCGCGTTTATTGTTCGGGGCCGCCGACCAATGTCCGCTGCTGGCCCGAAGCCGTCCTGGCGACCACGTCGGGGCCGCGCGCCGGGGAAGCTCGCCGAGGTACTCCTCGCCTGGGATACGTCAGTGACGGGCGGCACCGCAGTGAGGGCATCATGGTGAGGAAGCCGAGGAAGGTCCTGCCGAACACGATGATCGGCACCGTTGCTGCGGTGAAAGACCTCCTTGCCAGTATCGACGCCCGATCGAGGCAAGAGGTGGAACGGTGGTACCCGGGAGCAGCTTCTCCGGTTGCTTTGGAGCGTTCTAGGACCGCGCCGCGGAGGAAGCAGCCGGTCCATCCCATCGGCGGACGCCGGGCTTGCTCATAATGAGCCCCGAATGACAAGCGGCATATGCACCAAGGTCTCGCTCTTGGCCGCGCCACTGAGTAACAGGTCCACGGCCTGCCGACCCATCTCTTCGTGGGGGAGAGCGATGGTCGTGAGGCCAGGCCTGAGATAGGCGGCCAGTTCGTCATTATCGAACGATACGATGGCGATGTCCCGGGGGACATTCAGGCCAAGTTCCGAAATTGCCTGATAGGCGCCAAATGCCAGCCGGTCGTTCATGCACAGGAGCGCGCGAACCGGCGCGTCGCGCCGCAGCAGCCTGCGGGCGAGGCGATACCCTTCGTCCGGCTCCCAGTTCCAGCACGATTCTTCTGCGACAAAAGCGAGACGCCGTCGCTTCATCTCGGCCCGCACGCCATGAACGCGCCGGGCCACTGTCTCGGACCGGAACAGTCCAACTTCGGCCTCGTCGCTCTGGCCCAGCAGCGCAATACCGGATCGGATGCCAGCCTCGAAGAGCAGGCGTACGGCATCCCGTCCTCCGTGCTCTTCATCGGGCAGCACTGAGGTTGGAAAGCGGCTGCTGGTCGAGTTCAGCATGACCACCGGTACGCGCAGCGTCACGTCTGGAACGAAGATCTCGCGCGCTCGCATGGCCGCGAAGATGATGCCGTCGACCCCGCGATCGAGCGCCGTGTTGATCGCTTCGGTTTCACGTGCTGGCTCGCCGTTGGTTTCGAGCACCAGCATGACGTGATTGCGCGCCTCGGCAGCCTGTAGCGCGCCGCGGATCAGGCCCATCGCATAGCGGGTGGTGGCCACGACGTCCGAGATGAAGGCGATCGATTGGGTCCGCTCCGTCCGCAGGCTTCGCGCCGCAACGTTCGGCCGGTAGCCGAGCTGCTCGGCAGCGGCCATCACCTTGGCATGTGCGTCTTCGGAGAGGCGCGTGTCGGGGCGTCCGGTCAGGATCATGGACGCGGCTGTGCGCGACAGCCCGGCGAGCTTGGCGACATCGGCGAGCGTCGCGCGCTTGGTCGGACCAGAACCGGACTGCCTCTTGCGGAATGCCACGTCCGAAGCTGCCTTTCGCTTACACCGGCGACGTTCATGACACGCGCGGCGGCGATCCACAACGTGCTGCCACGCCCATTGACAACTGTCGACACGCCCGTGCTAAATGGATTTAGCAGACGGATCACTCGCCGTAGAGCGCGGCCGCTGCGCGGGGAGGCACAGGTCAATTGGCGTTTTCAGTGCCTGACCATTGGGTTTGGGATTTCTGGCTGGCCGACGACGGCCGGACATTTCACCTGTTCTTCCTTCATGCTCCCCACTCGCTTGGCGATCCGGGATTGCGGCATCGCAACGCGCGCATCGGACACGCGACATCGTCCGATCTGAAGCACTGGACGTTCCACGGACGAACCTTCGACGCAGGACCGCCCGGCACATTCGACGGTTCGGCAACCTGGACCGGTTCCGTCACCCGGGGACCCGACGGGCTGTGGCGAATGTTCTATACGGGCGCGCGATTTCCTTCCGAGACGGCAATCACCAACATCGAGAGCGTCGGTCTCGCCACGTCACCCGACTTGTGGACGTGGACGAAGCGGCCGGGCCCCATCCTCACGGCCGATCCACGCTGGTACGAAACACTTGGCACATCGACTTGGCCCGAAGAGGCCTGGCGCGATCCCTGGGTCTACCCTGACCCCTCTGGCGACGGCTGGCACATGTTGATCACCGCCCGCGCCAACGCCGGCGATGACGCCGGGCGCGGCGTGATCGGTCACGCAATCTCCAGCGACCTCGACACCTGGCAGGTGACGGCGCCCCTTAGCCAGCCGCAGTCCGGATTCGGACATCTCGAAGTCCCGCAATTGGTGAACATTGCCGGGCGGTACTTGTTGGTCTTCTGCTGCAATAGCCCTCGTCTCGCCAATGGCCGCGTCGGGCAGATGGGAGGCATCTGGGTCGCGCCTTCTGCCGGGCCTGCGGGACCTTTCGATATCCAACGATCAGAGCTGATGCTCGATGAGCAGTATTACGCCGGCCGGCTGGTGCAGGGCCGATCCGGAGACTGGTTCCTGATAGCCTTCGAGATGAATGCGCCGGGCCGGCCCTTTCAAGGGCGGATCAGCGATCCCATGCCGGTCGGCATGGATGGCGAGCGGCTGGTGCTTCGCGGGAGAGCGGAGGCAACGACGTGACCGTCATGATCCATGGAACCGTAGCGCCGGGCTTCGAGAACGTCGCTGATGCATTTCGCGCCTCGTTTATCGACGAGACGATGGGCGCCTCACTCTGCGTTTATTTGCACGGTTCACCGGTGGTCGACCTCTATGGCGGGCTGGCAGATACACGCCAAAATGCTCCGTGGACCAAGGAAAGCGTGGGGGTGATCTTTTCGTGCACCAAGGGGCTGATGTCGGTTCTCGCGGCGATGCTGGTCGAAAGCGGCAAGCTCGACTACGACGCGCCGGTCATCCACTACTGGCCGGAATTCGGTGCGGCCGGAAAATCCGATGTGCGGGTCCGTCACCTGCTCAATCACCAGGCAGGCCTGTCCGCGACGCGCGAGTATCTCCATGTCGACGATATCCTCGACTGGTCTCGCATGACGACACTGCTTGCAGGGCAAGAGCCTCTGTGGCCGCCAGGCAGAGGCTATGCCTACCACGCCCTCACGCACGGTTGGCTGGTTGGAGAGCTTGTGCGCCGGGTAACGGGTCAGTCGGTATCAGCCGCGTTTCGCGACATGATTGCGAGCCCGCTTAAGGTCGCCGCCTGGATCGGCCTGCCCCCGAGCGAGTTCGCTCGAGTGACGTACTTGACGGTCGGCCCTGGCCTTGCTGCCGAAGCGGCAACAGGCGGGAAGGGCGCTGATCAGGACTGGCTTGCGCGGGCCACGACGCTTGGCGAGGCGTTTCCGCCGACGCTCGCCGAACCTGATGGTGGTTTCAATGACCCGCGCCTGTGGGCGGCGACGATCCCGGGCGCAGGCGGTATCACCAACGCCCATGGGCTTGCCAAGATATGGTCATCGACGGTGTGGCCTACCGACGGCGTTAGCCTGCTGAATCCCGAGACTATTCGTTTGGCCACCACGGTTCAAACTGCCGGCCCGCCGGTCTTTGACGTGCCGCCGCCTTGGTCCCGCTGGGGTATGGGGTTCCAGCTCGATTCCGAAGCGCGGCGCTACCTGACGACGGAAAGTTTCGGCCACGACGGCGCGGGTGGTCAGGTGGCGTTCGCCGACCCGTCGCTTCGTCTCGGTTTTGCATACACGACCAATCGGATGGAAGGTGCCGGGGATACGCGGGCGACGTCGGTCATCAACGCCCTGCGCAGCTCGCCCGGCATTGCAGGAGCGGCCGCAACTTATGCGACCGTCGACTAACCGGAGCGGCATTCCAGTGCCCGCACCGCGACTTTGAGTCTAAACCCAAAGTGCTGAATGCATTCAGCATACCAAGTGGAGGATCGATTGAAGGCCAAACGTGACATCCCAGCCAGCACCATCGCGATCACCGCCATGGTCATGGCGACCGGCGCCTACGCAGCACCGAGCTGCGGGACCAACCCGGTGGTGCTGAACTCGTATTTCGAGACCGGTTTCCCGCTGCCGACCGAACTCTCCAAGGAGTTCACCAAGCAGTTCCCGAACGTGACGTTCGACATCAAGGAAGACCTGTTCCAGACCCTGATGGAGAACAGCCCGCGCGTGCTGTCCGGCGACAACCCGCCTGACCTCATTCGCCTTCCCTCGATCAGCGACCTGGTCAAGGACGGACTGCTCAAGAATCTCGACGACTACGCAACGGCCTTCGGCTGGGACAAGTATCCGCCGGCACAGCTGGCGCAGAACCGTGTCGCTGAGGGGGGCAGTCCGCGCGGTGAGGGCTCGCTCTATGCGATGGGTCTCAACTACTCGATGACCGGCGTCTTCTACAACAAGGCTCTGGCCGCCAAGATCGGCATGACCAAGCCGCCGGAGACTGTGGCCGAGTTCGAAGGTTTGATGGCCAAGGCCAAGGCAGCGAACATTCCGCCGATCATCATCTGGAACAAGCCGGTGGTCGGCCTCACCTTCCCGCTGCAAAACCTGATGGGCTCTTTTGGCGACCCGGGTGCCGTGAATGACTGGATCTTCCAGCGCAAGGGCGCCGATATCAACACGCCGACGAACCTCACGGCGTCCCAGCACCTCGAGCAGTGGATCAAGTCCGGCTATTTCCAGGACGACATCAACTCCGTCGATTATGCGACGGCCATGAGCCGCTTCATCGGCGGGCAGGGTCTGTTCCTGTTCAATGGCGATTGGGAGTCCGGCAACTTCGACAAGCAGATGGCCGGCAATGTCGGCTTCTTCCTGATGCCTCCGGCAGAAGCGGGAGGCAAGCATGCCGCGATGTCGGCGCCGCTCACTTACGGTATCGGGGCCCATGCCAAGAACGCCGACTGCGCGGCCTTCTTCCTCAACTGGGTGGCCACCAACGACGCCGCACGCAAGATCGATGTCGCAGTCGGCGGTTCGAACCCCGGCGGCCCGGTCGACCTGCCGTTGCCGGCAGTGGCTCCGGGCAGTGTCACCGAGCAGACCCTCAATGCCGGGACCACCATCGCCAAGGACAACGGCGCGATGGACTTCATCGCCAATGCCACGGGCGCGATCTATGCCGAGGCCTGGACCCCGACCCTGCAGAAGATGGTCGCCGGCCGCGAGGATTCGGCGACCATGCTGAAAGAAGTCCAGGACGAATACGTCAAGGAGCTGTCGCGCTGAGCGACAAGGTGTGAGACCCTCCCGGCATGTCTCTCGCTGACAGCCAACGCTCCCGGCGGGCGCGGCTCCCGACTTCGGTCAGGGGCCGCGCCGTGCTTGTCGCTTGGGCCTTCATTGTACCTGCCTTCATCTTCTACGCGACCTTCGTGCTCGTGCCGATTGGTCTGTCGATCTACTACTCGCTTCTGCGCTGGGACGGCATCGGCAAGGCGACATTCAAGGGCCTCAGCAACTATCTCGTCGTGCTGAGCGAATCCGATTTCCTGCAGATCCTGGGCAACGCGTTTCAGCTGGTCGCCTACTTCACCCTGATCCCCGTTGCGATCGGGCTCGGTGTTGCCTCGGCGATCCGCAACCACCTCGGCGGTCGCTTCGGGGCTGCCGCGCGCACGGTGCTGTTCATCCCGCAGGTCATCCCGCTGGTCGCTGCCGGTATTGCCTGGAGCTGGATGCTGGCCAGCAACGGAGTCGTGAACCAGGCGCTGGGCCTCATCGGCCTCGGCGGCATCGCCCGTGGCTGGCTTGGCGACTTCGACTTCGCGCTGCCCGCCGTCGGCCTGATCGGCGCCTGGGTCCTGCTTGGCCTTTGCACCATGCTGCTTGTGACCGGTATCGCCCGGATTGACCCCAGTCTCTACGAAGCGGCCAAGATCGATGGCGCCTCGGCCTGGGACGAGTTTCGCTGGATCACGCTGCCCGGGCTTCGCCAGGAGATCGGCGTGTGCGTCACCGTGACCGTCATCGCGGCGCTGGCGAGCTTCGACATCGTCTATATCGCGACCGGCGGCGGACCCGGCATCCAGACCACGGTTCCGGGCCTCGAAATCTACCGGCTCGCCTTCGCGCATCGTCAGGTGGGCCTCGCCTCGGCGCTGGCGGTCGTGCTGATGCTGCTGGTGATCGTATGCGTGCTCCCCATCCAGTGGCTGACGAGGCAACCCAAATGAGCGCGAGCGTCGCTGTCGCCCAGTCCCGGGCCGCGCCCGCGATGCGGCTGTTGCCCGTGGGCACGATCAGCGCTCGCGCCATCCTCGTGGCGCTGATGTTCGTGACGCTCATGCCCTTCGTCACCATGTTCTCGGCGGCGCTTGCGCCCTCCGGCACCTATCCACCGGGCCTTCAATGGCCGGCCAACCCGCAATGGCAGAACTTCGTCGACGCCTTCCAATCGGCACACATGGACCAGTTGCTGCTGTCGAGCACGATCATTGCGCTTGGGGTCGTGCCCCTCTCGGCCCTGATCGGCACGATGGCCGGTTTCGGAATCGCCAAGCTTGCGCCCAAGGGCAGCAAGGTCGTCTACCTGCTCTTCGTGCTCGGCCTGACGCTGCCCTTCGAGGGCATCATCACGCCGCTCTACTATGAGGTCCGCGCCCTCGGCATCCTCAACACCAAGTTGGCGATCATCCTGCCGCTGATCGGCCTGTACATGCCGTTCTCCGTGTACTGGATGCGGGCGCACTTCGTGAACGTTCCCGACGAGTTGGGTGAAGCGGCCCAGATCGACGGGGCGAGCGCCTGGCAGCAGTTCTGGCTGGTGCAGGTGCCCATCGCCCGTCCCGCGATCCTCTCGCTGGCGATCCTGCAGTTCCTGTGGACCTGGAACCAGTTCCTGCTGCCCATCGTGCTGGTCGAAGTCCCGCTCGAGCGCACCATGGCCGGGGCCCTGGGCGCCTTCCAGGGCCAATGGGGGACCAACATCCCGCTGCTCTGCGCCGGTTCGCTGATCATCCTCGCGCCGACTGTGGCGCTCTTTGTGATCTTCCAAAAGCAGTTCGTCGCTGCACTCCTCCAGGGGGCTGTGAAGGGGTAAGTCCGGTCTTTTGTCCGTCGCGGACGTCGGCTCCAGCCGGAGGTAAAACACGACCGCCAGCGCGTTGAGGCAATATCGACTGGGGGTGGGGCCCTGCTCTGGCGAAGCTCGGCCATCCCTGTCATCATATCCGTCGAAAGGTGAGGTTTCAGCCATGAAGACGGTGGTGATCGGCGAAAGTTCAGGCGCTTCGATGGAGCAGATAATGGGCGTCTATCCGCGCCATAAGGCTCTCGTCGACGAACTTGCCGCGCGGGGCGAGGTCATCGGTATCGGCCCTTTCATGGACCGCGGCAACATGGCGATCTTCAGATCGCGCGCGGCGGCCGAGGAGTTCACTCGGCGTGACCCCTTCATTTTGGAGGGCTTGGTCAAGTCATTTTCGATCCGCGACTGGAAGGACGACAGGCTCTCCTAGTTCCTCTCGAAAAACGCGGGCTGGACTGAGCAGCCAGCCGCGGCGTCCTTGGGTTCATCTGGGCTTCCGCAGCCGGAATACACCTGGTCCGCTTGCCACCTCCCGACTGTAACGCTTTGCCTGCCGCTCGATCGAAGCCATGGGTATTCAAGGGCGGTGCCTGGCGCATGCTGAGCAACCACCCGCGGAGCCTCGTGGGCAAGGTCAGCTTCTGGCGCGTATTGCAGACAGGACGGGCCCGAAGGAAGACCGGCAGCAAATGAGTGCCACGGCGAATAGCGCAGGTTCAACCGACGCGGCCAATGCCTACAAAGATACTTGGTGGGGCGTCCCTTCTCGGTCTACCGCATAAGAGCTGGGGTTGCTGCAGCGGCTGGCGACATCGGACATTGGTGGGGCCAATTTCGGGGGGTCCGGGGACAGGCTCCTTCAATGCAAAAGGTCCGCACCTGCGACGGATCACTGAGTGACTGTGAAAGGCGTCCACATTCCTGCTGCGAAGTGACCGGCGACGTTGCAGATCAGCAGGTAGTCCCCAGCCTTGAGAGCTTTCGTCAGCGTTCCATCCTTTCCAGGATTGAGTTCCTCGACCTCGCCGATGTAGCCGATCTTGTCCTCGTTCAAGGTCTGGGCCTTCGCGTCGTAGGACAGAACTTGATTTGGCTTGTCCAGCCGAACCACGATCATTTCGTGAACTGTGTCCTTGGATGTGTTGCTCACCTGGAAGGTAACCACGCCGGCTTTCGCAGCATCGACTGACGTCTTAATGCCCATCGTTGCTTTGTCGTGCGCCGCTTGGTCGACCGGATACGCCAGATTTGTGGCCATCTGGGCCGCCGCGCCTTGATCCCAAAGCTCGACTTTGACGACAGTCGCCGCCTGCACAGGCGATGCCATGGCGCCCATCAGGATGAGTCCGGCAATGCCGACTAACCGGTACAAGTAGCTCAACTCAACTCTCCCTTTATCTAACCGGCAATCTTTTGCCGCGATCCACTATCAGGCCTTGCAGGGTGTCCCGCCTTGAGGCCGATCAAGTGGGGGCCGTGGTGCCCTGCCACTGCACGTAGAGCAGGCTCGCGCCGGTTCATCCGTCCAGTTCTGATCGGCGCGTGCTCACGAACGTCCAGATACGGCGCCAGATAACTTCTCACATCCCGACAACACCGGCGCCGTGACTCCAAACCGCTGAGCAGCGATCATGACGTGACGCGTCGTCTGAGCATTCCGTGCGGGACTCCGCTGCTCCTCTGTCCCCAGTCAACCGGCGCAGTCGGATGCGCAGTGCATTGATTTCGGCATAAGAGCCAGTTTCATGTTATGGCCATTGACTCGAATATACATTCGTGTGATGGATACTAACATGAAATCAGAACGGCGCCCGTACCGGATGAGCGGGCGGGTTGCGAAGATGGAAGAGACGCGCCGTCGGATCATCGACAGTGCGGCGGAGCTCTACATGCAGATGAGCATTGACGAGTTCACCCTCGAGGAAGTCGCACGACGCGCGGACACCACCGTGCAGACGATTTTGCGTGTCCACGGCAGTCGCGATCAATTGCTGTTCTCGGCGGTCGAAAGACTTACCGAGGAAGGCGTTCCGCTCAAGCCCACCCAGCCAGGGGATGTCGAGGACGCCGTCAGCGCCCTCTTCGATCTTTATGAGACGAGTGGCCAGATGATCCTGCGCTGGCTGGGCGACGAGCAGCGCCGTCCACAACTGTCGGAGACACTGGACAAGGGGCGTTCGGACCATCGCGATTGGGTCAACCTGGTCTTTGCCCCTCAGTTGGACGCGGCCGGCGCGAGCCGCACGCTTCTCTTCAACGCGCTAGTGCTCGCGACTGACATCTATTCCTGGAACAAGCTGCGCAAGGACAACGGCCTTTCCCGCAAAGAGGCCGAGCGTGTCGTGTGCAGCATCATCGACGCCGTGCTTGAAAGGGAGAACAATCATGGCAAGACTCCTATGGCTAAATTGGTCCGGCGGCGGAAACCTTCCGCCTAGCCTGGGGATCGCGCGGGCACTGTCCGAGCGCGGACATCAGGTGAGTTTCGCCGGTCGGCCTGAGATGGTGCCGCGCGTCAAGACCGCTGGCTATCGCGCCATCGAGATCACTGAAGCCTACGCTCAGGTGGACGGCTATCCCAAGGGCAGCCATCTGACGCGCATGGCCTGCTATCTGAGTTCACCGGCGGTGGAAGAGCAGTTGCGCAGGATCGTTGCCGATGAAGCTCCAGATGCGCTGCTGATAGACGGAATGTTTCCGGCGGCCCTGATGAACGCGGATGCCTTCGGCCTGCCCCACGTCGTCTTCGTGCATAGCTTCGTCTTCCGCCAGTTGGACATGTGGCGACGAATCTTCTCGACCTTCAGTACCATGCGTCAGGCAGCAGGATTTTCGGCGCTGCCCTCGCTCGACGAGCTCTGGCAGCCGCGCGATCGCATCGTCTCGACGAGCCATAAGGACTTCGATCGACAGCCCGAACCCGGCTGGAGCAATGTCGTTCACGTCGGCCCGGTACTCGAAGATGAGAAGTTCGCGGTGCACACGCCCTTGCCATGGGCTGAGGATGATCCGACGCCCATCGTGCTGATCAGTTTCAGCACGGGGTTCGAGCAACGCGACGTTGCAAAGGTACAAAGGGCTCTTGACGCCCTTGCGGACCTGCCCGTCCACGCGGTCGCAACGACGGGCGGAATTGTCGCTCCAAACGAGCTGGCCGCGCCGGCAAACGCTGTCGTCTTGAACTATGCCGCGCACGATCCGATCCTTCGCAGAACCAGCCTCGTAATGGGCCACGGTGGCCATGGGACTGCGATGCGCTCAATGCGGCACGGTGTTCCGATGGTCGTCATTCCCGGGCTTGCGGGAGACCAACCCTATGTCGCAGCTAGCATCGCCGAGTGGGGCGCAGGACTTGCACTCCCCGGAGATGCGAGCACCCAGCAGATGCGGGAAGCCGCACGGCGTGTCCTCGACGAGAAGCACTTTGCCGAGGCGGCCGCCGAGCGATCGCGCATACTAGGTAAGGTTGACGGCGCCGCTGCAGCCGCGGTCGAGGTTGAAGCCTTGTTGCGCAAAGTTCAGCCTCCTCTTTCTGCAGGCGCAGCCTAGACACTGCTCGAAATCAACCGACCTGGCACCGGCGAAGATCCTTCGCCGGAACGATCTGATCTGTCCACCAAAGGAAACACACGCGATGAACATCTCAGCTAGACTTCAGCTTCATGACGATCCCACCAACAAGATGCAAGTGGGTAAAATGACGTTCCTCTTCAAGGTTCGATCCTCGGAGACCGAAGGCGCGTATACGATGATGGAAGCGATCGTACCGCCAGAATCCGGAAGTGGTCTGCACCGGCACTGGAGCTATGACGAAGCGGCCCAGATTCTTGAAGGCACGTTCGAGTGTTATGTTGATGGCGCCCAGCGGCTGCTGACCGCCGGCCAAAGCGTCTATTGGCCGCGCGGTGCCCTTCACAAGTTTCGCAGCGTCGGACCTCAAACCGGACGGATATTGTTCATTTGTTCACCCGGTCGCGGCTTCGAAGAGTTCGCACATCGCATTTCCCAGCCGGAGCTGGAAACCGGGACCGCAAGTTCCGGCCCCGCCATGCCATTCCGTTCCATCGCGGCAGACTATGGGATCGAGTTCGTTGACGCCTAGATCGGCTGGGCAAATGGCTCGAATACGGGCCGTGCCGGGCTATTCCAACGAACACAGCTGGGCGGAACGTGCCGCTGAGACCTCACTCGCCGCTCGCCGCGGCGAAGGCCCTCATCGGGCCGGCGAGCAGGCCGCCGTCGACGGGCAGGGTGACGCCGGTGATCCAGGAGGCGTCGTCGGAGGCGAGGAACGCCACGGCGGCGGCGATGTCGTCGGGCTCGCCGATGCGCTCGAGGGGGTACATCCGGACGAGGTCGGCGAGGCGGTCTTCGCGGCCGTCCCAGACGCGGGTGCGGATGGTGCCCGGCGTGATCAGGTTGAAGCGCACGCCCTTGGGGCCGTATTTGGCCGCGAGGCTCTTGGTCAGGATTTCGAGGCCGGCCTTGGCGGCCGAATACGGATAGCCGCTCAGCGCAATCGTGCCGTTGACCGAGCCGATCGAGACGACGCTGCTGCCCGGTCCTGATGCGATGAGACCGGGGAGGGCCGCGCGGATGCAGCGGACCGTGCCGGTGAGGTTGACGTCGAGCTTTTGCTCCCACAGCTCATCGGTGATTTCCTCGAACGCGGCGGGCTCGATCCAGTCGCCGCCGGCGGTGTTGACCAGCACGTCGAGCCGGTCGAACTGCTGCTGCATCCGGGCAAAGGAGGCCTCAACCGACGCTGTGTCGGTGATGTCGCAGTGCGTCGCGACGGCCGTTCCGCCGGTTTCGGCGATTTCGCGGGCGACGGCCTGGGCGGCGCCGGCGTCGCGGTCCGACACGGCGACCGATCCGCCTTCGGCCGCCAGCCGCCTCGCGACCGCACGGCCGATGCCGTGTCCGCCGCCCGTCACGTAGATCACCCGACCGGTGAATCGCATCGCCTGGTCCTCGCCTCAGCCTGGCAGGGAACATAGCGGCCGGTGCGAACAAGGGAAGGCTTCGCGCAAAGCAAAGCGGGGCACCAGGTGCCCCGCTCGCTAATGCCGCAGGACTGTCTCGCCTACGCCGCGGCTTTCCGGTTCACCTGGCCGACGCCGAGCTGGGTCAGCTTCTTGTCGGTCGCGATCTCTTCCTGCTCGGTGGCTTCGAGCAGCTTGACGACGTTGCTCCGGCCCAGTTGGTTGGCCCAGGCCTTGAGGGTGCCGTAGCGGGCGATCTCGTAGTGCTCCACAGCCTGCGCCGAAGACACGAGGCCGGCATCGAGGGCCGGCGAGTCCTTGAACTCGTCCATGATCTCCTTGGCCTCTTCGATGATGCCGAGGATGGCTTCGCAGGTCTTGCCGCGCGCCGGCGCGCCGATGAGGTCGAAGACCTGCTCGAGCCGGTCGACATGGCCCTGCGTCTCCTGCAGGTGCTTTTCGAAGCCGGCCTTCAGCTCGCTCGAGGTCGCGGCCTTGGCCATCTTGGGCAGCGCCTTCACGATCTGCTTTTCGGCGAAGTAGATGTCCTTGAGCGTATCGAGGAAAAGGTCGTCGAGGGTCTTGGCGTCAGCCATGATCGAAACTCCATCGTTGAATTGAGGTGGGGCGCAGCGCCCCGTCGCGGAGCTAATCAAGCGCGGCCGGAATCGTTCCGAAGATGCCGCGTGATGTTGCGGCGGAGCAGACCATCCGAAAGAAAAATCGGGCGCTCGTCCGCCCGTGCAACCGCCTGAGCGGTCTGGTGGTTTGGTGACGTTACTTACACCAGGAGGCGAAGGATGGCCTGGCCGCGGGTGCGAAGCCGGCACTGGAATTTCTATATCGCGGTCGCGGTCGGGATCGCGACTGCGGCGATCATGCTTGCCGTCGCGCCGGATCTGTTCCCCGAGGTCGCCGCGTCCGCCTTTTCGCTGGCCTATCTCGTGCTGAGCGCCCGCGACCTGCCGAAGCTGACACCCGACTATTTGCGGCATCACGCCGCCGACGAGGATGCGCCGCCCTGGGTCGTCTTCCTGTTGACCCTCGCGATCGTGATCTATGTCACCGGGGCGCTGTTCGTCGCGGTCAACGACACGTCGCCCAACACGCTGCGGCTCGTGCTCGGTATCGTGTCCGTGGCGCTGGCCTGGCTGATGATCCACGTGATGTGGGGCATGCACTATGCCTGGGAGTATTACGAGGCGCCCGAGGAAAAGTCCGGAAGCGAGCAAGCCGGCGGACTGAAATTCCCCGGCGACGAGGATCCGTGCGGCATGGACTTCGTCTACTTCTCGCTGGTGGTGGCGATGACGGCACAAACGTCGGACACCAATGTCACCAGCAGCAAGATGCGCCGCGTCGTGACGGGCCATAGCCTGTTCAGCTATCTCTTCACCACGGTGTTCATCGCGGCGTCGGTCAATATCGTGATGTCGCTGGGAAATAGTTGAGCCGCCGCGGCCATCGCCGCAGCGGCTCGATGGTCAGTGCATGGTCTTGTCGGACGTTGCGGTCTTGTTGAGCTTGTCCTTGGCGTCGCCATAGAGCTCGGCGGCCTTGTTGCTCGCCTCGTCATAGGCCTCGGCCACCTGCTGCTTGCCTTGCGCATAGGCTTTGCCCGCCGCGTCGACCGCCTGCTGCTTGAGCTTGTCGGCTTGCTCGCCGAGCAACCGGTCCTCCTGCCCCGTCGCCGGCAATGATGCACCGACCGCCGCACCGGCGGCGAAGGCGAGGGCGCCGGCCACCAGCGGCTGCTGCTCGAACAGTGCCGTTATCTGCCGGCTCAACTGGTCGGCCTGCGACTGCACGGTGCCGGTCATGCCCGCCACATTGCCACGCATGCCGTCGACCGCTTGCGACATGCCGTCCATCGCCTGTGACATGGCCGCAGACGCGCCGCTCAATTGCTGGCCGACATTGCGTTGCGCCTGCCGCCAGCCATGCCTCGCCCAGCCCAGGGTCTCGTCCAGGGCATCGCCGGATTCGTCCTGGAACTGGCGGACGCGGTTGCCGGCGTCATCGATGAAGCCGGCAAATTTCTTGCCGGCCGCGTCGGTGAAGTGCCCGGCCCGGTGGCCCAGCGAGTCCGACGCCGCCCGGTAGGTGCTGCCGGTGTCGGTCTCAAACTCGCTCCACCACTGTCCGGTCTCGTCGGCCGCGTGTGAGACGCGACGCAGGCGACCGCTCGGCACGCGGGCGTAGGGATAGTCGACGTCGACCTCGTCGCGTGCCCATTGGTCCGCAACTGACCGTGCCGTCGGCATGGCCTTGCCGGTCATCAGCCACGCAAGGCCGATGCCGACGAGCGCCGCGGGGATCGGATTGGCCGAGACCTGCGCCCCCAGATTGCTGACGAACTTGCCACCGCCATCCTTGGTGTATGCCAGGAGCTCATCGACCAGTTGCCCAGGCGACAGCCGGTCCTTGATCTGGCCGATGCGCGTCTCGATGCGATCACGCTGCTGTTGCGCCTCGCGTTCGAGATCGGCGGCGGATTTGGGTCCCATGGTATTTGCCATCACAAGCTCTCCTTGACGGTGGCGGCATCGGCACGAAGCGAATTGGTCGTGCGGTCCATGCCGAGTCTGTTTGCCTTCAGCTCGCTGAGGCCGTGGGCGATCATCGCCCAGGCGATGAGTGCCACGATCACGGTCAGAACGATCGCCGAAATGAAGTTTGCCGCGGGCTCCTGCATGCCCCACGCAACGAGGATGGCGGTGCCGCCCGAGACGAGCGCGGCGAGGAAGACGCCGAGCGCGCCGATGACAAGGATGGCGCCGGCGGCGAGGCTCACCCCGGCCTTGACGGCCTGGTCGATCTTTTCGGACGCCTCCGCCTTGGCGAGCTCGATCTCGGTGCGGAAGAGGCCGGTGAAATCGCGCGCCAGTCCGGCAAAGAGGTCGCCGAGACGCCCGCCGCCGCCGGTGTCACTGACATAGGCCATCACAGACCTCCCGCCTGGTAGCTGTCGGAGGCGTCCGCCACCGAGCTGGTGGTCATCGCCGTTCCGCTGCGCATCGAGGTGCCGTCGGCCGGCATGTTCTGGGCGCGGTTGGCGCTCGCCACCAGGAAGCGGCTGGCGGCAAAGCCGAGCAGCGCCGCCATGCCGATGAAGGCCACGGGCTGCCGGCGGCCGAAATCGTTGGCCATGCCGAGCAGGGCATCGACGTCGTTGTTGCGGATGGTGTCGGAGAACTTGCCGGCATTGTCGGCCAGCATGCGGGCGTAATGCGAGGTCGCATTGCCCTTGTTGTCGAGCTCGTCGGCGACGCTGCCGATCGCATCGGCGACACCGCCGACCTGGTCGGCCAGGATGTCCTTCTGCGACGAGACCGCGTCCTTGGCGCGCGCGGTGGCGTCGGCGATCTGCGATTTCGCCTGCTCGCCAAGCTGCTGTGCCTGCGCGGTCACCTCGGCGGCGACGTCGCCGGCGACGCTCCTGGCTTCGTCGAGCGCGGCGTTCGCATCGCTCTGCACGGTCTTGAGATCGGCGGGTGGCGGCGTGCCGTTCTGGTCGTCCTTGCCGAACGACGGCGGGGTGTTGGGATTGGCCATTGAAGACTCCATCAAGGATCGCGCGTCGACGCCCCGCGCAGGATGAAGTCACAAGTGTCAGGCCGAGGGTTCGGTTCCTCGCCGCCGCGCGCACCGGAACCGACAGGCAAGTGTCATGTTTCTGTTCGCGGGCCGTTGCCCTGAACCAGCGCAGCGATCCTTTCCTTACAGGCGCCAGAACCGGAGGCTTCAATGAACGACATGAACCCGCGCGGCTTTCCGACACCGCCATTCGACACGCCGCAGCAGACCCCGCCCGGCCTCAGCACCAGGATGAACCCGCAGCCGGATTACGGCGAGCAGAGCTACGAGGGATCGGGGCGCCTCAAGGGCAAAAAGGCGCTGATCACCGGGGCCGATTCCGGCATCGGCCGCGCCGTGGCGCTCGCCTATGCCCGCGAGGGCGCGGACGTGGCCGTGGTCTATCTGTCGGAGACGGACGAGGCCAAGGAGACCGAGCGGCTGGTCACCGCGGAAGACCGCAAATGCCTGCTCATCGAGACCGACGTCTCAAAGGCCAGGAATTGCAGGGACCTCGTCGCGCAGGTCGTCAAGGCGTTCGGCCGCATCGACGTGCTTGTCAACAATGCGGCGCATCAGGCGAGCTTCAAATCCATCGAGGAGATCCCCGACGAGGAGTGGGACCTGACCTTTGCCACCAACATCTCGGCGATGTTCTACATCACCAAGGCGGCGCTGCCGCACATGAAGCCGGGCAGCTCGATCATCAACACGGCCTCGATCAATTCGGACGATCCGAGCCCCAATCTGTTGCCGTACGCAACGACCAAGGGCGCCATCCAGAACTTCACCGCCGGTCTCGCACAGCTTGTTGCCGAAAAGGGCATCCGGGCGAATGCCGTCGCGCCGGGTCCGGTGTGGACGCCGCTCATCCCCTCGACCATGCCGCCCGACAGGGTCAGGAACTTCGGCAAGCAGGTGCCGATGGGCCGTCCGGCGCAACCGGCCGAGCTTGCGCCGGCCTATGTGATGCTGGCGAGCGACGAGGCGAGCTACATCTCCGGCGCGACCATCGCGGTCACCGGTGGCAA
>DATMTK010000046.1:0-7043 GCA_035564755.1 Devosia sp. | reverse complement strand
GCCGACTACCGGCTTGGACCCTAGTCCCGCCGAGGCCGCTGCTCACGACGCGGCCGGTTCTTTGACATCGCCGGATGGGCCGGCGGAGGCTTCCGCTCGCCCTGTGAAATGTTGTTCCAACGCCGACGGACGACTCCGCCTTTGCGCGATCCCTGCTCCGCGCAGGTAACGCTCAGGACTCGATATCGGGGCGGACGAAGTCGCCGGTTTCCTGGTCGGTGACCCAGAGCTCTGCGGTCGACACGTCGAACCACGCGCCGTGCAAGGTGAGCTTGCCCTCGGCTTCGCGCTTCTTGATGTAGGGGAAGGTCCGAAGATTGGTGAGCGAGTTGCGCACCGAAAGCCGTTCGAGCGCCGTTTCGCGCTCGGTTGGGGTCAGGAAAGTGTAGGTCGCGACCTGTGCGGTCACCGGCGACAGCATGTCCATCCATTTGCCGATGAAGTCGCCCTGGGCCAGTGGCGTATGCGGACCGAGGGCCCAGCGGATGCCGCCGCAGCGGCCATGGCCGAGCACCACCAGGTCGGTGATGCCGATGGCATTGACCGCGTATTCGATGCCGGCCGAGGTGCCGTGCTGGCCGGCGCCGGGTTCGAAGGGGGGAACGAGATTGGCTATATTTCGCAGCACGAAGAGCTCGCCGGGGCCGACGTCGAAGATGGTTTCGGGCGCGGCGCGGCTGTCGCAGCAGCAGATGACCATGGTCGTGGGAGACTGGCCGCTGCGGGCAAGCTCCTTGTAACGCTCGGTCTCGCGGGCATAGCGCCCGTCCATGAAGTGTCGATAGCCCTCGATCAGGTGCTGCGGAAAGTTGTGCATGGGTCGGGATTAGCGATAAGTAGCGGCCGGTTCAATCCGAAATACCATAGGGTAGCGAGGCACTTAGGCCATGCAGATTTACCGGTTCCTGTCGGGGGAGGACGATTCGGCGTTCTGCCACAAGGTCACCAAGGCGCTGAGCGAGGGCTGGGTGCTGCATGGCTCGCCGACCTATGCCTATGATGCAGCAGTGAAAAAGATGAAATGCGGGCAAGCCGTGACCAAGGTCGTCACCGACCAGCCCTACGATCCCGACAAAAAGCTCGTCGACTACCGCTGATTTTCTATAAGTGCGACATATGCCTTTGCGGACGCATGAATCGCACATGAATGCGCCCTTCAGCGCCGGTTCGAACGGCGGCGGCTAAACCCTCCCCAAGAACGCGGCGAGATGAAGCCGCACCGCTCGAGCTTCGCATGACCGGCGTGGATCGGCAGGGCCGATCCGGGCCGGAGCTAGGCGAAGAGGCCCCTGAGGGCCGCGTATTGCAGCAAGAGGATGGTCTTGGCGTCGGCGATCTCGCCGGTGTCGATCATCCCCAACGCCGCGGCGAAGGGCAGGCGGACAATTTCGATGTCCTCGCCTTCATCCTCCAGCCCGCCGCCGCTGCCGCCGGCTGGGCCCTCGACGAAGCCGACATAAAGCGTCAGGCGCTCGGTCACCGAGCCCGGGCTCATGAAGCAGTCATAGGCCTTGATCAGCCCGCCGACGGTGAAGCCGGTCTCTTCAGCCGCCTCCTTGCGGGCACAGGCCTCGGGATCGTCGCCGTCGAGCTTGCCGGCGCAGGCCTCGAGCAGGAACGGCGTCTCGCCGCGGTAATAGGCGGGGTAGCGGAACTGCCGGGTGAGAATCACCGATTTGTCGCCGAGGTCGCAAAGCAGCACCGCCGCGCCGTCGCCGCGGTCATAGGTCTCGCGAAACTGGTGCTGCCACTCGCCGTTGCGCCGCCGGAGGTCGAATTCGTGGCGCTGCAGCAGGCCCCAGACGTCGGACAGGGTGGTGGTTTTGATGGGGCGGACGATATCCGACACGGCGAGAGGCTCCGGGTTTGGGGCGGCATCTGCTTGCCACAGGCTGAACCGAATCTGAATGCCCGGTTCACTGGCTCCAAAGGGCGACCGGCGCAGAGTCCGCCGCATGGACCGATTCGCGCCCCGTACGTCGAATGACGTCACGGTCAAATCATCGGAAACAGCAAACCTCAGCTCACCCAGGCTGCTGAGTTTGTTGATCATTCTGGAGGCGTTGCGGCAGGAGCCGGTGCCGATGCGCCCGCAGAAAGTCTAAGCGTCGCGCCCGGCATTCCGCTTTGACCTTGGGATGGTCGGCGAGTAGAAGTCTCGAACACTTCCAATGTACGGCAGGGGCTCCGCGCAGTCTCGTGCCTTCGAGACGTCCATGGCAGCCCGTTCCCGGCCCCTTTCTCCGCATCTTTCGATTTACCGCTTCACGCTGACGATGACCAATTCGATCGTCCAGCGCGGCACCGGCATGGCGATGTATTTCGGTACGCTGCTGATCGTGCTCTGGCTCGGCGCCGCGGCGCTGGGCGGGGGGCCGTTCGGCGTGATCAACGCCATCTACGGCTTCTGGCTGGTGCAGGTGATCTTCTTTTTCGCCACCTGGGCGCTGTTCCATCACATGCTGGGCGGCATCCGGCACTTCGTCTGGGATTCGATCCACGCGCTCGGTCCGGTCGGCCGCGAGACGATCACCCGTATCCAATGGGCGCTGTCGATCATCCTGACGCTGGGCGCCTGGGCGCTGTTCGTGTGGTTCAAATGATCGACAAGGCGACCATCTCCAATCCCAAGACGCATTACGGCTCCGGCAAGGGCGCGACGCGGCTGTTCTTCCTGCAGCGGCTGACCGGCGCCTTCAACATCGCGTTCACGGTGTTTTTCGTGTGGTTCGTGGTGCGGCTTGCCGGCGCCGACCGCGCGACGATGATCGAGGCGGTGCGCAATCCCGGGATCGCGGTGATCCTGGCGCTCCTCATCATCAATGTGTGCGTGCATATGCGCATCGGCATGCGCGAGGTGATCGAAGACTATATCGACGAGGACAAATCCAACCGGCTGGCGCTCAACGCCAACACGACCTTTGCGGTGCTGGTGGCGTTGGTCACGATCCTGTCGATCGCCAAGATACTGTTCTGGGGTTGAGCATGGCCGCCTACGAGATCATCGACCACGAATTCGACGTAGTGGTCGTCGGAGCCGGCGGCGCGGGCCTGCGCGCGACCCTGGGCATGGCCGAGCAGGGCTTCAACACCGCCTGCGTGACCAAGGTCTTCCCGACGCGCTCGCACACCGTGGCGGCGCAGGGCGGCATTGCCGCGAGCCTCAAGAACATGGGGCCCGACAACTGGCAGTGGCACATGTACGACACCGTCAAGGGGTCGGACTGGCTCGGCGACAACGACGCGATGGAATATCTCGCGCGCAACGCCCCGGCGGCCGTCTACGAGCTCGAGCATTACGGCGTTCCGTTCAGCCGCACCGAGGCCGGCAAGATCTACCAGCGCCCGTTCGGCGGGCACATGACCGAGTTCGGCGAGGGGCCGCCGGTCCAGCGCACCTGCGCCGCCGCCGACCGCACCGGCCACGCGATCCTGCACACGCTCTATGGGCAGTCGCTCAGGCACAACGCGCAATTCTTCGTCGAGTATTTTGCCATCGATCTGCTGATGGGCGAGGACGGCTCGTGCCAGGGCGTCATCGCCTGGAAGCTCGACGACGGCACGCTGCACCGCTTCCGCGCCAAGCTCACGGTGCTGGCGACCGGCGGCTATGGCCGCGCCTACTTCTCGGCGACCTCGGCACATACCTGCACCGGCGACGGCAACGGCATGGTGGCGCGGGCCGGCCTGCCGCTCGAGGACATGGAGTTCGTGCAGTTCCATCCGACCGGCGTCTATGGCGCCGGCGTGCTGATCACCGAGGGGGCGCGCGGCGAGGGTGGGTACCTGACCAATTCCGAAGGCGAGCGGTTCATGGAGCGCTACGCGCCCAACGCCAAGGACCTCGCGTCGCGCGACGTGGTGAGCCGCTGCATGACACTGGAAATCCGCGAAGGACGGGGCGTGGGGCCGAAGAAGGACCATATCTTCCTGCATCTCGACCATCTCGACCCGAAAGTGCTGCACGAGCGGCTGCCGGGCATTACCGAGAGTGCGAGGATCTTTGCGGGCGTCGACCTGACGCGCGAGCCGATCCCGGTGCTGCCGACCGTCCACTACAACATGGGGGGCATCCCCACGAACTATCACGGCGAGGCGCTGAACCCGGCCGAGGGCGATCCCGACCGCATCGTGCCCGGCCTGATGGCGGTGGGCGAGGCGGCGTGCGCCTCGGTGCACGGCGCCAACCGGCTGGGCTCGAACTCGCTGACCGACCTCGTGGTGTTCGGCCGCGCCGCCGCGCTGCGTGCCGGTGCCACCATGGACCGCAGCAAGCCGGTGCCGCAGGTCAACAAGCCGGTGGAAGAGAAGATTCTCGGACGCTTCGACCGGCTGCGCAACGCCAAGGGCGGCACGCCGACGGCGGTGCTGCGTGACCGCATGCAGCGCACGATGCAGGAAGACGCCGCGGTGTTTCGGACCGGCGAGACGCTGAAGAACGGCGTCAGGCGCATGCACGAGGTCTATGCGGCCAAGGCCGACCTCAGCGTCACCGACCGCTCGATGATCTGGAACTCCGATCTGGTCGAGACGCTGGAGCTCGAAAATCTGCTGGCCAATGCGCTGACGACCGTGGTGTCGGCCGAGGCGCGAACCGAAAGCCGCGGTGCGCATGCGCGCGAAGATTTCCCCAACCGCGACGACGTCAACTGGCGCAAGCACACGATCAGCCGCATCGACGATGCCGGCAAGGTGACGCTGAGCTACCGGCCGGTGCATGTCGATCCGCTGACGCCGGAGAGCGAAGGCGGCATCTCGCTCAAGCGGATCGCGCCCAAGGCGCGGGTATACTAGGGCATGAGGGGCGGCGGCTCACCCACAGGGTCATCCCCGCGCAAGCGGGGACCTCGGTTTGGCGGTGGTGCTGCGGCGGCAGGAACAGAGGTTCCCGCTTGCGCGGGAATGATTCGGTGAGTGGGTCATGCTGGTTGGATAGAGCTGGAACAGGAGTTCACATGCTGCGGTGGCTGGTTGTCGGTCTGGTCGGGCTTTCGGTGGTCGCCTCGTCCTCGGCGTTTGCGGCGATGGACAAGCCGACGCAAGCCAGGTTCATCGCGCGCTGCGAAACCAGCATGTACATGCCGGCCGCGCAATGCACCTGCATGGCGGGCATCGCCGACAAGAAACTCGACGCGCTGGCCATCGCCTATCTCAGCCTCGATCCGCTCGACGTCGTGCACTCGGCGGCATTCTCCAAGCAGATGACGCGACAGGAGCTGAACGCGGTCGACAGCTTCATGAAGACGGCGCCGCATATGTGCGCGGGGCCAAAGTAGGGGATATACTGTCGGCGAAGGAGCCGGACATGGGCATCATCGAGAAAATCGTGGTCAGCGACGAGACGATGCAAGCGCTCGAGCGTGATGCGCGGCAACACGGGCGGACGGTCGCTGAGGAGGTCGCCAAGCGCATAGAGGGCGAGAAAAATCGCACCTCGCGCGATGCGCTTGTCGAACGAGCGCGTGTCTTTCGAGCCTCGCTACCCGCTCAGACGATCGATAGTCTCGCTCTCCTTCGGGAAGACCGCGATCGGTGATCATTGTCGACAGCTCGATCGCATTGCAGTGGGTGTTGCCTGAGGCCGGAGCGGCCGGGGCGGAGCAATATCTGCGCGCCGATGACTCTATCGGGCCGGATATTGTTCTGGTCGAAGTGGCGAACGTCCTCGCAAAGAAGGTCCGGGCAAACAACATGACTGGCGGCGAAGCTAGCGAGGCACTGGAGATCGTGCGCGATGCGTTTACAAGGCTCATTCCCAGCGAGGCACTGGTGTCGCGGGCGCTGGAGCTATCCGTCACGTTGAGCCATCCGGTCTATGACTGCGTCTTCCTCGCCTGTGCTGAAAGATTGCAAGGCAGATTGGTAACACGCGATGTGCCATTTGCGAGGCGGGTTCGCGAAAGAGGCTTTGGTGACCTGCTCGAAGGTGCACCGTGACCGCTACCGGTGATCCCGGTGATCCCGGCTATTCCGGCACGCCTTTGGCGCAGAAGCTCGGGCTCAAGGATGGGCAGCGGGTGCTGTTTCTTGGGCTGCCCAAGGAACTCGGGGAATTGCGCAGGGTGCGGGATTTTGCCGAAGTCACCGCAGGCAAGTGGAGCAGCCTCGCAGGCCGGTCGAGCTACGATCTGGTCCATGGGTTCACGGCCTCGCGGGCCGAGCTCGAGGATGCCGCGCCGCGTTTGCCGAACGCCATCGTGCGCGACGGCAGCGTGTGGATTTCCTGGCCGAAAAAGGCGAGCAAGGTGCCGACGGACATCACCGATGATGTGATCCGCGAGGTGCTGCTGCCAACCGGCCTTGTCGATATCAAGGTTGCTGCCGTAAGCGATATCTGGTCCGGCCTCAAACTGATGATCCGCAAGGAGTTGAGATGAAAAGTTTCGTGTTAGCCGCCGTCCTGCTCGCGCTGACCGCCGGGGGAGCCGTGGCCGCCGCCGGACCTGTGACCGATACGCAGAAGGCAGAGTTCAGCAAGCTCTGCCTCAAGAACTCGGGCGGCAACCAGACGCTGTGCACCTGCAAGACGAACATGGTGGGCAAGCTGATCGACAGCGACTTCATGAAGGTCGTGCTCGACTCGATGAACGGCAAGACCACGCCGGTCGGCGATACGATGAAGTACGCAATCTACATCAGCAAATCGAACGCGGTCTGCGCGCCGGGCATGTGAGGCAGGCCGCCATGAAGCCGATCAAGTTCGAGAAGGACGAGCGCGCCGCGATCGCGAGCAAGATCCAGCGCTACTTCGTCGCCGAGCTCGACTCCGAGATCGGCGCCATTCCGGCGGAGCTGCTGCTCAATTTCTTCACCGAAGAGATCGGGCCGTTCTATTACAATCAGGGGCTAGCCGACGCGCAGGCGGCGATGGCCCGCATGGTCGACAATATCAACGACGAGATTTACGGGCTCGAGCAGCGCCAGGCGCGCGTCCGCTGAGCCGATTGGAATAGAGACGGAGACGAAAAGATGGCCGAGCTGATCCTTCCCAAGGCCAGCCAGCCCAGCAAGGGCAAGACCTGGCCGAAGCCGGCGGGGGCGAC
>DATMTK010000045.1:0-6480 GCA_035564755.1 Devosia sp. | reverse complement strand
ACCCGCGGTCGGTCCGCCGGCGATAGTATCACTTCCAGTACGGGGCAGGCCGGTTCGGGAAGTACTTCTTGATCAGGGCGTCGAGCGAGCCATCCTTCTTCATGGCCTCGAGCGCGGTGTTGAGCTTACCCTTGAGCTCGGTGTCGGACTTGCGCAGGCCGATGCCGGCGCCGATGCCGATCGGGATATCCGGACCGTCGGACTTGAGCGCGCCATTGGAACCGGCGGCGGTTTCGACCGCGACCGAGCCGTCGATCAGGACGAGATCGATATTGCCGGCATTGAGGTCGGCCAGCTCCTGGTCCTGCGTGTCGTATTTGAGGATGGTGTTGTCGGCCTTGAGCTTGCTGTCGAGATAGTCGGCCTGGATGGTGGCGGTCTGAGCACCGATCTTGAGGCCCTTGAGGGCAGTGTAATCGACGGTCTTGCCGGCCTTGCTCAGATAGCGCGACGGATCAGGCGGGAAGTAGGGCTCGGTGAAGTCGATGGTCTTGGAGCGCTCGTCGGTGATGGTCATATCGTCGACGATGGCGTCGTAGTTGCCGGCCAGCAGGTTCGGGATGATCGAATCCCAGTCGTTGGTGACGAACTGGCAATCGTAGCTGATGCGCTTGCACAGCTCCGTGCTGACGTCGACGTCGTAGCCGGCGAGCTTGCCGCTGTCGTCCATGAAGTTATAGGGCGGGTAGCCGCCTTC
This sequence comes from Devosia sp., assembly GCA_035564755.1. Classification (GTDB taxonomy): domain Bacteria; phylum Pseudomonadota; class Alphaproteobacteria; order Rhizobiales; family Devosiaceae; genus Devosia_A. Next base: position 5,783 of record DATMTK010000045.1, on the reverse strand, counting down.
GGTGCCGACCTTCAGCGTTGCCGCCTGGGCCCCCACGGTCAGCGCTGCCAGGGCAGCGGCCGCCAAAATCAGCTTATTCATGAATGCGTTTCTCCTGATGTACGCCATTGGCCGCGTTCTCGAGCGCGGCTCTGCTGCCTAGGCTTATCGCAAATGACGTATGCGTCAATTCATGCGTGAGCGCCGGCATTGAGGAATTGCCGCAGGCGAGCGGATTTCGTTGCCCCGAAGACCTCGTCGACGGAGCCTTCCTCCTCGATCTTGCCGGCGTGCAGAAAGACCGCCCGGTCGCCGACGGAGCGGGCGAATTCCATGTCGTGGGTGACGAGGATCATGGTACGGCCCTCGTCGGCAAGAAGCTTGATGACGCGCAGTACCTCGACTTCGAGCTCGGGGTCGAGGGCGGAGGTCGGCTCGTCGAACAGCATGACGCGCGGATTGATGCAGAGCGCGCGGGCTATGGCGGCGCGCTGCTGCTGGCCACCGGACAACTGGGCGGGGTAGCTGTCAGCTTTTTCGGCAATGCCGACTTTCTTGAGCATTTCCATGGCTTCGGCCCGCACCTCGGCCTTTTCGCGCTTTTGCACGAGGACCGGCGCCTCCATGACGTTGCCGAGCACGGTCATATGGCTCCACAGGTTGAACTGCTGGAACACCATGCCGAGGCCGGAACGGATGCGGCGGATCTGGGCTTCGTCGGAGACTCGGCGATGCGGCGGTGTGCCGGCCAGCGCCACGGCCTCGCCGGCGATGCGGACGGTGCCGCTGTCGGGGATTTCCAGCATGTTGATGCAGCGCAACAGGGTCGACTTGCCGGAGCCGGAGGAGCCGATCAGCACGACGACTTCGCCTTCGTGCGCAACGAGCGACACGCCCTTGAGAACCTCCACCTCCCCGAAGCTCTTGTGGATCCGGTCGAGCTCGACCACGGGCATTGTGGAGCGGGGGACGGCAGTCTCTGTCATGCGCCGGAACGTGACGGCAAAGCCCCATTGCTGGCAAGCCCAAAACAAAAGGCGGTCCCGAAGGACCGCCAGGTGCAAGGAATGGAAGAAGTTCAGGCGGAACTAAGCTGCGACCCGGGAGCCCTCATCGAAGAAGAGGGCTTGGGAAATCAGCGCTTTCACCATGTCCGGATTGAAAGGCTTGGTGACGAGGAAGGTCGGTTCCGGCCGCTCGCCGGTGAGCAGGCGCTCGGGGAAAGCCGTGATGAAGATCACCGGCAGGGCCTCGCTCGAGAGGATGTCGTTGACCGCGTCGATGCCCGAGGAGCCGTCGGCGAGCTGGATGTCGGCGAGGATCATCTTGGGATGGGTCTTGCCGTAGAGGGCGACCGCTTCCTTATGCGTGCGGGCGATTCCGACGACCTTGTGACCCAGGGATTCGACGAGCTGCTCGATGTCCATGGCGATCAGCGGCTCGTCCTCGATGATGAGGATTTCGGTCGCCACCTGGCGGGAAATCTCGCGCGAGGCCTGGTCAAGCAACTGCGTGAACTCGGCGTCCGAAATATCGAGGATTTCGGCGGCCTGCTCATTGGTGAAACCTTCAACGGCGACGAGGAGGAAAGCCTGCCGTGGACGCGGGGCAAGGTTGGCGAGATTGCGCGCCGCCCGCTGTTCCCACACGAAATGCGGCTGCGGCGAGGGGATGCGCACGGCAGAGGAGGAAAACAGCTTGGAGAAGAGCTTATAGAGCGCGATGCGGTCGCTCGTGGCTTGGGGAAAAATCGAAACGTCGGCGATCAGCGCTTCGAGTGCCGCAGCTACATAGGCGTCACCCGAGGTCTGCGAGCCGGTTACCGCACGCGAAAATCGGCGCAGATAGGGGAGATGCGGAGCAATCCGCGTGGACAAGGTCATAAAGAGGCTCCCTTTGACGCTATGTTGGTCAACCCAAATCCCCAAACGAAGGATTCAGCATTTCGTTCCAAGCTTCGGAACTTTTCGATCAAACCCACATTTATGGTAGCACGTCAGAGGCTAGCGTCACTCTGTCGAGGGTCCGGGTAGTGAAAGACAAAACGAAGATGAACGAAATGAGTGTACCGCGCTCGCGGCGCACGGATGACGGGCTCGGTCCGAATTCCGACATCGGCGCAAAGCTTCGGGCCTTTTATGGGGCCGTCCAGGATCAACCGATTCCGGACAAATTCCTCGATTTGCTGGAAAAACTCGACGCGGTGGAACAGGCCAGCAAACGAAAGGGCCACTAGCCCATGCAAGAATCCCCATCGTTCAAGAGGGAATTGCTGGCCACGTTGCCATCGCTGCGCGCCTTTGCGGTGTCGCTGAGCGGACGGCACGACCGTGCTGACGATCTGGTGCAGGACACCATGATGAAGGCCTGGGCCAAGCAGGACAGCTACCAGATGGGCACCAACATCAAGGCCTGGCTGTTTACGATCCTGCGCAACGAATTCTATTCTCAGATGCGCAAGCGCGGGCGCGAGGTGCAGGACACCGACGGTGCGTTTACCGAGCGCATGTCGGTCCACCCGAGCCAGTATGGCGTGCTCGACATGGCCGACTTCAAGAAGGCGCTCGATACGCTGCCACCCGACCAGCGCGAAGCCATCATCCTGATCGGCGCCTCGGGCTTTTCATACGAGGAAGCGGCCGAAATCTGCAAATGCGCGGTGGGCACGATGAAAAGCCGCGTCAGCCGCGCGCGCACGCGGCTGCAGGATGTGCTGAAGATTTCGGGCGAGGCGGATTTCGGCCCCGACGCCGTATCGGCACAGGTGACCACCCACACCCTGACCTAATGGGCAGCGCTTAGCGGGCGCCCAGCGCCCGCTCGCAGGCGGCCAGCAATTCCTCATCGGAAAACGGCTTGTCGACGATCTCCGCTTCGGCCAGCGGCGTATCCGACAACGCTCCCGGACTGCCGGTGCAGACCACGATCGCGACCCCTGCGGCGGCGAGTCGGCCGGCGATCTCGCCGTCTGCGGTGTGCGGGCGCGGAACCGACACGATCGCGAGATCGAAGTCGCTGAGGCGGCCGCCAAGGGCGGTGACCTCCTCGTAGTTGCGGGCAAGCACGGATTGCCGAGCGCCGGCCTCTTCGACGACGCGCTGGAGGTCCAGCGCAATAATGAACTCATCTTCGACGATGAGCAGGCGTTTTCCGGAAAGCACGATGTTGTCCCGTTGCGTTCGCCTGAAAAGGCGGTCGCGGCGGAGAATCGTCATTTAAAAAAGACATGCGAGACGGTGTGCAACCGCAACATTAGGGATGGCGTTGGCTAGCGGATCGGCGGGATAACGGCGTGCAAAACGAGTCCGAGAGCGTCATTCTGCCAGTCTCCACGCGACGCGTGCCCTGCCAGCAATGTCCCCTTCGCGCGATGCCCCAGTTCCGGGCCTTCACGCCGGAGGAGCTCAAGTTCGTCTCCAATTTCAAGCGCGGCGAACTGGTGGCGGAGCCCGGTTCGGTCATCCTTGCCGAAGGGGCGCACAGCGCGCAGCTCTTCACGCTGCTGAGCGGCTGGGTCTTTCGCTACAAGACGCTGGAGGACGGCCGCCGGCAGATCCTCAACTATTGCCTCCCCGGCGATCTGGTTGGGTTGCAGGGATCGGTGATCGGGGCGATGGAGCATTCGGTTGAGGCCTTGTCGCCGGCGGTACTGTGCGTGTTCCAGCGCGACCGGTTGGCCGAGCTCTATCGGTCGCATCCGGGGTTGAGCTTCGACGTCACCTGGCTCGCCTCGCGCGAGGAGCGCATGCTCGACGAGAATTTGTTGAGCCTCGGGCGGCGGACGGCAATCGAGCGGGCGGCGTACCTGGTGGCGTTTCTCCACCAGCGCGCAACGGCGGTGGGCCTGGCGGAACAGAAATCGCTGCTCATCCCGATTACGCAGCAGCATGTGGCCGATACGCTCGGGCTCTCGATCGTGCACACCAACAAGACGCTCAAGAAGCTCAGCGACAGAAGGCTGATCCGCTGGCACGACCGGGCGTGCGAAGTGCTGGACCCGCCCGGACTGCTCGACGTCGCCGGCTGGACCGGCATGCTCGAGGGCAAGCGCCCCTTGATCTGAATCTTTGTCGGTCGCGCGTCCGAAGCGTAAAAGCGGGCTTCCATTCTGGCCGGAAGCGCTCAGGGAACGAACGCCTGTCGCTGCCGTTTGGAGCGGGGCAAAGGGCTGTCATCATGCGCGTCATCGGCGTGTTCAACCGCGACGGCGGAACCTTCAAGACTACGGACATGGATGCCTTCGCGGCGCGGGCCGTAGAGGTCTTTGCTGCGCATGGACACCAGATCGATGTGCGCGTGGTCGACGGCAAGGACTTGCTCGGCCAACTGAAGCAGGCGGTGCACGAGGCGGAGCTGGTCGTCGCCGGCGGGGGCGACGGCACGGTTTCGGCGGCTGCGGCCGCCGCTTATGAGGCCGGTACACCGCTGGGCGTGCTGCCGGCCGGCACGATGAACCTGTTTGCGCGGTCGCTCGGCATTCCTCCGCGGCTCGAGGAGGCGCTGCAGGCGATCGCGGACGGCGAGACGCAGAAGGTGGACATCGCGACGGTCAACGGGCGGCCATTCATCCACCAGTTCTCGGTGGGCATCCATCCCAAGCTGGTGAAGCTGCGCGGGCAGCTCAGCTACAAGAGCCGGATCGGCAAGATGATCGCGTCGACGCGCGCGGCGCTCGGGGCCATCCTCAATCCGCCGAGCTTTGCCGTCGACGTGCTGGCCAACGGCCGGCTGGAACGCCGATTTACGGCTGGCCTGTCGGTCTCCAACAACCCCTTCGACGAAGGCCATCTGCCCCTGGCGGATCGCCTCGATCGTGGGGTGCTGGGACTCTACTTCGTTCCCCCACTGAGCTTTCGCGTGGCATTCAAGCTCGGCTTCGGGCTGCTGCGGGGCAAGTTCCGCAGCCTGCCCGAAGTGATCGAGAAGGAAGTGCGCGAGGCGACGATCTTTTTTCCGCACCGGAAACACGGTTCGGTGGGTGTGATCGACGGCGAGCTCATCAAGCTGCCCGATCGGGTCGACCTCAAGATCCATCCGGGCGCGCTCAGTGTGGTCGTCCCCAAGGTCGAGAAGGCACCGGTTGCGGACGAGCGCCCGGGGCTGGCGAAACTCCTTGCCTCGGCCTGAAAAAAGCCCCGTCCGGGATCGCCGGACGGGCACAGATCTTTTCCGCAAACATGCCCGGGATCAGAGGCTGTTGGCGCCGGCTTCGACCGGCTGCTCGCCTAGTTTACGAAGAGCCTGCTCGATCGCCTTGAGGTCCTCGCCGTCGTCGCCGTCGACCGGGGTCATGCCTTCGGTCGCGCTGCGCTCTTTGCTCAGGGAGTCGGCCTCGAGCTGGCGCAGCACCTCAATCTTGTCCCGGTCCGCAAGTTGGCCGTCCTTAAGGATCGTCACGATCTGCCGTTTGATGTGAGACATGGCAAATCCTCTCGGTTGTTCCCGGGGCGCCCGATTGCACCCCGAAGTTGGGAAACGTGCGCCGGCATGCCCGGGTTCCGGTCTAATGCCGGTGCCGGTCGTCGGACTTGCGCATCATCAGCGCCGACGCGAGGGCGGCACCGGCCGGCAGACCGATTTCCTTGAACAGCGGCGAACGCAGGATCAGCGGCACCGCGGTGATGATCGCGGTGGTGATCAGCGCCGTCATCTCGGCGCTTTTCTTGCGTTCCGCGTCGCGGCGTGCGGCGATGTTGTCCTGCAACTGCGCCACCAGGTAGATTGCCAACGCGATCAGTGCTGCGGCGACGGCGATGATGAGCGGCGCGATTATCGGACCGACGACGTAGGCGAGGGCGCTGTCG
>DATMTK010000044.1:0-8911 GCA_035564755.1 Devosia sp. | reverse complement strand
GGCATTCCTCGCGCTGTCCCTGTGCGGCGTGCTCGCTCTCACGGCCCGCGACCGGCGCCAGGCCGCCCTTCCGGCGGCCGCCGCGGCGGCGACCGCCGAGTAACCAATCGCGCGATAACGTCGCGCCGCACCCCCGCCATGCAGGGAATTGTCTTGAGATTGTGACACCTTTTCCCTATGTGAGCCGCCAATCGTCTCCCTTTCATCGTTAGGCGGCCCGCAATGGCGTTGCGCAATATCGCGATCATCGCCCATGTCGACCATGGCAAGACTACCCTCATCGACGTCCTGCTCCGGCAGTCGGGCGCCTTCCGCGAAAACCAGCGCGTCGAAGAGCGCGCCATGGATTCCAACGATCTCGAGCGCGAGCGCGGCATCACCATCCTCGCCAAGGTGACCTCGCTGGTCTGGAAGGACACGCGCATCAATATCGTCGACACCCCCGGCCACGCCGATTTCGGCGGCGAGGTGGAGCGTATCCTCAGCATGGTCGACGGCGTGGTGATCCTCGTGGATGCCGCCGAAGGCCCGATGCCGCAGACCAAGTTCGTGCTCGGCAAGGCGCTGGCGCAGGGCCTGCGTCCGATCGTCGTCATCAACAAGATCGATCGCCCCGACGCGCGGCATCTCGAAGTGCTCGAAGAGATCTTCGATCTGTTCATCGCGCTCGATGCCAAGCCCGAGCAGCTCGATTTCCCGGTGCTCTACGGCTCGGGCAAGCAGGGCTGGATGGCCGCCGAGCCGGAAGGCCCCAAGGAATCGCTGGCCCCGCTCCTCGACAAGGTCGTCGAGTACGTGCCCGAGCCCAAGGTGGAACAGGGCCCGTTCCGCATGCTGGTCACGACCATCGAGCGCAACGCCTTCCTCGGCCGGCTGCTCACCGGCCGCATCTTCTCCGGCTCGGTGAAGGCGGGCGACGCGATCCATTCGCTGAGCCGCGACGGCAAGGAGATCGAAAAGGGCCGCGTGTCGAAGGTTCTCGCGTTCCGCGGCCTCGAGCGCACGCCGATCGAAGTGGCCGAGGCGGGCGACATCATCGCCATCGCCGGGCTCGAAGAGTCGACCGTCGCCAACACCATCACGATTCCGCAGAACAACGAGCCGCTGCCGGCCAAGCCGATCGATCCGCCGACGCTTTCGGTCACCTTCCGCATCAATGACGGACCGCTCGCCGGCCGCGAAGGCGACAAGGTGCAGTCCCGCGTCATCCGCGACCGGCTGCTGCGCGAGGCCGAAGGCAACGTCGCGATCCGCGTCACCGAAGGCACTGACTCCGATTCGTTCGAGGTCGCGGGCCGCGGCGAACTCCAGCTCGCGGTGCTGATCGAGAACATGCGCCGCGAAGGCTTCGAGCTCACCATCGGCCGCCCGCGCGTCGTGCTGCGCGAGGAAAACGGGCAGAAGCTCGAGCCCGTCGAGGAAGTCATCATCGACGTCGACGACGAGCATTCGGGCGTCGTCGTGCAGAAGCTCACCGAGCGCAAGGGCGACCTCGTCGACATGCGTCCCTCGGGCACCGGCCGCACCCGGCTGCGTTTCTATGTGCCGACCCGCTCGCTCATCGGCTACCAGCCGGAGCTCTTGAGCGACACGCGTGGAACGGCGATCTTCAACCGTCTGTTCCACGAGTACCAGCCCTACAAGGGCGCGCTGCCGGGCCGCCGCACCGGCGTGCTCATCTCCAACGCCAACGGTATCGCCGTCGCCTATGCGCTGTGGAACCTCGAAGACCGCGGTCCGATGATGATCGATCCGGGCGTCGAGGTGTACGAGGGCATGATCATCGGCGAGCACACGCGCGACAACGATCTCGAAGTGAACCCGATCAAGGGCAAGCAACTCACCAACATCCGCACGCACAGCAAGGACGAAGCGGTGCGGTTGACGACGCCCAAGAAGCTGACTCTCGAACAGTCGCTCGGCTACATCGCCGACGACGAATTCGTCGAAGTCACCCCCAAGAGCATCCGTCTGCGCAAGATCTGGCTCGACCCCAACGAGCGCAAGAAGCAGTTCCGGGCCCGGGCCAGCGCCTGAGGCTATCGGCTGGCGACGGCGTCGGCCAGCAGAGGTCTGGTGCGCATCGGGTCGCAACTGGCGCTCACGCGGCTGGCGTCGTAGCTATGCGGGACCCCTCGCATCGCGCTGTCGGCGACCTTGACCAGGGTCGCGGTCGGGACCTCGGCGTAGCCCAAATCGATCTGTCGGCCGTCCTGCATGACCAGCCAGTACCCGACGTCGTCATGCGACTGGCGGCCTGAAATGTGCCGGCAGGTGGCCACCACGCGGACCACGTCGCTCCAGGCATAGGTCTTGACCGGAGCGAAGACTCCCTCCCGGTAGGACACCGTCTGCGGCGTCGCGCAAAAACCCGCAAAAGCGCCGTTGACCGTCAACATCAGCCAGCCGGCGCCGACCACCGGAAGGAGCCAGCCCATTGCCCGGCGAAAGAACAGCGGATCGATACCGAACACGCTCTGGCCGCGCCGCGCCATGCCGGTGATCGCCAGCCAGCCGGCGAGAAAAATCGGCATCACCAGCACCGGCAGCATGACGGCGAGATGGCCGGACTGGTTCGTGCCCCACAGCACGGAGCCGGCCGGGCATTGGCGCGACTTGAACAGGTCGGACAGGAACATCGCCACGATGATGGCGAGGCTGGGGGCGAGCAGGGCCGCCGCCAGCAGCATCAGGCGACGGGGCGGCAGGGACGGCCGGGTGGCGGGCATGTCGAGCCTCGATCCGAAAGCGCAGAGACTCCATTGTCCGGCACGGTTGCTGCATTCACGTTTCGTATTTGACGGCAATGCCGGCCCTGGTGCTAACCGCGCGGTTACCACGATGCCGGCCGATGGGAGGATGCCGGGGCAGCCCACGGCAACACGATTCTTGCGCGCGCCATGTCACACCCCGTGACGCTGCCTCGTCTTCTCCTCGTTCCCATGCGAAACAGGAGATGGACATGACCACCCACATCAATCCCTATGCCGTTGTCGGCAACCCGGTGCAGAAGCTGATCGATTTCGGCACTGCGATCGGTGGCTCGGGCGTGCTCGAAAAGAGCCTCCTCTGTCTGGTCGAAATCCGCGCCTCGCAGATCAATGGCTGCGCCGGCTGCATGGTCTGGCACACCCGCGAAGCCCGGGCCGACGGCGAGACCGAGGCCCGCATCTACCAGCTCGATGCCTGGCGCGAGTCGCCGCTCTATTCGGCCCGCGAGCGCGCCGCGATCGCCTGGACCGAGGCGCTCACCACGATGGACCGGCGCGACAGGGACGATGCCTATGAGCTCGTCGCCAAAGAGTTCACCCCCGAGGAGCAGGTGCATCTCAACCTCGCGATCGGCGTGATCAACGGCTTCAACCGGCTCAACATCGGCTTTGCCGTGGTGCCGCCGGCACAGGCCGAAGACCGCCGGGCGGCGGCGTGATGGGCGCGGCGGGCGACGCGGCGCAAAGCTTCGAGCCGGTGCGGCCGAAGCTCAAGCGCGTCGCCTACCGCATGCTCGGCTCGGTCGCCGACGCCGAGGACGTGGTGCAGGACGCCTTCCTGCGCTGGCTCGACACCGACCGGGCGGAAATCGCGTCGCCCGAAGCCTGGCTGGTGCGCGTGGTGACCCGGCTCAGCCTCGATGTGCTGAAGTCCGCGCGGCGGCGGCGCGAGACCTATGTCGGCCCGTGGCTGCCCGAGCCGGTGGTCGAGGCCGAGCCCGAGCTCGACGACGACGTGACGCTGCCGCTGCTCATCGCGCTCGAACGGCTGAGTCCGCTCGAGCGCGCCGCGTTCCTGCTGCACGACGTGTTTGGAATGCCGTTCGAGGATGTCGCCGCGTCGATCGAGCGCGATACTGCGGCGACGCGGCAGCTTGCGGCGCGGGCCCGCCAGCACGTGCATGAGGCGCGGCCGCGCTTTGCGGTCGATCGCGCGCGTGGCCTCGCAATGGCGGAGGCGTTCCACGACGCGGTGGAGACCGGCGACGTCTCCGTGCTGCAGGCGATGCTGGCGCACGACGTGGTGTTCACCAGCGATGGCGGCGGCAAGCGGCCGGCCGGCCCGCGCCCGCTGGTGGGCGCCGAGATCGTGCTGCAGTTCCTGCAGAACCTCACCCGGCTGCTGGCGAAGAACCCGTCGCAGTTCGTCCGCTACGGCATGATCAACGGCCTGCCGGGTTACGTGACGCTCGAGGCCGACGGCGAGCTGCAGACCACCGCGCTCGAGATCGGCGACGGCGGCATCACCGCCATCTACGTCATGCGCAACCCCGACAAGCTGCGGCACCTTGAGGGCACGATGCATTGATATCGGCTTGAACTGATATCGGCTCTGGCCTATATTGATGTCGGCGCCGGGATCGTGATCATGCCGTGGATCGTCCTTGAGCATCCGGACTTCGCGGTCGAACGTCAGGCGATGCCGCGGGCGGTGGTCTTGCGGCTGGCGGAAGCTGTGCTGGCGCTGCAGGCTGTCGGTCCACAGTTGGGCCGGCCGTTGGTCGACACGCTCAAAGGGTCGCGGCACGCCAATATGAAGGAGCTGCGCATCGGAGCGAATGGGGCATGGCGTGTGTTGTTTGCCTTCGATCCGGTCCGGAACGCGGTGTTGCTGGTGGGCGGCAACAAGCAAGGCGTCGCTCAGGCGAGGTTCTACAGGGATATGATCCGCGTGGCCGATGCGCGGTTTATCGAGTGGCTTGAAGCGGAAGATTGAGATGGCCAAGCTGAAGAAGTCCGAGTTTCGACCGGCTCAGGTATGGATCGACAAGCTGCCGACCCGAACGCTGGCGCGGGCGAGGAAGAATGCCGCATCGATCATCGAGGCCGCGCGGCTGGCCGAAGTCCGGCGCGCCCTCGACGTCACCCAGACCGATCTCGCCGACAGGTCCGGCCTCAAGCAGGGAGAGGTCTCGCGCATCGAGAACGACCTGCCGAGCATCCAGCTCAGGACGCTCGAGCGCTATATGAAGGGGCTGGGCGGGACGCTGACCATCGTCGCGGACTTCCCGGACGGCGCGCGCGCCGAAATTCCGGTCAAAGCCGGAAGGCCCGTCAGGTCGAAGGCAATTGTGCGTCATGCGGCCGTGGCAGAGCGGGCCGGTAACCGTACCGGCCGCGGCTAACTTGCACCCGCCCGCGCCAGCCCCTAGATAATCGCGCGAACCAAGGGGCCCGCGCATGATCTATGCCTTGCTGTCGACCATCAGCCTGATCCTGAGCCTGGTCTGGTGGGTGTTCCTCATCATGATCATCATGAGCTGGCTGATCAGCTTCAACGTCATCAACACCCGCAACCAGTTCGTGGCGGGGGTCTGGCGCGCCCTCAATCAGGTGACCGATCCGATCCTGAGGCCGATCCGGCGCATCATTCCGCCGATGGGCGGGCTCGATCTGAGCCCCATCGCGGTGTTCATCATCATCTTCTTCCTGCAGCAGTTCATCGCCAACTTCGCCGCCACCGGCCGGCTGCTCTGACGCCGGCGGCTCCGTATCGCCTGGTCCCCTCCGGCGTGACGCTCAGCCTGCGCGTCACGCCCAATGCCGGCAGCGACCGCATCGAGGGTCGCGAGCTGCGCGCCGATGGCGACGCGGTCTTGCGCCTGCGCGTCGCCGCCGTCCCCGACAAAGGCAAGGCCAATGCCGCGGCGGTAGCCCTGCTCGCCAAGGCGCTGGGTGTGCCGAAATCGGCGATCCGCCTGGTCGCGGGCGAAACGGCACGCTCCAAGGTCGTGGAGATTGCCGGCGACGGACCGTCGCTGGCGGCCCGGCTCGAGCAATTGCTCTGAGCCGCACGGCGCGGCAGGCGCGCTCTCGAAAGACCTAGCCGGCCGCTTTGGGCACCAGCGCCCCGTAGAGGATAGCGCCCAGGATCTGCCGGTAGCGCTCGGGCAGCTTGTCGATGGCGACGGGCGGCAGCGCCTGGTTGCTGCCGCGGGCGCCGTCGCACAGCATCTGGGCCAGTGCGCCAGGGCTGGTGCCGCGCTTGACGGCCATGAGCCCGCGCTCTTCCATCTGGGCGATCAGCGCCGCCAGCTTCTCCTGGAAGAGCGTCGCGTGCTCGATCTGGATGTCGCGCGCCAGCCGGAACGCCTTGTCGTTGATCTCGAGGGCGTGCGCCGACTGCATCAGCACGCGCCGGTTCTCGGCGTAGCGCAGATCCATGATGCGCACGAAGATGTCGAGCGGCGCCTTCTTCTTGTCCACCATCTCCTGGCCCGCCGCGAGGCCGTTGCTGATCGCCGCGTCGCCGTCATGCCAGAGCATGTAGCGGAAGGCTTCGGTCTTGTTCGAAAAGTGGTTGTACAGCATCCGGCGGGACAGCCCCACCAGCCGCGCCAGCTCGATCATGCTGATCGCTTCGTAGCCCTGCGCGAGAAACGCATCGCGCAACCGGCTCAGCAACGGCTCGCGGCGCTGCGGGTCGGGTTTTCTGACCAAATCCGTCACTCGGCCCTCGGCGTTGCCGCCATCGACGGCGCAGACCCTAGCTGCGCCGGCCCGGCATCGAAAGAGCAAATCGCCGACAATTTGGAGGCATCGGCGCGGCTGGGGAAAATCCAGATGCCGCCATCTTTCGGGCGGCGCGCAGGCCCGCCGCAAACCCGCGGAAATCCGGGGGCTCGCCGCGAAAGCGGTTGAATCGGACGGGATCATTTGCCAAAACTCGGTCACATTCCCCGGGGGCGGGGAGGAGGCCACGGGCGGCTCCGCCCGCGGGCGCCACGAGGGATCGGCCCCGGGGTTGCACACATCGAGGGACGTTTTTCATGACCACTCTACTCTGGGCGATCGTCGTCGCAGGTCTGCTGTCGATCGTTTACGGCATCATCACGACGCGCAGCCTGCTGAGCGCCGATGCCGGCTCCGCCCGCATGCAGGAAATCTCGGCGGCGGTGCGCGAAGGCGCGTCGGCATATCTCCGTCGCCAATACACCACCATCGCCATCGTCGGCGTGGTCATTTTCATCCTCGCCTTCTGGCTGCTCGGCGCCTACGCGGCGATCGGGTTCCTGATCGGCGCGATCCTGTCCGGCGCCGCCGGCTTCATCGGCATGAACGTCTCGGTCCGCGCCAATGTCCGCGTCGCGCAGGCGGCGACCAAGGCGCTGAGCGGCGGGCTCGACCTCGCCTTCAAGTCCGGCGCGGTGACGGGCCTGCTCGTCGCCGGGCTCGGGCTGCTGGGCGTCACGCTCTACTTCATCATCCTCACCCAGTTCATCGGCCTTGCGCCGACCTCGCGCACGGTGATCGACGCGCTCGTCGCCACCTCGTTCGGCGCCTCGCTGATCTCGATCTTCGCCCGTCTGGGCGGCGGCATCTTCACCAAGGGCGCCGACGTCGGCGGCGACATGGTCGGCAAGGTCGAAGCCGGCATCCCGGAGGACGATCCGCGCAACCCGGCGACCATTGCCGACAACGTGGGCGACAATGTCGGCGACTGCGCCGGCATGGCCGCCGATCTGTTCGAGACCTATGTCGTGACCTCGGTCGCGACCATGGTGCTCGCGGCGATCGTCTTGCCCGATGCCTACAAGCTCGCGGGCATGGTGCTGCCGCTCGCCATCGGCGGCGCCTGCGTCATCACCTCGATCATCGGCACCTACTTCGTTCGCCTCGGGGCCAGCCAGAACATCATGGGGGCCCTCTACAAGGGCATCATCGCCACCGGCATCCTGTCGCTGATCGTGCTGCTGCCGGTGCTCTGGTGGGTGTTCGGCGACCTCAACGCGGCGCTCGGCGCCACCGGCGGCAAGGCGTTCACGCCGTGGTCGCTGTTCTGGTGCGGCGTGGTCGGGCTCGTCATCACCGGCCTCATCATCGTCATCACCGAATACTACACCGGCACCGGCCGGCGCCCGGTGAACTCGATCGCCGAAGCCTCGATCACCGGCCACGGCACCAACGTCATCCAGGGCCTTGCCGTCTCGCTCGAGGCGACGGCGCTGCCGGCGCTGGTGATCGTTGCCGGCATCATCGTCACCTACAACCTGGCGGGGCTGTTCGGCATCGCCTTTGCCGTCGCCACCATGCTGGCGCTCGCCGGCATGATCGTCGCGCTCGATGCCTTCGGCCCGGTCACCGACAATGCCGGCGGCATCGCCGAGATGGCGGGGCTCGACAAGGAAGTGCGCCACAACACCGACGCGCTCGATGCGGTGGGCAACACCACCAAGGCCGTCACCAAGGGCTATGCCATCGGTTCGGCCGGGCTCGGCGCGCTGGTGCTGTTCGCGGCCTATACGCAGGACCTGCACTTCTTCTCGGCCAACGCGCCGGCGGGGTCGATCCTTTCGGGCATCGGCGACGTCACCTTCTCGCTCGCCGATCCCTATGTCGTGGTGGGCCTGCTGTTCGGCGGCCTGCTGCCGTTCCTGTTCGGCGGCCTCAGCATGACCGCCGTGGGCCGCGCCGCGCAGTCGGTGGTGATCGAGGTGCGCCGGCAGTTCAAGGAGAACCCCGGGATCATGGCGGGCACCAGCAAGCCCGACTACGCCAAGGCGGTCGACCTTCTGACCCGCGCCGCCATCCGCGAGATGATCGTGCCGTCGCTGCTGCCGGTCCTGTCGCCGATCGTGGTGTTCGTGGTCATCTACTGGATCGCGGGCGCCGGCTCGGCCTTCGCGGCGCTCGGCGCCATGCTGATGGGCGTCATCGTCACCGGCCTCTTCGTTGCCATCTCGATGACGGCCGGCGGCGGCGCCTGGGACAACGCCAAGAAGAGCTTCGAGGACGGCTTCGTCGACAGCCACGGCGTCAAGCACATCAAGGGCAGCGAGGCGCACAAGGCCTCGGTCACCGGCGACACCGTCGGCGACCCCTACAAGGACACGGCGGGCCCCGCCGTGAACCCGATGATCAAGATCACCAACATCGTCGCCCTGCTGCTGCTCGCGGTGCTGGCCCACATGGCCGGCGCG
>DATMTK010000043.1:0-4452 GCA_035564755.1 Devosia sp. | reverse complement strand
ATCGTCACCGCGGCGATGGCGGTCACTGTGTTCCTCACGGTGGTGATCTACGGCTTCTACCGGAACGGGCTCAAGTTCCTGAAGGTGTTCGTGCCCTCGGGCGTGCCGTTCGCGCTCCTCATCCTGCTGGTGCCGATCGAGATCATCTCGTTCTTCACCCGGCCGCTCAGCCACTCGCTTCGTCTGTTCGGAAACATCCTGGGCGGGCACATCGTGCTCAAGGTGTTCGCCGGCATGGTGGTGGCGCTGATCGCGACCGGCGCCTGGGCGCCGCTCGGCGTGCTGCCGCTCGCCATGACCGTGGCACTGACCCCGCTCGAGCTCTTGGTCGGCGTGCTCCAGGCCTTCGTTTTCGCCGTCCTCACCTGCGTCTACCTGCAGGACGCCATCCATCCCGGCCACTAAGCCGGCCTCTGCAACCAACCGAATTCCAGACACCAAGGAGACTAAGTTATGGATCCCATCGCAGCGCACAGCTTGGGCAAGCTCATCGGCGCAGGCATCGCCTGTGTCGGTATGGGCGGCGCCGGTATCGGCGTGGGCGTGATTTTCGGCCAGTATTTGTCGGGCGCGCTGCGCAATCCGGCGGCGGCTGCAAGCCAGTTCACCAACCTGCTCATCGGCTTCGCCCTCACCGAAGCGCTCGGCATCTTCTCGCTGCTGATCGCGCTGCTGCTGCTGTTCGTGGTCTGAGACCGGACGACACGCATCGCTGCTCCGGGGCTACTCCGGAGCGGAGACCAAGGCAAGGTAAGTGCAAATGGCTCAATCGGTAATCCTCGTGGCGCAAGCGACCAGTTCGTCGACGGCCGCCGATGCCGTGCAGAACGGTACGGTGATCAACGACGCGGCGTCGCAAGCGAGCACGGTGAGTTCCACCGTGCAGCCGGAAGAGGCGACGCCGGGCTTTCCACCCTTCGATGCCTCGACTTTCCCGAGCCAGTTGCTCTGGTTCGCCATCACTTTCATCGTGCTCTACGTGGTGCTGAGCCGTGCGGCGCTGCCGCAGATCAGCGGCATCATCGAGCGGCGCAAGGCCCGGATCGATGGCGACCTCAAGGAAGCCGAGCGGCTGAAGGGCGAGACGGACAAGGCCATTTCGGCCTACGAGACCGCGCTTGCCGATGCCCGCAAGAACGCCCACGCCATTGCCGAAGAGACCCGCGCTTCGATCAAGGCCGATATCGACGCCAAGCGCAAAGTGGTGGAAGACGACCTCAGCAAGAAGATGGGCGAGGCCGAGGCGCGCATCACCGCCAACAAGCAGGATGCGCTCGGCCGGGTCAGCGAGATCGCGGCGGACACCACCGCGGCGCTCGTCGCGCGTCTTACCGGTGAGGCCAATCCGGCCGACGTGCAGGCGGCGGTCAACGACGTGGTGAAGGGGTAAGCGATGACGTTCGAATTCGACGCTGCCTTCTGGGCCGCCATCGCGCTGTTCATCTTCATCGGCGTGGTGCTCTACTACAAGGTGCCGGGCCTGATCGGCAAAGCGCTCGACGGCCGCATCAAGGCCATCGAGGGCGAGCTGGCGGAGGCCGAGCGCCTGCGCCAGGAGGCCAAGTTCCTGCTCGAGGAATACGAAGCCAAGCGGCAGGCCGCGACCACCGAGGCCGAGAGCATCGTGGCGGCAGCGCGCGAAGAGGCGTTCCGCCTGACGGCGGAGGCAAAGACCTCGCTCGAGGCGCTGATCGCCCGCCGCACCAAGGCGGTGGAAGACAAGATCGGGCAGGCCGAATCGCAGGCCGTCGCCGAAGTGCGGTCGCGTTCGGCCGATGTGGCGGTGGAAGCCGCCAGGCTGCTGTTGACGCGGCAGATGAACCAGAAGGGCGATGCGCTGATCGACCGGGCGATCAAGGACGTGGGCAGCAAGCTCAACTGAGTTTGGTGCAGCGCTGACGCCTCTTGAAGGCGGGCCGAGGCCCGCCTTTGGTTTTTGGCGCGGGGGCTAACCCACCCCCGCCTTGCCAGTTCGCTTTGCTCACCAGTGCGGCGCCCTCCCCTCAAGGGGGGAAAGCAGGAACCGAAATCGCAGTCGGCTTCCCTCCCCTTTGGGGAGAGTAGCGAAGCTGGGTGGGCATCTCTCCCACCCCCGCCGCAAGGTGCTGTTCTACTCCGCGGCTTGCGGCAGCTCCGGGCGTTCCCATTTGAGCTTGGGCTGGCGGGCGGCGCGCGTTTCGTCGAGGCGGCGGCGCGGTGCACGGGTCGGGGCCGAGGTGAAGCGCTCGGCGTTGGCGGCCTTGGCGTCACGGGCCAGGTCGAGCATGGCATCGCAGAAGGCATCGAGAGTCTGGCGGGATTCGCTTTCGGTCGGTTCCACCAGCATGGCGCCATGCACGACCAGCGGGAAGTACATGGTCATGGGATGGAAGCCTGCGTCGATCAGCGCCTTGGCGAAATCGAGCGTGGTGACACCGGTGCCCTCGAGGAAAGCGTCGTCGAACAGCGCTTCGTGCATGCAGTAGCCCGCCGCGGCGAAGGGCACCGAGAGCTCGTTGCCGAGCCGGGCCTTCACATAGTTGGCGTTGAGCACGGCATCCTTGGCGGCCTGCGCCAGGCCGTCGCCGCCATGGCTCAGCATGTAGGTGAGCGCGCGCACATACATGCCCATCTGGCCGTTGAAGGCGCTGATGCGGCCGAGATGATCCTCCTCGGCGTGCTCGACCAGGACGAGACTGTTGTCGCCCTTGCGCACGAACGGCACCGGCGCGAACGGCGCGAGCGCTTCGCTCAGCACCACCGGACCGGCACCCGGACCGCCGCCGCCATGCGGCGTCGAGAAGGTCTTGTGCAGGTTGATGTGCATGGCGTCGATGCCGAGGTCGCCCGGCCGCACCACGCCCATGATGGCGTTGAAGTTGGCGCCGTCGCAGTAGAAATAGGCGCCCGCCTCGTGCACCGCCTTGGCGATCTCGATCACCTGCGGCTCGAACAGGCCGCAGGTGTTGGGGTTGGTCAGCATGATCGCGGCGACGTCGGGGCCGAGCGCGGCCTTGACCGCGGCGGCATCGACGGTGCCGTCGGCGCGAGCCGGGATGGGCTTCACGCTGTAGCCGAGGAACGCCGCCGTCGCCGGATTGGTGCCGTGCGCGCTCTCCGGCACGAGAACGACGTTCCGGTGACCCTGCCCTTTCGCGGCCTGCGCGGCGCGAATGGCCATCATGCCGCACATCTCGCCATGCGCGCCGGCCTTGGGCGTCAGCGCCACGGCGGCGGTGTTGGTGAGTGTCATCAGCCAGTGGCTCAGCTCGGTCATCAGCTCGAGGGCGCCCTGCACGGTCGAGGCCGGCTGCAGCGGATGGATGTCGGCGAAGCCGGGGAGCCGCACCATCTTCTCGTTGAGCCGCGGGTTGTGCTTCATCGTGCACGAGCCCAGCGGATACATGCCGCTGTCGATCGAGTAGTTGCGGCGGCTCAGGCGCACATAGTGGCGCATCGCTTCGGGCTCGGTGAGACCGGCAAGATCGAGCGGAGTGCGGCGGCGGAAGCCGGCGAGGAACTCGTCGCTGACGCTGGCCTCGGGCAGGTCGACGCCGGAATGCTCGGTGTCGCCGATCTCGAACAGCAGCGGCTCATCGGGCAGCAGCGAGGAGCCGGTGGCGATACTGGCGCCTTCCGTGCCCGGTCCGGTGGGGCGGCCTTGCGTGTTCATGCTCATGATGCGTCCTCCGCCAGCGCTGCGGCGAGGCAGTCGGCCAGCGTGTCGATATCGTCGTCACTCGTGAGCTCGGTCGCGGCGAGCACGATGAGGTTTGCGACGTTGGGGTCGTCCGGGACAAGACGGCTCACCGGCACGCCGGCGAGCACACCCGCCCGCGCGAGCATTTCGACCACCGGCGCAGCAGGCACCGGCAGGCGGATAGTCATCTCGTTGAAGAAGCTTCGATTGAGCAGCTCCACACCCGGCAGCTCGCGCAGCGCTTTGGCGAGCGCCACGGCGCGCGCGTGGTTGAGCCGGGCCAGCCGGGTAAATCCCGCTTCGCCGAGCAGGCCCATGTGAATCGAGAAGGCCAGCGCACAGAGGCCGGAATTGGTGCAGATGTTGGAGGTCGCCTTTTCGCGGCGGATATGCTGCTCGCGCGTCGACAGCGTCAGCACGAAGCCGCGACGGCCGTCGGCATCGACGGTTTCGCCGCACAGCCGCCCCGGCATCTGGCGGACGAAGTCCTTGCGCGTCGCCATCAAGCCGACATAGGGGCCGCCGAAATTGAGAGCGTTGCCGATGGACTGGCCTTCGCACACGACGATATCAGCGCCGAGTGCGCCGGGCGCTTCGATGAGCCCGAGCGAAACCACCTCGGTGACCACGA
The DNA here is from genome assembly GCA_035564755.1 of Devosia sp. GTDB lineage: Bacteria > Pseudomonadota > Alphaproteobacteria > Rhizobiales > Devosiaceae > Devosia_A. The sequence goes on along the minus strand of DATMTK010000043.1, from coordinate 142 downwards.
CGATCAGCAGCGCGCCTTGCGCGTGCGCGGCATCGGCGGCTTTCCGCAGGTCGCGCAGATGACCGAAGAAGTCGGGCGTCTGGATGACGATGGCAGCGGTATCGTCGTCGATCTGGTTGAGGATGTCGCCCTGCCCTTCCGG
>DATMTK010000042.1:0-4514 GCA_035564755.1 Devosia sp. | reverse complement strand
GGCGATGTCGTCGAGCCCTTCGAGCAGCACGGTGCGCCGCGCCGGATCGATATCGAAATGGATGGTGCCGCCATCCGGCCCCTTGATCGTCTGCGCCTCGAGATCGACCGAGATGGTGGCGTTGGCACCGCGCTCGGCGTCGTCCATCAGGAGCTTGAGCTGCTCGGGCGTCACCTTGATCGGCAGAATGCCGTTCTTGAAGCAGTTGTTGTAGAAGATGTCGGCGAAGCTGGTCGAGATCACGCAGCGGATGCCGAAATCGAGGAGCGCCCACGGCGCGTGCTCGCGCGACGAACCGCAGCCGAAATTGTCGCCGGCGACGATGATCGACGCATGCCGGTAGGCCGGCTTGTTGAGCACGAAGTCCGGGTTCTCCGAGCCGTCCTCGTTGTAGCGCATCTCGGAAAACAGCGCGCTGCCGAGCCCGGTGCGCTTGATGGTCTTCAGGTACTGCTTGGGAATGATCATGTCGGTATCGACATTGATGATCGGCAGCGGCGCGGCGACGCCGGTCAGTTGCGTGAACTTTTCCATGGGCAGTGGTCCTTTCGAGAGCGGGTAATGGCGCGTACCGAGGCTGTCGGTCAAGGGCAGCGGGCCCGCGAAGCGTCCGCCCGGTTGTTCTTCATCGGTATTGACCGATATAAGGCGGCATGACCCTGCCGCTTTCGATCCTCGACCTCGCCCCCGTGCCCGACGGCACGCCCAGCCAGATGGCGCTCCAGCATATCGTCGACCTTGCCAGACTCGGCGACGAGCTCGGCTACACCCGCGTCTGGTACGCCGAGCACCACGGCATGCCCTCGATCGCCTCGTCCTCCCCGGAGGTGCTGATTGCGACCGCCGCCGCGGCGACCAGGCGCATCCATGTCGGCTCGGGCGGCGTGATGCTGCCCAACCACGTGCCGCTGCGCGTCGTCGAGACCTACCGCACGCTCAACGGCCTGCATCCGGGCCGCATCGATCTCGGCATCGGCCGCGCCGGCGGCAGCGACGCACGCACGCTGAGCGCGCTGCGCTCGGTCGACGGGTCATATTTCCCGCAGGAAATGGCTGAAATGCTGGCCTTCGAGCAGGCGGGATTTCCGGCCGATCATCCCTATGCGCCGATCCGCGTGGTGCCCGAGAACGTGGCGCTGCCGCCGATCTACATTCTCGGCTCGTCCGGCGCGAGCGCTGCGGCGGCAGGCGAGCTCGGCGTCGGCTACAGCTTCGCCGCGCATTTCAGTGCGACCCCGGCGGCCCCGGCGTTCGCCGCCTATCGCGCGGCATTCGCACCGTCCGCGGCGTTTCCCAGGCCGCACGCGATCCTGGCGGTGTCCGCGCTGGTGGCGCCCACGGAGAACGAGGCAAGATTCCTCTCGACCAGCCAGGCGGTGAGCTGGGCGCTGTTCCATTCGGGCGAGGAACGCAAGCTCCTGGCGCCGGACGTTGCCGCGGCGCGCCGGCTGACGCCGCAGCAGCAGGCGGTCATCGACAAGCAGTCAAAGCTCTGGATCGTCGGCGATCCGCAGCAGGTCAAGGCCGCGATCGAGGAGCAGGCCGGGGCCGCCGGCGCCGATGAAGTGATGGTGACGACGACGGTGTGGGACCACGAGCTCAGGCTCAGATCGTACCGGCTGCTGGCCGAAGCGTTCGGGCTGTAGCCCGATCCGCGGGTGCTACGCCGTCGTGCCTTCCGGCACGAATTCGAAATCGTTGTCGAGCGCACCCTCGAGGCGGTCGCCGACCTTGAGGGCGAGCTTCTGGTGCCGGAGTTCCTTGAGCCACTCGTCCCAGCCGACGAGGTCGAGGCCGCCGGGCCGGTCCTGCTCCTGGCTCTCGCCGGAGTTGAGCAAATACTGGTCGAAGACGATCCTGAGCGTGATTTGCGTCCGGGTGCCGCTGGGCAATTCAGCCCAGGCCGGTTCACCGCCACGGGCCTCGGCCCATTGCCGGATTTCATCGCCATGCTTGAGGATGCGGGACATCTGACGCTCCGTAAAAGATCAACAAAAATGGCCCGACGGGCGCCGGGCCAATCGCAAGTGTGGTCGAAACGCTAATTCAGCGATTTGCGCTCGATCAACTCATAGTCGGTTTCGTTGCCGTCGAAAACGCGCAGCGCGAGCTGCTGGCGGTCCAATTCGGCGAGCCAGGCCGTCCAGCTGACCGGGCTTACGCCCTGGTCGACTTCGGGCAGATTGGCCGGCCGGCCCATCGCCTGGAACCGCAGGGCCAGCTTGGCGCGCATTTCGCCGAACTTGTTCGGCCCGCGCACGAGTGCCGGCATGCCTTTACGATCGGACACCCAGGCCTGGATGTCGCGGTGTCGAGTCAAAGTGTGTGCGTAAGTCATCGTACTTCCCCTCCCGACGCTGTTCGTCCAACGTAGGTCCGCGGAAAGCGTTCCGCCGCTAACTCGACCTATCCCGACTCGCCGCAGCGAGTCCCTCTCATAAGATAGGTCGAAGCGACCTATTTGCTGAGTCGTGTCGCCAAATTGAGGCGCTTGAGCTCGTCCCCCGAAAAATATGTCAGCCGGTCGGGCGGAGTTTCGAGCGCCCGCAGCCAGACCTCGTCGGCGACCCCCATGCTCGTGAGGTAGCGCGAGATCTGCGCCGTCAGCGTCTGCGCTTCCGACATCGCGTTCCCTGCCGCCTGGAGCTGGCTCGTGAGCGACCCCGCCGGCGCCGCGGCATAGATCTGATGGACGCCGATCGCCGACTGGTCGGTGGCGGTGCGTTCGCGGCCGCCCGCGAAGATCAGGGGACAGGAGGACGCACAGAGCGCCCCGGCCGCGACCGAGGTGTCAAAGCCCTTGTCGCGGATCAGCCGGCCGATGGCGAGGGCATCGGCGACGGCGCCGCCCGGCGAATCGAGCGCCACCGTCTTGATGTATTCGCCATGTGCGGCGATTTCGGCCGCGACGCGCGCCGCGGCGCCCGGATCGATACTGCCGGTGAGATCGAGCACGCCGCCGGAAACGAGCTGCACCACCAGCGGCTGCCGCAATTTCTCGACCGGCGTCGTGACCTTAGGACCCGGCTTGCCGGCCGGCACCGTCGGATCGAAGGCCGGCAGGATCGGTTGCAGATCGGGCGCGCTGCCGGTCGCCGGCTGGCGCGCCATCATGTCGGTATAGTCGAGATAGAGGATGACGGCGGTCGCGGTGAGGAGGCCGAAAAAGGCGGCGCGGATGATGGCGCCGTCCTCGAAGGCCGCGGCCCAGTTGATGAGACGGCGAGCCGCGCTTGGCATCAGGTGCGGGTCGGCTTGCGGGCGCTGTCGAGCGGGGTCACGGTGGCGTCCGCTGCAGGAGCCGGCGGAACCGGCTCGACGATTGGCGCGGGTGGCGTCTGCGCTTCGGCGACGACGATGGCTTCGGCAGGCTCGGCCAGCGGCTGGCCGGTGAGCTGGCGGTAAAGCTCCATCGAGCGCAGCATCTCGGCCGCCGTGACGGTGTCGGCCTCCTCGAGATGCTCGGTTTCCCGCCGCATGGCGTCGTAGACGATCATCAAGACGAGGACGAGCACCACCGGCAACAGGTCGATGGAGATGGCGCCGGCCCAGCTCGGGATGAAGTCGCTCCAGTAGCGCAGCACCGCCTCGGCCGAGCTCAGCGGCACGAAGCGGTGCGGCTCGACCTTGGGCTGCTTGAGGATTTCGTCGGCGGCCGCCGCAAGCTGCGAGGACTGCGCCGCGACGGACTCGCGCACCGTGCCCATCACCGTATCCTGCCGCGACTGGAGGTCCGTGCTGCTGCCGTCGGCGACCGGCGCGATGAAGCCGGCCGCGAGATCGGCGGCGGCGCGCTTCACCGACGGCGCCACGTCGGTTTCCTGCAGTGAGGTGATGACCGCGTTGAGCTGCACCGATTCGGCCGCAAACTGGTCGGAGCGCGGCCCGATCTCGCCCGAATCCGACACCAGCTCGCGCATCTTGGCCAGGTGCTGGCTGCCCTGGTCGAACAGGCTCTGCACCTGGTCGCGGGAATTGGTGATGGTGGTGCCGAGCTCGGTCATCTGCCCCGACATCTGCGTCAGGAGCTGCACCACCGACCCGGAGCCGGTGGTGCCGGTGAGCGCGCCGCCATTGCGTTCGTCGTCGGCGAGCTTCGAAAAGCGGTCGGCGGCGCGCTGCACGTCGGGCAGCAGCGACTGCGCCGCGAGCGCATTGCCGTGCGCCTGGTCGAGGTCGCCGACATATTGCTCGAGATTGACCGCCAGATGCTGCTCGAGCGCGGCCGAGCCGGCGAGCGCCGCAGCATTGAGCCAGGACGACATCGCCATGATCATGAAGCAGCCGATGGCCATGGTGAGGAACAGGCCGAGGCGCCCGATCCCCGAGGTCACCAGCGGCACGAAACGCAGCATGTAGGTCCAGAACGCGTAGATCGCGACCGAAACGGCGGCTGAATAGATGATGGCGGCAAAGAACACGAAGGTCGCCGTGCCGTCGAGCAGCCCGCGCACGCCGAGGTAAGTGTAGACGCCCGAGGCCAGCGACAGCACCGCGAGCGCAAAGCGCGTCAT
>DATMTK010000041.1:0-4855 GCA_035564755.1 Devosia sp. | reverse complement strand
GTCGAGGACAGTCCCGCCGGGATTATCGCCGCCAAGAAGGCCGGCATGCGCGTTTTCGCCTTTACCGGCGGCGGCCATATCGAGCCGTCCGGGCTGCTGGCGACGATTTCGGCGCTCAATCCCGACGCCATGCTGTCGGATATGCGCGAGCTGCCGGCGCTGCTACAACAGCTCCAGCGGAGGACGAACAGCGGGATGCAGGACCTGCTGGTGGCAGTCGATGTCGGCACCGGGAGCGCCCGGGCCGGCGTGGTCAGCGCGACCGGAGCCATGCTCGGCCGGGCCGAGCAGGTCATCGATATGCGCCGCGCCGACGCCAACCACGCCGAGCACGACAGCGAACAGATCTGGCAGGCCGTCTGCCTCGCGGTGAGGGCTGCAATGCGCGCCGCCGCGGCCAGGCCCGAAGCCGTCGTCGGCATCAGCTTCGATGCCACCTGCTCGCTCGTCGTCCGCGACCGGAACGGCGCTCCACTTCCGGCGGGCGACGGCGAAGCGCGCTGGGATACCATCGTCTGGCTCGACCACCGCGCCTTGGAAGAGGCCGCCGAATGCACCGCAACCAATCATGCGGTGCTCGATTCCATCGGCGGCGTCATGTCGCCGGAAATGGAAGTGCCCAAGCTGATGTGGCTCAAGCGCTACAAGCCGGAAACCTGGGCGCGCGCCGGTCACTTCTTCGACCTCGCCGACTTCCTCACCTGGCGGGCCTCCGGCTCGCGGGCCCGCTCGCAATGCACCCTCACCTGCAAGTGGACCTGGATCGGCAGCGAGGGCGGCTGGCAGCCGGATTTCCTTGCCGAGGTCGGCTTGGCCGACATGCTCGAACGCGGCAACCTGCCCGACGAGGCCAGCCCCATCGGCACCGACCTCGGGCCGCTGACCGAGGCCGCCGCCGACGCGCTCGGCCTCACCAACCGCTGCCGCGTCGGCCTCGGGCTGATCGATGCGCATGCCGGCGCCCTCGGCGCGCTCGGGGCGTTTGCCGGCGATCCCGGCTCCATCCACCGCCACCTTGCGCTCATCGCCGGGACCTCGAGCTGCGTCATGGCGCTGTCGCCCGATCCGCGGCCGATCCGCGGCGTCTGGGGTCCGTACCAGGGCGCCGTGCTGCCCGATGCCTGGCTCAACGAAGCGGGGCAGTCCGCAACGGGCGCGCTCCTCCATCACATCATCCGCTGGCATGGCGCCGGCGGCGAGCCGACGCCCGAAATGCACCAGCGCATCATCGATCGCGTGCAGGAATTGCGCCGCGGCGAGCCCGACCTCGCGCCGCGTCTCAACGTGGTGCCCGACTTCCACGGCAACCGCTCGCCCCTCGCCGACCCCAATGCCCTCGGCGTCATTTCCGGCCTCACCTTGGACAGCGATTTCGACAGCCTCTGCCGTCTCTATTGGCGCACGGCAGTCGGCATCGTGCTCGGCGTGCGGCATATCCTCGAAACGCTCAACGCCCACGGCTACGCCATCGGCACGCTGCACGTCACCGGCGGTCATACGCACAATCCGCTGCTGATGGAGCTCTACGCCGACGCCACCGGCTGCACCGTCGTCGAACCCGCCACCGACGACGCGACGCTGCTGGGCACCGCCATGGTCGCCGCCACCGCCGCCGGCCTCTATGGCACGCTCAATGCCGCCGCCATGGCCATGCAGCAGGGCGGCCGGACGCGCCGCCCCGACACCGCCTTGCGCGAGCGCTACGACCGCGACTATCGCGTCTTCCTCGCCATGCTCGGCCAGCGCCAGGCCATCGACACGCTCAGTCGTGGCTGATCCTGTGGCGCACGATATGCAGGGCCGCTGCCGCCCGCCAGGAAGGGCTCACTCGGCCGGCTCCATCATATGGATGGCATCCTTGGCGAAGCCCAGCGTGACCCGTGCGCCCTCCCCCGGCACTGCTTCACCCGACGGCACCGCTGCGTGGAGCTTCGTTCCATTGAGGTCGATCAGCAGCCGGATCACTGGCCCGAGATACGATCGCGACACGATCGTGCCGGTCATTCGCGATGCCGACGCGCCGGCGGCCATCACGTGGATCGCTTCCGGCCTGAGCGACGCCCAGCGCTTCTCGCCCGTGACCCAGTAGACGAACTCCGGCTGCAGGACGTTCGACGAACCGACGAAATCGGCGACGAACCGCGACACCGGCCGCCTGTACACGTCCTCCGGCGTGCCGATCTGCTGTACCCGTCCCTCGTTGAACACCGCCACGCGGTCGGCCATGCTCAGCGCCTCGCCCTGGTCGTGCGTCACAAAGATGAAGGTGATGCCGAGCGTCTTCTGCAGCGCCTTGAGCTCGTCCTGCATCGACTCCCGCAGCTTGAGATCGAGCGCTCCGAGCGGCTCATCGAGCAGCAACACCTTTGGCTTGTTGACGATGGCGCGGGCCAGGGCCACGCGCTGCCGTTGCCCGCCGGAAAGCTGCGATGGCCGGCGGGTGCCATGGCCCGCGAGCCGCACCATCTCCAGCGCCGCCTCGGCCTGGCTGTACCGCTCTTTACGCGGCACTTTCCTCAGCATGAGCGAGAAGGCGACGTTGTCCAGCACGTTGAGGTGGGGAAACAGTGCGTAGTCCTGGAACACCGTGTTGACGCTGCGCCGGTAGGCCGGAACGTTCTCTACCCGCTCGCCGAAAATCGCGATCTGCCCCGCATCCAGCCGCTCGAAACCGCCGATCAGCCGCAGGCAGGTGGTCTTTCCCGACCCCGACGGACCGAGGATGGCAAAGAATTCGCCCGCCTGGATGTCGAGGTCGACGTCGTCCATCGCTTTGACCGTCCCGAAGAGCCGGGAGACGTGCTGCATCGAAACGGCCGCTGTCATCTATCTGTCCGCGTGAAAACAAGCTGTCGGCGGGTATGCCCGGAACGCACCTTAAGGTCAGGTCTCGGCCAATGCCATCTCAGCGCGCCGACTGGATCAGGCCGCGGAGCCAGGCACGGATGTCGCCCATGGTCCGTGCCGACCACTGCCACGCCGCCGTCGAGCGGGCGATCTTCAGCACCGGGTCGCGCAGCCGCTCCAGCCATCCCATGATCCGTGCGAACCAGCCGATCTGCATGAGTTGCGGCCGCCCCGTGTGATAGAGCCGCTCGAGCGTCAGGATGGAGAGCCCGTGCGCCACCACCAGCAGTACGCCGCCCTGGATCAGGTGCCCGAGCGCAAACCAGTAGAGCGCGAACACCTTGAGCGGCTCCAGCACGACGAACGGTACCGCAAGGATCACCAGCACCATATAGGGCGGTAGCGTCTGGATAATCCGCCCGGTCGTCGTGAACACCGGGTGGGCGCTAAGATAGCGGATCAGCGGCCGGAACAGCGGGAACAGCACCGCGTCGAGCACCGCGTAGGCGACAACGATCACACCGACGATAAAGCGGCCGACCGCGCGCAGCACGACGATCGCGGGATGTCTCGATTTTTCGCTCATTCGCCCTCACTCGGCGATGAAATGAGGCCCCAAGCCCTTCGATTTCAAGCCCCTCGCGCTGGTATGAGAGGTTCGGGCCTCCGCTTCCCGACCACCGCGCCGAAACTGCCTGCAATTCCACGCCCTTGCGCTGGCGGACCCGACGGACGGCAAAACGGCAGCTTCCTCTCGCAAGCGCCGGAGCATCCGGAGCGTCGACGTCGAGCAAGTCGAACAGGCGCCGCCCGGGCGAGCGCGCAATTTCACTTTCACTTACGGAACCAGAAGGACCGGCGGCCAGTTATTTGACCAGCGCCAAGTCATGCGCGCGATCCAAGCGGAGACCGGTCCTCCTCCCTGCCGGCCAAAAGACAAAGGATTTCAGGCGATGACACAGATGGAAATCAACGCTCTGGAGCATGCCGGACGGTCCGCTATGGCGTGGTCGCCGGAAGGCTACGACGGGCGCATCCATCTGGGCGCGGTGCTGGGGGCCATGGTCCCGGCGATAGGCATCCTCGCGGCCGCGGTCGCGATGTTGTTCGTCGTGTTCTAGGCCGAAGCGTCAACCAGGAGAAAACAAGAAATGCTCAGCACAATTCTCATCGTCATCCTCATTCTCGTTCTGATCGGCGCCATACCGAGCTGGGGATACTCCCGCTCCTGGGGATACTTCCCTTCCGGTATCGTCGGCGTCGTGCTCGTGATCGTCATCATCCTTGTGTTGATGGGACGGATCTGAGCTTCGCGGGTCCTAGGTCGCCCCCCTTTCGACCCGCTCAACCACCCCGGTTCGCGTCCCCCGCGAACCGGGGTGTTTCTTTTTGATCCAGCGCAAGGCGCCGAGGCGCGCATCGCGGAACTGTGGCACCCGCCGCCGCGTTGTGTGGCGAAGCGTCGAACCAGGAGACATCGCAAATGGCTGACTCTGAAGACACGGCCGCCAAGGCCAACGATGCCGCACACGCTGCTGCCGGCACCGTCACCCAGGCCGCTCGCTCTGCCCGCTCGTCCGCGCGGCGCACCGGCTCCCGCGCCCGGAGCCGCGCCCGTAGCGCAGCGCTGGAAGTCGAGGCCGACAGCCTCGAGGATCAGGTCGCGCAGCTTCAGACCGACCTCAAGTCGATCACCAGCACGCTGCAGCGGATGGGCACCACGGCGACCAACGAGATCAAGTCCGGCGCCCGTGCCCGTGCCGGCGACCTCGCCGCCCGCGGTCAGTCCGCCCTCGACACCGCCCAGGACGAATTCGGCGCCTTCGAAAAGCAGATCAAGGATACCATCCGCGAAAAGCCGCTGACCGCGGTTGCCGGCGCCATCGCGCTCGGCTTCATCCTCGCTGTCATCACACGGTAAGACGACATGCTCGCCGTGCTGACCCCGCTGCTGTCGCTGCTCGGGGTGGAGGCCAGCTCGATGACCGCCAACCTCAAGCGCAAGGCC
>DATMTK010000040.1:0-4063 GCA_035564755.1 Devosia sp. | reverse complement strand
AGCTCGCCGGCGCGGTCGAGGACCGGATAGGCGGCGGCGGCGACGATCAGCGAGTTGATGAGCTTCATGTCGCGCAAGAGGTCGAGGTGGATGGCGCTCTGCATGCCTTCGCCGGTCTTGTCGGCGCGCATGACATCGAAGTGCGCCGCCACCGCTTCGCGCTCGGCGCGACGGAAGGTGACCTTTTCCTCGGCGAGCTGGCGGGCGACGCGCGCATCATCGGTCATGAACAGCGAGGCGGCAGTGCGCAGGTTGAGCACCAGCCGATCCATCAGCAGGGCGAGATCGGTATCGCTGTCGCCCTTGATGAGGCCGCGCTTCAGCCGCTTGCTGACATGTGGCAACAGGTTGCGGTCGATGACGTCGCCGGCCTGCTCGATATTCATCGAGAAGACCAGAATCTGGTTCAAGCGACGCTGGTCCTCCTCGTTGAGGGACTCGGATTCGATCGAGGTCAGATAGCGCTTGATCGCAGTGTTGAGGCCGTCGAGTACGTCGTCGCGATTGCGCGTCTCCTCGATCAGCTTGCGGTCGGACTTGACCAGGGCGTCGTGGGCGCCGTGCAGCATCTCCTCCAGCACGTCGGCGAGGCGCAGCGCTTCGCGGGCCGCGCCGCCAAGTGCGACGAGCGGCGTCTCGCGGGCGGAGCGGTCGAGGTAGAGCGGAGCTGCCGGATTGGCCGCGGGCCGCGCGGGCAGCAGGCGTTCGAGCAGCCGCTCGGCCGGATTGAGCAAGGGCAGGAAGAGCAGCGCCATGATGAGGTTGAAGCCGAGATGGAACGCCGCCACCGCGTGCGCCGGCGACAACACCCCGCCGAGCCATTTCGCCGCCGGCCCGATGAGCAGCAGCGCGACGGCGACTCCGACCATGCGGTTGGCGAGATTGCCCATGGGCAGGCGCTTCGCCTCCGGCCCGGCGGCCCCTGCCTCGAGCAGCGGATTGAGCGCGGTGCCGAGGTTGGCGCCGAGCACGGAGATGAAGGCGACGTCGAGCGGCAGAGCGCCGCGGCTCGCGAGCGAGACGATGAGCAGCACCACGGCCACGGACGAGTGGAAACCCCAGGCGGCGAGCGCGGCAAGGATGAAGCCGAGCGCCGGCACGGCGGCGACGATGCCGATGGCGGCGCGGAATTCGGGCGCGGTCTCGACGCCGCCGAGGACGCCGAGCATCTGGTGCAGGGCCAGCAGCATCAGGCCGAGGCCGATGAGAGCGCGGCCGAGGTCGTGCAGAAGCGATTTCTCGGCGCGGCGGAACATCAGGAAGCCGGCGAGGACCAGGATGGGCGACACGATGGCGACATCGAACGCGAGCACCTGGACGATCAGCGCGGTGCCGACATTGGCGCCCAGCATCACGGCCATGGCGGGCAGCAGGTCGACCATGCCATTGGCGGTGAAGCTCGCGGCCATCAGGCAGGTCGCCGTCGACGACTGCAGCAACAGCGTCAGCCCGATGCCGGCGAGAAAGGCTTTGGTGCGATTGGAGAGCGTAAGGCCAAGGATACGGCGGAGGCGCGGACCAAGGGCGCGTTGCACGCCCGTTTGCGCCATGTGCGTGCCCCACAGGAACAGGGCAACGGCGCCGAAGAGGCCGAGAACGGCCAGCGTGAAGTCCATTTGGTCGTCAGTTCTCCTTCTGCCGCAAAGGCCCGCCAGTCAGCGCCGGCGCATCTGAACCGACTCTGAATGTCACTAAACTGTCATAATGCGCCGGAAGTCACTGGCGTCAAAGGTTTATCTTCTTGCGATCGTTTGCCGCTTGCGGGTAGAGCGGAAAAGCCCATGCTGAGGAGATGGTTCCCAAGGCCGATTCGACCCTGTCCGAAACCCCCGATCTCTTCTTCGAGAAGCGGGCGATCCGGCGCGGCGCCATGATCGTTGCGGGCGTCGATGAGGTCGGGCGCGGTCCCCTCGCCGGCCCGGTCGTGGTGGCGGCGGTGATCCTCAACCGGCGCAAGATCCCGGAGGGCATCCGCGACAGCAAGCTGCTGACGGCCAATGCCCGCGAGAGCCTCTACGAACAGCTGATGAAGAGCGCGACGGTGTCGGTGGTCACGGCGCCACCGGCGGTCATCGGCGAGATCAATATCCTCCATGCAAGCCTCTGGGCCATGCGGCAGGCGGTGCTGGGACTCAGCCTCCGGCCCGACCATTTGCTGGTCGACGGGAACGTCGTTCCAACCGGGCTGCCGTGCAAGGCCGAAGCGGTGGTCGACGGCGATGCCTACAGCCTGTCGATCGCGGCCGCTTCGATCATCGCCAAGGTGACGCGCGACCGCATGTGCCAAATCATGCACTGCGAAGAGCCGCATTTCGGCTTCGACGGCCACAAGGGCTATTCCGCGGCGGCGCATTTCCGGGCGCTCGAGGCGCACGGGCCCGGCCGCTACCACCGGATGGACTTTGCTCCCTGCATCGAGGCTGAGATGCGGCTCAGGACCGGCATCATGATCGGACCGCTGGTCCCGCCTGGCTGGGCGCCGGTGCAAAGGCCGCAACTCGAGTTCGTGTTCGCCCGAGCCAGCGCCGCCTGATAAACAGTCGAGGGTATTGCCCGGCGGGACTTGCCGGAACCGCAGGCGGCTGTCCGGGTAGCGCGTCCAGAACGGTCGCCCTCGAGCGCCGCCACCGCCTCGCCCTCCCTCCTCCGCCCTGCAACGGGTGATGGCATCGGCACTCTATCGGGCGCGGCGACCGCGATGCTGCCCTCGGGCATCGGCACCTCGGCCGCGGCGCCACAGATCGTGCCGTTCCTGTCCAAGCACCTCGGCACGCCGTTGCGCCAGTCGGTAATCTTTCGCTAACCCTTTGACTTAAAGTGGCTTTAACCCTGCGGCGGGTACAAACGCGGCATTAGTGCTGCGTTAGGGTTACGGATATGTTGCGTGCCGCGCGTACGGTCAAAGCGACCGATGCGGACCGAGGGAACCTGCCGGTCGACACCATTCTCGTCGGCGACTGCATCGCGCACATGGACGCCCTGCCGGCCGGCTCGGTCGATCTGATCTTTGCCGATCCTCCGTACAATCTGCAGCTCGAAGAGGGCCTGACGCGGCCCGACCAGTCCAAGGTCGACGCGGTCGACGACGACTGGGACAAGTTCGAGAGCTTTGCCCATTACGATCGTTTCACGCGCGGCTGGCTCAAGGCGGCGCGCCGGGTGCTGAAGCCGAATGGCGCGCTGTGGGTGATCGGCAGCTATCACAACATCTTCCGCGTCGGCGCGGCGCTGCAGGACCTGGAGTTCTGGCTGCTCAACGACGTGATTTGGCGCAAGGCGAACCCGATGCCGAATTTCCGCGGCACGCGCTTCACCAACGCGCACGAGACGTTGATCTGGGCGGCGCGCGACAAGGCGAGCCGCGTGACCTTCAACTACGAGGCAATGAAGCAGGCCAATGACGATACGCAGATGCGGAGCGACTGGCTGTTTCCGCTGTGCACCGGCGCCGAACGGCTGACCGACAGCGACGGCGACAAGGTACACCCGACGCAGAAGCCGGAAGCGCTGCTGCACCGCATCTTCAATGCGACGACCAAGCCGGGCGATCTGGTGCTCGACCCGTTCTTCGGCACCGGCACGACGGGTGCCATTGCGAAGCGGCTCGGCCGCAAGTTCATCGGCATCGAGCGCGACACGACTTATGTGGCCGCAGCGCTCAAGCGGATCGCGGCCGTGAAGCCGCTCGGCGGCGAGGTGATCGAGACGGCCGTGCCCAAGCGGCAGGCGCCACGCGTGGCGTTCGGATCGCTGGTCGAAATGGGCATCATCTCGGCTGGAACGGAGCTCTATGACGGCCGCAAGCGCTGGTCGGCGCTGGTCCGGGCCGACGGCTCGCTGGCCTGCGGGCCGCACCAGGGCTCGATCCATCGCGTCGGCGCGCTCGTCCAGGGCGCCGAAGCCTGCAACGGCTGGACCTTCTGGCACACCAGCCAGAACGGCCGGCTGCTGCCGATCGACACCTTCCGCGCGGATATTCGCATGCAGATGGAGAAACTTTCCGCCTGAGCTCAGACCTCCAAGTCATCGGGCGACATTTGCCGCCGGTCCAGGACGGACCGGC
>DATMTK010000039.1:0-6628 GCA_035564755.1 Devosia sp. | reverse complement strand
TGGTGCGGTCGAGAAGACTCGAACTTCCACGCCTTGCGGCACAGCGACCTCAACGCTGCGCGTCTACCAATTCCGCCACGACCGCACGCCATGGTAGGGCCGCGCCGAACCGGCGAAGCGAGGCAGCGTGTAGCAAACGATCCCGGCCGCCACAAGCGATTATTCGGCGCCGCCCGAAGGGGCAAATCAGCCGATCTTGAAGACCTTTTCGGTCACTTCGACCGACAAGTGGCCATCCTCGACCCGCACCTCGCCTTTGGCCACGAGGGTGTTGTTCGCGTAGATCTTGAGCGGATCCTGCTCAGTGGTGCTGAGCTCGATAATAGCGCCGCGACCCATCCGCAGCAGATGGTGGATGGGCATGGTGCTCGCCCCGAGCTCCACAGTGATGTCGACTTCAATCTGCTCGAGGGTATTCATATATTGCCCTGACCGGCCGCCGCTGAATCAACGGCTGCCCTCATGCGAGCATTGCCATCGATGATTACCGAAGCGTTAAACTGCGTTGGTCCCGACAAACTTCGCCGCGCGGATGATGCTGCCGTCGACTGGCTGGTCGCGGACGCGCCGGTCGAGTATCCGGTGGCCCTCCAGGCCATGAAGGACCGCGCCACGGCGATCGCGCGCGGCGAGGCAGCGGAACTGGTTTGGCTGGTGGAGCATCCGCCGCTCTACACGGCCGGCACTTCCGCGCATGGCCAGGACCTGCTCGACCCCAAGCGCTTCCCCGTCTACGAGGCTGGACGCGGCGGTGAGTACACCTATCACGGGCCAGGGCAGCGGGTGGCGTATTTGATGCTCGACCTCAAGGCGCGTGGCCGCGACGTCCGTTGCCTGGTGCAGGGGCTCGAGGGCTGGATCATCGACACGCTGTCGGCCTTCAACGTCAATGGGGAAATCCGCGACGGACGGATCGGCGTATGGGTCAGGCAGCCCGGCCGGATCGGCGGCGAAAGCAAGATTGCGGCCATCGGCGTCAGGGTCAGCAAGTGGGTGACGACGCACGGGATCGCCCTCAATGTGGCGCCCGACCTCAGCCATTTCGATGGGATCGTACCGTGCGGGATTGCCGACCGCGGCGTGACGAGCCTTGAAGATCTGGGGCATCTGGTGCTGATGCCGGACGTCGACGCCGCGCTGCGTAGAGCGTTCGAACGGCGTTTCGGCCCGACGTCCACGAGCCGGGCCATGGTCGCACAAACCCTTGTCAGCGCGGCCTAAGGCCCTCACATTAGCTGCGACCTTTCGCGAACCCTCGCTTCTGGAGAGCCGCCAATGACCTCCGACGACCTTCGCCGCATCTTCATGGGCCCGACGCTGTTCCGGCTCGACACCATCCTGTCGCCCCGGCTGGTGCCGGTGCTCTATGCAACGGGGCTTGCCGCGCTGCTGCTCTGGGCGGTCACCCACCTGTTCGACACGTTCGGGCGCAATTTCGGCGACGGGCTCTGGGGCCTGCTCGAAATCGTCGTCTATGGCGCCTTCGCGCTGGTGGTGCTGCGTGTCGTCTGCGAGGCGCTGCTGGTGTGGTTCAAGGCCAACGAGGCCGCGACCGATTCGGTGAGCCGGACGCGGGTTGCGAGCAGCCTGCTCGAGGACGTCCGCGACGCCATCCACGAGATGGCAGACGACGAGGAGGACGCGACGGACGAAGACCTGATCACGCCCGCGACGGTCCCCGCCCCCGACGTCGAGATCATGCCGCCGCCCGGCTCGCGCCGTCCCTCGCGGCGGACACCGTCGCCGAAGCTTTAGGCCTGCCTGCGCGTCCAGATCAGGTTGTCCAGGGCAAAGGCGCCCGGACCGCTGAAGACCAGCAGCAGGAAGTTGAAGCAGAACAGCACTGCCACCTCGCCGCCATTGCTGGCGGGGAAGATGGTGTGCGAATGGCCGACATCCATCCACCAGAAGATCACCGCACATTCGCCGGCGACGATGAAGGCGATGGGGCGGGTCAAGAGCCCGAGGACAAGCGCAAGCCCGCCAAACGTCTCGAGAATGCCGGCCACGAGGAACAGCGTCTGCATCGACGGGGGCATGCCTTCGCGGCCAGGCCCTCCCGTCGTCGCCGGCTGAATGCTGGAGGCCATGCTGGAAACGGCGTCCACAGCGCTGCTCAGCGCCGAGCTCGCGGCATCAACGGCGGAGCTTGCGGCAGAGCTTGCTGCGTCGGCGCCCTGTGCCAGCGCCCGCGACGCGGCACGTCCGCCGGCTCCACCACCGCCAAACCGCTGCTCGGGCGGCGGAAAATGGAACAGCTTCTGCGTGCCGTGCTCCATGAAGACCAGAGCGGTCACGATGCGGAAAAGGCCCAGCATCCAGGGAGAATATTTCGTCAGGGTCGAGGTCATCGAGATTGGCCTGTTGTTTCCGGGTCTTGCGTAGCCAGAGCAGCGCGGGCTCGCCAGCCGGCAAACGCAAAATTGAGCGTTCGCGATCAGGCGCCGAGTGAAATCATGGTCAGGTTTGCATGCAGGCCTGCAATGCGCGGTTTTCTGCGGCGATTCATTGCTTTTGCGGGGTTTTGCGCTATATCGGCGCGCCAATGACCCAATCCGCTCCGAAAATCGGCCTCGTCAGCCTCGGCTGTCCGAAGGCGCTTGTCGACTCCGAACGCATCCTCACCACCCTGCGCGCGCAGGGCTATGAGTTCAGCCGCGACTACGCCGGCTCGGACGTCGTGATCGTCAATACCTGCGGCTTCCTCGACAGCGCCAAGGCCGAGAGTCTCGAGGCGATCGGCGAGGCGCTCAACGAGAACGGCAAGGTCATCGTCACCGGGTGCCTCGGCGTCGAAGAGACCCTGATCCGCGAGACGCATCCGAACGTCCTCGCCGTGACCGGCCCGCACCAGTACGAAGCCGTGGTCACCGCGGTGCACGAGCACTTGCCCCCGGTGCCGAACAAGTTCGTGGACCTGGTGCCGGAAGCCGGCCTCAGGCTCACCCCGAAGCACTACGCGTACCTCAAGATTTCCGAGGGCTGCAACAACCGGTGCTCGTTCTGCATCATCCCGCAGATCCGCGGCGACTTGAGCTCGCGCCCCCTCGCCTCGGTCCTCTACGAGGCCGAGCGGCTCGTGCAGTCGGGCGTCAAGGAGATCATGGTGATCTCGCAGGACACCTCGGCCTACGGCGTCGACATCAAATATGCGCCGAGCAAGTATCGCGGCCGGGACGTCACGGCCAAGTTCCAGACCCTCGCCGAGGAGATGGGCAAGCTCGACGTGTGGACCCGCCTCCACTACGTCTATCCCTACCCGCATGTCGACGCGGTGATCCCGCTGATGGCGGAGGGCAAGATCCTCCCCTATCTCGACATCCCGTTCCAGCACGCCTCGCCGCACGTGCTGAAGGCGATGCGGCGGCCGGCCAACCAGGTGAAGACCCTCGAGCGCATCAAGGCCTGGCGCGAGATCTGTCCGGACCTCACCATCCGCTCCAACTTCATCGTCGGCTTCCCGGGCGAGACGGACGAGGATTTCGAGTTCCTGCTCGACTGGATCGAGGAAGCCCAGATCGATCGTGCCGGCTGCTTCAAATACGAGCCGGTGACGGGCGCACCGGCCAACGATCTCGCAGGCGTGGTGCCGGACGAGGTCAAGGAAGAGCGCTTCGCGCAGCTCATGGAAGTGGCGCAGGATGTCTCGACCGCCCAGCTCGCCAAGAAGGTCGGCCGGACCATCGAGGTGCTGGTGGATGACGTCCGGCCCGCGGAGGGCCGCGCCATCGCCCGTTCCAAGTGGGACGCGCCGGACATCGACGGCCAGGTGATCGTCGATGACGCGCAGGGTATCAAGCCGGGTGACAAGCTCAGCGTCGTCGTGACGGGTTCGGACGAGTACGACCTGTTTGCCGTACCGGTCGGGGCCAGGGCCGACCAGCCGGCGCTGGTGGGTTAGTCAGGCGCTGCGATCCACGCTACTGACCGTCGCGCACCGAGCCGACGTGATGGCGGAACACCATTTCGCCGCCCTTCCAGCCGGTGAACAGCAGGATCAGGACGACCACCAGCGACAGCAGGACACCCCACGGCTTGACGCCGGCGCCGGTTATGTCCCAGTGCGGCCAGAGGTTGAGGATCGACAGCACCAGCGCGATCACGTTGCCAATCATGTGCTGCCAGGCATCGCGGAGATCGCGGATGCGCTGGTTTCCGAAGAAATCCGTGAAGCCGGCCAACGCCGCGATTACGGCGAAGATGATACCTGCGATCAGGACAGTCAGGCCGCCACGCGCCCAGAAGGCGTCGCCGGTGAACAGGAAGCCGAGATCGAAGATGAATGTCATCACCCAGAGGCCGATCGGCAGGGTGACGAGCAGTGGATGCAGCGGGTGGCCACCGATTTTCGCAGTCGTGGCAATACCTTGAGCGTTTTCATCAGTCATTTCACACTCCTCTCCATCAAGATTAGATGTGAGGAGCGGGAAAAGGTTCCCGGCCGGCCTAGGGCTTGGCGATCTGGAGCTTGAGGCCGAAGCGGATGACGCTTTCAGCGGTGTCCTTGATGGACTGGCGCGCAGGAATATAGGGATGGCCGAGCAGCGCCTCGCCCTTGCGGCCATCGAAGATCTTCTCGTTGCCGATGTCGTTGATGATCTGGCGTGCCGGGCCGCCGAACATGGCGACGAGGCGAATAATCCAGTCCGGCACCGTACGCTGGACAACCTTGCGGTCGGGATAGAGCTCCTGCACGACCTGCGCGATCCTCGGGAACGGCATGTACTCGGCGGTGGCGAGATAGCGCTGGCCGATCGTCTCGGGATGCTCGAGCGCGGCGACATGCATGTCGGCGACATCGCGGACATCGATGATCGAGAAGCCGTTTGACGGCAGCGCCGGGGTCGAATTGTCCATGAGGCCCGACACCATGCCGACGGAGATCGAAGCGTCCTCGTCGAGCGCCGGACCGATGATGGCGCCGGGATGGATGGTCGTCAGCTCCATGCCGTTGGCCTTGGCGTAGTCCCAGGCGGCGCGCTCGGCCCTTGTCTTGCCGACGCAATAGGCCCAGGTCCAGCGCATCTTCTCGAGCTGGGTGAAATAAGTCTCGTCATAGACCCGGCGGCCGGTGGTGTGGCCGTGGCCGTAGCCGACCGTGGCGATCGAGGAGGTCAGGATGACGCGTTTGATACCGGCCTCGTGCGCCATGCGCAGCATACGCTCGGTGCCCTCGACAGCCGGACGGATGACGATGTTGGGGTCCTTGGGTTCGTCGCCGCGGATCACCGTCGCGACGTGCATCACCGCGCTGACGCCCTGCATGGCGGCCGGCCAGCCGCGATCGTCGAGGATATCCGCCTGAACCAGCTCCAGCCGCGCGGCAGCCTCATCGCCAACCACTCCGGCGACCGTGTCGTGGACGAGCTTGGCCTTGTTGTCGGAACGGACGGTGCCGCGGACGCGGTAGCCCTTTTCGAGCAGCTTTATGACGCACCATTTGCCGACGAAGCCAGATGCGCCGGTGACGAGGATCAGGTCTGCCATGTCGTCCCCCAGATATGAAAAAGGCGGCCCGAATTCCGGACCGCCCATGAATTTCTATGAGGCCATGCGGCTTATGCCGCGTCGGCTTCTTCGCGCTTCTCCTGCACCGGGCCGGAGTCGAGGCCCTTGGCCGAGGTGTCGCGGTCGACGAACTCGATCACGGCGACCGCGGCGCTGTCGCCGTAGCGGTAGCCGGCCTTGAGGATGCGCAAATAGCCACCGTTGCGGTCCTTGTAGCGCGGGCCGAGCACGCCGAAGAGCTTGCGGACCTGGTCCTCGTCGCGCACCTGGGCGATCGCCTGCCGGCGGGCATGCAGGTCGCCGCGCTTGCCGAGGGTGATCAGCTTCTCGACGATCGGCCGCAGTTCCTTGGCCTTGGGCAAGGTCGTGACGATCTGCTCGTGCTTGATCAGCGCAGCCGACATGTTGGCGAACATCGCCTTGCGGTGGCTCGCGGTCCGGTTCAGCTTCCGGTTGGTATTCCCGTGGCGCATTTTGTACTCCCTAGAGGCGGCGTCTCACGACGGGCGTGCGACCAAGTGGCCGCGCTTAATAGTGATCTTCGTAGCGTTTGGCCAGATCGTCGATATTCTCTGGCGGCCAGTTCGGAACGTCCATGCCGAGATGGAGACCCATCTGGGCGAGGACTTCCTTGATTTCGTTGAGCGACTTGCGGCCGAAGTTCGGGGTGCGCAGCATCTCGGCCTCGGTCTTCTGGATGAGGTCGCCGATGTAAACGATGTTATCGTTCTTGAGGCAGTTGGCCGAACGGACCGAAAGCTCGAGCTCGTCCACCTTCTTGAGCAGCGCCGGGTTGAAGGCGAGCTCGGGGACGGCGTCCTGGGCCTTCTCCTTGGTCGGCTCTTCGAAGTTCACGAACACCGAGAGCTGGTCCTGGAGGATGCGCGCGGCATAAGCCACGGCGTCTTCCGGCGAAATACCGCCATTGGTCTCGACGGTCAGCGTGAGCTTATCCTTGTCGAGGCTCTCGCCGGCGCGAGTGGCGTCGACCTTGTAGGAGACGCGGCGAACGGGCGAGAACAGCGAGTCAACCGGGATGTAGCCGATCGGGGCGTCTTCCGGGCGGTTCTTGTCGGCCGCGACATAGCCCTTGCCGCTGTTCACGGTGAACTCGATATTG
>DATMTK010000038.1:0-14384 GCA_035564755.1 Devosia sp. | reverse complement strand
AAGTCGGGGAATGGCCGGTTTGCTAGCGACTGCGACCGTTCGCGGCCCAGCTTGAGCCGCAGGGCGGTCACGATCTAACCCGCCAGTCTGCTCATCAGGCTTTCGACAACCGAAAATCGCCATCTGAACGGTGTAGCTCGCCGCCATTCACAAGTTGTCGGCCAGATGACATTCGTTACGGCCGGTAATAACTGCTGATTCGATCTGCCGATTATTCAAAATATGCTGATCGATGCGATAGGTTGAAGCTGGAAACCGCAGCCGAGGTGCAGGCCTCCCCGATCACCAGCAACGTAGGATCGTCGTTACCGATCGCCTTGACGAGGAAGCCGAGCGCATCGAGCCGCCCCCGGAGCAGGCGCTCGTTCGGCAACGAGACGTTGACCGCGATCATCACCGGCGTATCGGGCGCGCGGCCCGCCGCGATCAGCGCGCTGGCAATATCGGGCGCGGCGGCGCGACCCATGTAGATGGCGAGCGTGGCGTTCGACCGGGCGAGCGCAGCCCAGTCGAGGTCGAGTGCCTCGCCGGCGCGGGCATGGGCGGTGACGAAGGTGAGCTGCCGCGCGATGCCGCGCAACGTCAGCGATGCCAGCCCGTTCGCCGCGGCCGCGCTGGCCGCGGTGATGCCAGGGCAGATCCGCACCGGCACGCCATGCGCCGCGCACGCCGCCAGTTCCTCCGCCGAACGGCCGAAGATCGACGGGTCGCCACCCTTCAGCCGCACGACGCGCTTGCCGGCACGCGCCGCCTCGACGATCAGCGCATCGATCGTGCGCTGGTCCTTCGAATGCCGGCCGGAACGCTTGCCGACGCTGAACCGCGCCGCCCGTACCGCGAGGTCGAGCACGGCCGCGCTGACCAGCGCGTCGTGAAAGACGATGTCGGCCAGTGCGAGCAGCCGCTCCGCCTTCCGGGTCAACAGATCCGGATCGCCGGGGCCGGCGCCGACCAGCCAGACCGTGCCGGCATCGAAATCGTCATCCATTGGCTGCCTCCTGTTCCTCCGAAAGGAGCCGGGCCAGCGCGGGCCGGCATGAACCGCAATTGGTGCCAGCGCCAAGCGCCGCGCCGATCGCCGCGACATCGGCGAGGCGCTGCTCGCGGATCGTTGCCAGGATTGTCTTCAGCCCGACATCGAAGCACACGCACACGATCGGACCGCGATCGGGTAGATCGCCGGGTGCCCGGCCGGCGAGCACTTGCGGTCCCTGTTCGTGATCGAGTTGCGCGATCAACCAGTCTCGGCTCGGCAATTCGCCGACGCGAGCGACAAACAGCACTGCGGCAAGCCGCCCCTTGTCGAGCACGGCGACGCGGCGCGTGCCGCGCGCGGGATCGCTTGCCTCGATGCGATTGCCCTTGGGCAGCGCGGTTTCGACGGACATCGGATCGCCGTCGCCAGCAAGTTCGAACAGCACGCCGCCCGATACCGCGACGCGCGTCGCCCACAGGCATTCAGGCGCCGCTGCCGCCCCCCGCACAATCAGGAACCCGCGCCAGTCGGTAGCGACGGCGGCGATCCTGGCAGGGGTCATCTTGAAGCCCGGCTGCCCCGACACCGGATCGGTGGTGCCGCGCGCCAGCAGGCCGGTGCGTCCGCCGGTCGATTGTTGGTCGGTCCAGTGGATCGGGGTGAAGAGATCGCCAGGGCGCTGAGCAGCGGTGACATGCACCCGAAACAGGCTGTCTCCCTGCGGTGTGGCGACGCACGCCAGCCCGCCATCGGCGAGGCCGAACCGCTGGGCGTCGGCGGGTTGGACCTCGACCAACGGCTCCTCGCGATGGCGCGCGAGCTTCGGGCTGAGGCCGGTGCGCGTCATCGTGTGCCATTGGTCGCGGTAGCGCCCAGTATTGAGCGTGAGCGGCCAGCGCGGCAGCGGACGTTCGACGGGCCGCTGGGCAACCGGCACGAGCCGCGCCTTGCCGTCGGGCGTCGGGAAACGGCCGTCGTCGAACGGCGCATCGGCCCAACGAAATGGCGCCATCGCATCATAATCGGCGTTGCCGATCGCGGTACGGCCGCGCAGATCGAGCAGCCGCCTGCCCTGATTGCGATAGGTCGTCAGACGGGCGTGCTCGCGCCAGACGTCGGCGGGCCGATCATAAGCGAAGGCGGTGCGCCAGCCCATCCGCCGGGCGACTTCCTTGATGATCCACCAGTCGGGCCGCGCCTCGCCGGGGAGCGGCAGGAAGGGCCGCTGGCGGCTGACGACGCGCTCTGAATTGGTAACGGTGCCGTCCTTTTCGCCCCAGGCAGCGGCGGGCAGGCGGACATGGGCGAAGCGGCTGGTGTCGGTCTCGGCGATGACGTCGGACACGACGACGAACGGACAGGCCGCCAGGGCCGCGCGCACCGTGCCGGCGTCGGGCAGCGACACCGCCGGGTTGGTCGCCATGATCCACAGTGCCTTGATCCGCCCCTCACCGACCGCCCGGAACAGATCGACCGCTTTCAGCCCCGGCTTGCTCGCCATCGCCGGCGCCGCCCAGAAGCAGCCGACCTCGGCGATGTCCTCTGCGGTAAACCCGCGATGCGCCGCCAGCGTCGAGGCGAGCCCGCCGACTTCGCGCCCGCCCATCGCATTGGGCTGGCCGGTGATCGAAAAGGGTGCCGCGCCCGGCTTGCCGATCCGGCCGGTGGCGAGATGCACGTTGAGGATCGCATTGACCTGATCGGTGCCGCGGATCGACTGGTTGATCCCCTGGCTGAACAAGGTGACGGTCCGCGGGCTGGCCACGAACAGGTCATAGAAGCGCCTGAGCTCGGCCGGCGGTAGGTCGCAGGTGTGCGCGACGCTCCACAGGTCATGGCCATCGTCCAGCGCTTCCCAGAAGCCGTCAGGCACGGTGACGTGATCGGCGAGGAAGGCGGCATCCAGCACGCCTTCGCGGCGGCAATGCGCCAGCAGGCCGTTCATCAGCGCGACGTCGGTGCCGGGCTTGAGCGCGAGGTGGCAATCGGCCTCCTCGGCGGTCTCGGTGCGGCGCGGGTCGATCACCACCAGCATCGCGCCGGCCTCGCACCGCGCGCGGATGCGCTGATAGACGATCGGGTGGCACCAGGCGGTGTTCGAGCCGACCAGCACAATGAGATCGGCGGCGTCGAGATCGTCGTAGTTGCCGGCGACGACATCCTCGCCGAACCCGCGCATGTGGCCGGCGACCGCGCTCGACATGCACAGCCGCGAATTGGTGTCGATATTGGCCGAGCCGATGAAGCCCTTCATCAGCTTGTTGGCCACGTAATAATCCTCGGTCAGCAACTGGCCGGAAACATAGAAGGCGACGCTGCCCGGTCCGTGCCGCGCGATCGTCTCGCGGAAGCGCCGGGCGACCAGATCGAGCGCCTTGTCCCAGCGCGCGCGGCGCTTATCGATCATCGGATGGAGCAGGCGTCCGTCGAGGCCGATCGTCTCGCCCAGATGCGTGCCCTTGGAGCACAACCGGCCGCGATTGGCGGGATGCTCTGGGTCGCCGGTAATCGCCGCCGTCCGCCCGTCGGCCGGCGTGGCGAGCACGCCGCAACCGACGCCGCAATAAGCGCAGGTCGTGCGGACGGGCTCGGCCACGGTCAGGCGGCCGCCTTCAGCGTGCTGGCGCGGCAGATCAGCACGCGGCCGGCGCTCACCTTCACCGGGATCACCGGCGTACACCCCTTGTCGGCGCCCTGCGCCTCGCCGGTAGCGAGCGCGATCTTCCAATTGTGGAGCGGGCAGGTCACACTGTGGCCGTGGACGATGCCCTGGCTCAACGGGCCGTTCTTGTGCGGGCAGCGGTTGGCGAGCGCGAACACCCGATTGTCGCCGGTGCGGAACACCGCGATCTCCTCGCCGCCGTCGACCGGCACGGTGCGCGAGCCGCGCATCGGGATTTCGTTGAGCCAGCCGATATCGAGCCAATCGCGGATCATGCCATTTCCTCCGTCCGGGGGGTGAACGCCGCCATCGGCGCGTGATGTTCGGCCTCGGCACCGGCGGCGCGTTCGGCCCAGGGGTCGTCCTGGCTGAAGCGCTGCGAATGGAGGAAGCGTTCGGTCAGCGCCTGCCGTCCCTCCGCGTCGTCAACGATCCTCGCCTTGACGGTGTCGAGCCCGACGCGCTCGATCCATGGCGCGGTGCGCTCGAGGTAACGAGCTTCCTCGCGATAGAGCTGGATGAAGGCGGCGCAATACTCCATCGCCTCCTGTTCGGTCGCGACCTTGCAGAGCAGATCGGTGGCGCGAACCTTGATGCCGCCATTGCCGCCGACGTGCAGTTCGTAGCCCGAATCGACGCAGACCACGCCGAAGTCCTTGATCGTCGCTTCGGCGCAATTGCGAGGGCAGCCCGATACTGCGATCTTGAACTTGTGGGGCATCCATGATCCCCAGCTCATCCGCTCCAGCTTGACGCCCAGCCCGGTCGAATCCTGCGTGCCGAAGCGGCACCATTCGGAACCGACGCAGGTCTTCACCGTGCGCAGCGCCTTGCCATAGGCATGGCCGGACACCATGCCGGCGGCGCCCAGATCGGTCCAGACGGCGGGCAGATCCTCCTTTTTGATGCCGAAGATGTCGAGCCGCTGGCCGCCGGTCACCTTGACCATCGGCGCATTGTATTTCTCGACCACGTCGGCGATCGCGCGCAGCTCGGTCGGCGAGGTGATCCCGCCCCACATGCGCGGCACCACCGAATAGGTGCCGTCCTTCTGGATGTTGGCGTGCAGGCGCTCGTTGACGAAGCGGCTCTGCTGGTCGTCCTCATACGCGCCCGGCCAGGCGCAGAGCAGATAGTAATTGAGAGCCGGCCGGCACGATGAGCAGCCGTCGGGCGTCGACCAGTGCAGCTTCTGCATCACCTCGGGGATCGACTGCAGCTCTTGCGCGACGATCTCGCGGCGGACGTCGTCATGGGTGAAGCTGGTGCATTGGCACAGCGTCTTCGGCCCGCTGTCGACGTCATGGCCGAGCGTCAACGCCAGAAGCGTTTCGACCAGCCCAGTGCACGACCCACACGAGGCCGAGGCCTTGCAGGTCGCGCGCACCGCATCGAGGCTCGTCGCACCGCCCGCGATGCAGGCGGTTACCTTGCCCTTGGAGACGCCGTTGCAGCCACAGATCTCGGCGCCGTCCGAGAGTGCCGCAACGGCAGCCTTAGGGTCCGCCCGCCCCCCTCCCGAGGCGAAGGCGTGGCCGTAGATTAGCACGTCCCGGATCTCGGCGACGTCCTCTTCCTTTTTGAGCAAGTCGAAATACCAGCCGCCGTCGGCGGTATCGCCGTAGAGCACCGCACCGATGATGCGATTCTCGCGCAGCACCACGCGTTTGTAGATGCCGCGCGCGCCGTCGCGCAGCACGATGTCCTCGCAGTCGTCGTCGCCGGAAAAGTCGCCGGCCGAGAATACGTCGAGCCCCGCGACCTTGAGCTTGGTCGAGGTGACGGAGCCGCGATAGCCCGTGGGCTTTTCGACCAGCCCGTCAGCCAGCGCGCGGCACATCTCCCACAGCGGCGCCACCAGGCCATAGACCTGGCCGTCATGTTCGACGCATTCGCCGACCGCGAGCACGTCGGGGTCCGACGTCACCATATGGTCGTCCACCTGAATCCCGCGCCCGACGGCGAGACCCGCGGCGCGCGCCAGTGCCACCGAAGGGCGGATGCCGACCGCCATCACCACCAGGCTTGCCGGGATGTCGCGGCCGTCCTTCAGGCGCACGCCCTCGACCTTGCCGTCGCCGTAGATCTCGGCGGTATCGGCGCCGGTCAGGATGGTCTGGCCGCGCGCCTCGAGCGCAGTCTTGAGCAGCCAGCCCGCCGCCTCGTCGAGCTGGCGCTCCATCAGCGTCGGCATCAGGTGCAGCACCGTCACCGTCATGCCGCGCAGTGAAAGGCCGTGCGCCGCCTCCAGCCCGAGCAGGCCGCCGCCGATCACCACCGCCTCGGCGCCGCCTGCGGCTGCCGCCAGCATCGTGTCGACATCGGCCATGTCGCGGAAGCTGATGATGCCGGGCAAATCGTGGCCGGGCACGGGGATGATGAACGGGTCCGAACCGGTGGCGATCAGGAGCTTGTCATAGCCGATCGTGCGCCCGGCCCGCGACGTCACCGTCTTCGCCGCGCGGTCGATCGTCGTCACCGGATCACCGGCGATCAGCTCGATGCCATTGTCCCGATACCAGTTGTGGCCGTTGATGACGATGTCGTCGAACGTCTTCTCGCCCGCGAGGACCGGCGACAGCATGATGCGATTGTAATTCACATGGGGTTCGGCGCCGAAGATCGTCACGCGATACCGGCCCGCGTCGCGCGCCAGCAATTCCTCCACTGCGCGGCAGCCGGCCATACCGTTGCCGATCACCACCAGATGCTCGCGCCCCGGCGGGGCATCTATCTCGATCGCGTCGGTCGCGCCGGGCGACGGAGAATCGTGAAAGTCCATGCGTCTTGCTCCAGAAACGAAAAAGGCCGCCATCCGGACCCCGTTCGAGACGGGGCCTGGATGGCGGCCTTGCCATCATGCGCGCCTTGACGATCCATCGGCGGACCATCGCGGCTATGTCACGCGGGCATCATTGCCCTGTTGCGGTGCAACAATATCCGATTGTCGAGACGCACTCAA
The DNA here is from genome assembly GCA_035564755.1 of Devosia sp. Classification (GTDB taxonomy): domain Bacteria; phylum Pseudomonadota; class Alphaproteobacteria; order Rhizobiales; family Devosiaceae; genus Devosia_A. The sequence continues at coordinate 7,784 of DATMTK010000038.1, read as the reverse complement.
GCGCCGAATTCCTCAATAGGCCCACTCGATCTCAAGCCAGACCTTGCTGGTATCGGTCGCGAACCGATCCGCCATGTAGCGGGCGAAGCGGGCTGAAACTTGCGTCCCGCCCTTGGTCGCCGCCGCCAGCAGGTCGATCTCGTCGCCATAAGGGCGGCTGTTCCGGTCGCTGTCGAAACGGTGCCAATCCGCCTGCAACGCCAGCGAATCGAGGCCCATCAGCTTCGGCCAGCCATAGCCGCCGCCGGCCCGCAGATCGCGCACGCCATCGGGCGGGTCGGTCAGGAACTTGTCGGCCCAGCCTTGGAACTTGAACCCGGTGGCGAGCGGCGTCTGGAAGCTGGTCAGCGCCGCGCCGTGATCGGCGCCCAGGACCTCATAGCCCGCGCCCGCCTGCCAGCCGCCGTGCGACAGCGTGGCATCGGCGAGATAATAGCTCGCGGCATAATCATTGGGATTGCGATGCCAGTCGGACTGGCGCGCCGCGCTCAACTGGTATGCCAGCTTGAACCCGTCGCCCAGCGGCCGGGCGCCAGCCAGCCGCGCGCCATAGGTCTGGCTCGACAGGCGATAGGCCTGCATCGCCGCCCCGTCCTGATCGACCAGATAGGCGAAGCCGGTCAGCGTGCCGATCGACGTCGCATAGGAAAGGTTGGCGAAGACATTGTTGCCGCCCACCGCGCGCTGCTTGGCGCCCGTGCCGTCCACGCCCCAGATGGTGCGCACGCGCCACGCATAGGAAACGTCCGCTTTCAATCCCTTGAACGGCCGCCATTCGGCGCGCGCGCCATCGAACGTCTGCGCGTTCTGACGGAAGCCGACATCGCCGACGAACCGCTGGTCGTCGAGCGTGATGACCTGCCGCCCGGCGGTCAGCGTCAGCGTCGGCGCGACATATTGGAGTTGCGCGCGGTATAGCGCGACATTCTGCGGATCAGCGACCAGCGGCCGGGCCGCCGTGCCATGCAACCCGTCGAAATAATCGCCGTCGATCGCGAGTGTGCCCTGCGCCTCGACCAGCGCGCGCCACGGCCCGGTCGCCGCCTGAACCCCCGCGCGGGCGCGCAGCGTCACCGCATCGGCGTCCACCGCGGTGCCGTCCTGATCGACATGTTCGTAACGCAGCCGAGCTTCGGCGAGCGGCTTCAGCGAGAGATCCTGGGCGCAAGCCGGACCAGCGGCGGCCAGCGCGGCCGCCGCCAACAGATACCTCTTCATGGGAATCCCCCTGGATGAAGGGCGGGGCGTGCCTCGCGGCCGTCCCGCCCCCGGACGTTCAGATGCGCGCGCCGATGGTCCAGGTCTCGCGCCAGCGACGCTTGACGAGGCCGAGCCCGATCAGCGCCAGCACGGCGAGGCCGGCGAAGATCAGGAAACCGGGCGCGAAACTGCCGGTCAGCTGCTTGGCGAAGCCCAGCGACGAGGCGAGGTAGAAACCGCCGACACCGCCGGCCATGCCGACCAGTCCGGTCATCACCCCGATCTCCTCCTGAAAGCGCTGCGGCACGAGTTGGAACACCGATCCGTTGCCGACGCCCAGCGCCAGCATCGCGACCACGAACAGGCCGAGCGCGATCGCCACGCTCGGCGCGACGCTGACCCCCGCGAGCGTGACCGCGGCGACCGAAAACGCCACCGACAGCGCCTTGATACCGCCGATCCGGTCCGCCATCGCGCCACCCAGTGGACGCACCAGCGACCCAACGAACACGCAGGCCGCGGTGCAATATCCCGACACCACCGGGCTCAGTCCGAACTGGTCGGTGAAATAGATCGGCAGCGACGCCGCCAGCCCGACGAACCCGCCGAAGGTGACGGCGTAAAAGCCCATCAGCCACCACGAATCGGCCGATTTGAGCGGGTGGAAATATTCGGTGAGCTTCTTGGGTGCCGGCTTGTTGGGCGCGTCCTTGGCCATCAGCATATAGGCGATTAAGACGATGACCAGCGGGATGCAGGCGAGCCCGAGCACGCTGGTCCAGCCGAGCATCTTGGCGAGCGTCGGCGCGAACAGCGCGGCGAGCACGGTGCCCGAATTGCCCATGCCGGCCAGCCCCATCGCCTTGCCCTGATGTTCGGGCGGATACCAGCGGCTGGCGAGCGGCAGCGCGATCGCGAAGCTCGCGCCGGCAAAACCCAGGATCACGCCCAGCACCAGCGTGCCGCCGAAGCTGTTGACGCCGAGCAGCCACGCCGAGAGCAGGCCGCCGATGACGATGATCTGGCTGATGACGCCCGAGCGCTTCGGCCCGATCCGATCGACCAGCAGGCCGTTGGAAACACGCAGCAGCGCACCGGCTAGCGTGGGCGTGGCCACCATCAGCCCCTTCTCGGCGGGGTTCAGCCCGAGCGTGAGCGCGATCTGCGGCGCCAGCGGCCCCAGGATCACCCAGACCATGAAGGCGAGGTCGAAATAGAAGAGTGCGGCGATCAACGTCGGCCAGTGGCCGACCTTCCAGAAGTCGGTGGGCGCCTGCTCGTCTGCCGATGCGTGCGCCGTGCGATCCCAAAATGCGGTTGCCATAATGCTTGTCCCCGATATCCGAATGGCATGAAAAAAGCCGCTCGCCGGACGTTCGCAGGTGCGAAATCCGGTCAGCGGCTCTGCTGCTTGCGAGGGTGGACGCCTGCCACCCCGCCTTTGGGGAATCGCGTCCTATCAGGCGCGCGTCGTTGCGCGTTGGGCAGGATTATCGCGCGATTCGATTTATGTTGCAACACGGAAAAAATGACCCGCTCAGCGCGGCACGTCGAACCCGGCGACATAATCGGCGACACGTTCCGGATCGAACAACCGCTGGTCAAAGAACCGATCGGGGCCCAGCGTCAGCGCGCCGCGATAAGCGCCGACGCCGATCGGCGCCGACACCGCGCCTTCCAGCTTCATGCTGGCGCCCGGCATCGCGACGTCGCTGGCGCCGAGCGCGCGCCTGAAGACATCCGGCCGAAAAACCGACGCCGCGGCCTGCTCGGTTCCCTTGCTTGGCTTGACCTGCCGCCAGCGGACCAGTTGCGAATAGATCCACAGCGCCTGGCTGCGCCACGGAAAGGCGGTCGCTTCACGGTTGAAGATCAGGAAATCGGGCACCTCGATCGCTGCCGCGCTCGCTCGGGGAACAACGAATCCCTGCAAGCCGCGTTCGATAATCGTGGCCGGCCGATCGACATAATCGGGCCGCGCCAGCAACGCCGCCAGCTCGGCATGGTTGACCGGATCGTCGCACCAGCGCGCCGCCTCGGTCAGCGCGACCAGGAAGCGGTCGACCGTCTCGCCATTGTCCTCCATCCACTCGGTGCGGAAGGTGAGCACCTTCTCGACGCCGCGCTGCCAGATCCGCGCGCCGAGCGCCACCGCCTCGACCAGCCCCTGCTCGATCGCCGCCGCCGGCCAGGGATCACCGGCGATGAAGCCGTCGATCTCGCCCAACCGACTTGCTTCGACCATCAGCGATGGCGGCAGCACGCGCAGCACCACGTCGCGATCGGGATCGATCCCCGCGCTCGCCAGCCAGTAGCGTAGTTCGAGCGCATGGCTGGAGAAACGATGCACCACGCCGATCACCGGCTTGCGGCGATAAAGCCCGATCGCCGCGGCAAAATCGTGCGCGGTAGCGAGCGGATCGGCGAGCCGTGACGGCAGATCGGGATCGAGCGCCGCAGCGAAGTCCGCCGCCATCACCAGCATGTTGCCGTTGACGTTGAGCTTGAACGGCGCCGCCAGCGCCGCCGGCTGCTGGCTCAGCCCCAGCGTCACCGCGATCGCCAGCGGCGCCAGCATGTGCGCGGCCTGCACCTGGCCGTAGATCAGCCGGTCGCGCAGCGTCGCCCAGCTTGTCGTGCGAACCAGCTCGAGGTCGATGTCCCGCGCTTTGGCGAAGCCCTTTTCGCGGGCGGCCACCAGCACTGCGCTGTCGGTCAACGGCAGGAAGGCTGCGCGGATCGTCGTCATGCTTGCCCTCCCAACAGGCTGCTGGCGGTGATCAGCGCCTCGGCGACCTCGACGATGCGCCGTCCCTGGTTCATCGCCGTCGATCGCAGCAGTGCATAAGCGTTGGGCTCGCTCATCCCCCGGTTCGCCATCAGGATCGCCTTGGCCTTGTCGATGGTCTTGCGATCGGCGAGCGCGGTGCGCGCCTCATCAAGCTCCGCCTGCATCCGCGCAAAGGCGTTGAAGCGCCTGACGGCAAGGTCGAGGATCGGCTTCACCCGTTCCTTGCGCAGTCCATCCACGACGTAAGCGGATACGCCAGCGTCGATCGCCGCGCCGATCATCGCTTCGTCGGACTGATCGACGAACATCGCGATCGGCTTGGCGAGCGCGCGGCTGATGAGCAACATCTCCTCCAGCATATCGCGGCTGGGGCTGCCGAGATCCATCAGCACGACATCGGGCGCCATCCGCTCGATCTGCGCGACGAACGCGCCGCGCGGTGGCACGACGTGGATGTCGTCATAGCCCGCCTCGTGCAGCCCTTCCTCAAGTACTGAGGCGCGCAATCCACTATCATCGACGATGACAATCCGCACCGGGCGCCCTTCCGTTCTATCGTCCGATTGCCCATCATGTTGCGGCGCGTCAAACGATTTGCCGCGCTTTGGCCGACGCACGCCATTCGCAAGCCGATGGTCAATTATGTCATGTCTGTCGGCTGAGATGGACGGCTTTCCCCTTGTCCGGACCCGAAACCCGACTGTCGGGACCAGCCCGGAAGACGCAATCATTCGCCGCGTGATCAGACGTAGCGGAAAAGCATCATGAGACCATAGTCCATGTGCAGCTGTTGATGGCAGTGGAACAGCGTGTCGCCGGGATTATCGGCGGTGAAATCGAACGCCAGTTCCTGGTAACCGCCGAGCATGACCACGTCTTTGATGACGCCCCCGGTCGGCTTGCCATGAATATGGCTCAGTTCGAAGCTGTGGCGGTGCAGGTGCAGCGGATGGATGTCATCGCTGCCGTTCCGAAAACGCAGGCGATAGCGCTTGCCCTCATGGAGCGGATAGACCGGAGCGTTGTCAGCCATCGAGAACGCCTTGCCGTTCAGCGTCCACTGGTTGAATCCGTCGAGCGCGGCATTGTGCTTCTCGATCAGGAAATCCATCGTCACGTCGGGCGGCTGCACGCCGCTGGCACGACCGAACGCCGCATAGTCCCAGCGGAACGCAAGCGGCTTGGCCCATACCGGCTTGCCCGAACGCCCAGCATATTCGACGACAATCCCCATGCCATTGCCGCGATCGTCAGCGGAAAGGTCGCCCATCACCCACACGCCGGGATGGTTCATCTCGACGATCGCCGACACGCGCTCGGCAGTGCCCAGCCACAGCACGGGCACCTCGGCGGGCGTCGCGACGGGGTTGCCATCCAGAGTGACGACGCGGAAGCGATGGCCGGGAAGCGCCAGGCTCCGGATCTCGCCTGCACTGGCGTTGAGCACATGGAACAGCACGCGCTCGCCCTGCCTGACTCGGATCGGCTCGCCATGGCCGAGCATCTTGCCGTTGATGGAAAATAGCTGGTAGCCGACCTCATAACCCTTGGTCTTGGTCACCGCTTTGGCATCGTTGGCCGCGCCCATCGCTTTCAACGCCGGCAGTTCGTCGCCGGCGAGCGCCTCGACCGCCATATCGCCGCCCTTGCTGAAGGTTGGCGAGAATTCCTTTAGCGTCAGGAACACCTCACGATCGTATCGGCCTGGGTCGTTCTTCGGTTCGATGTAGAGCGGCCCCGCCTGACCGGTATAGGTGCCGCGCGAAAGATCGGGACCGGCGACAACATGCGTGTGGTAGAAGCGAAAACCCGCCGGCTTCGGCTCAAAGCTGATCACGCGCCGCGCGTGCGGCGGGATATAGGGCGTTCCTTCCTCGGCAGCACCGTCGACGGCGCTCGGGATCATCTGGCCGTGCCAATGGACCAGTTCCGGCGTGTTGGTGTCGTTGATAACCTCGACGCTGGTCCGCTCGCCCTCGCGCATCCGGAGTAGCGGCCCCGGAAACTGATCGTTGTAGAGCGTCGTCGAGACGATCTGGTCGGGTGCCAGCTCGGCCAGTCCCGTCGAGATGCGCAACCGGTGATCGGCTGCGGGCGCCGCCGCTTGCGCCCAGACGCGGCGCGGCGCCGCCGCGGCGGTGAGTGGGGTGATCGCAGCCAAGGCGAGCAATGAACGACGGTCGGTATCCAAGGTAGCCTCCGGCGAAGGGTGGCGCGATGCCTCCTGTTTAGCGGACGGCGCTTTGGTCACCAACCTGCAGCGACGCTGCTAGGCGACTCCGACTGAAGTCATTTTGCTCAAGGTCACGCCGTTCCTGCTAGGTGGCGATCCGCTCTTTCGGGAAGTACAATCCGAAGCAGTCTGGCAGCTATCCGGTCCAGTTCCAGCAGCCACGCGGCGCCTGAACGAATGTCCAGTTTTGGGAAACGTCAGAGCAGTTGCGGATGACCGGTTTGTTGGCGGTAGCCGTCGGTCAGCAGTCGCCCCAATCCTCGCCGGTTAGGCGATCGGGAAGCGGTGCCGAAACCCGCCATTAGGCTGGCTCTGAACCTTCGGTGGATAGCAACGAAGGCCGTGGCAGCCTCAATAGCCCGGCAGAATGTTCCATTTCAGAAATGGCAAGTTGAGAAACTTGTCTTACCTCGACAGGTGTATTATAAGAACGATACACCTACGGCTGTAAACGACGTCTGCAGGACGGCGGCTCCCAGCTTTATATCGCCTCAATCGGGGAACCCATGAAGATCTTTCTTTGTCTCACTCTGCCGCTGTTAGCGCTCAGTACAGGCGCCAACGGCATCGTCAGGCGTCACGATAAGCCGGATGCACTCTACCGCGTCAGTCCGCAGTCCATCCCAGCGCTGGCCGATCTGCCTGACGAAGGCCACGGCACCCTGATCGCCCCACGCTGGGTGGTCACTGCCGCACATGCGGTGAACATGATGCAGATGATGCCCGAAGAACACTTCGTGACCATCAATGGAAAACGGCGCGCAGTGAGCCGCATTGTTGTATATCCCGATTACCCCGCTTCGCGAGACGCTTGGGAGCGAATGTTCAAGCAGGTCAAAACGGCCAAGCCCGAGGCCTTTACGCATCAGTACATGGCCGAGATGGCGGCTATGCACGACATCGCCCTGCTGGAACTCGCCGAGCCGGTCACCGATGTTGCGCCGATGCCGATCGATCGAGGCAAAGCCAAGCCCGGGATGTTGAGCACGGTCTATGGCGCAGGCGCCACCGGCACGGACCTCACTGGCGCGCCGGCTAGCGAAAGGCATCGCACTCAATTACGGCGCGCAGAAAATCGACTGACCCAGGTTGATGGTCCTTGGCTGCGTTACGTGTTCGATTGCAGCGCCGGAGCGCCGGCCCTCAGCGGGGCTATAGCGGGTGGCGATAGCGGCGGCCCAGTCACGATCGATGTGGCCGGTCACACCTACCTTGCCGGTATTACCCACGGCCTCGATGGAACAACCGGTGAAGTTAAACACCTCGTCGAGCAAATGCAGGATGGCTCGTTCCGCTTGGGGGTATGCGGGCAGCGATTTGCGGCCGCGCGGGTGAGCTTCTATGCGGCCTGGATTGATCAGACCATTGCCGGTCGCTGAGTTGTGTCGCTATCGTGATGCGCTGACCCAGAAGCCGTCGGTCGGCAAACCACCAATGGCAGCCATGGGGAGAAAGATGGTGCCGCTGAACAAACGGCAGCTTCCAACAATTCCTTTCCCAGCCTTCTACGGCAGCTATGTCGGCGCCAGCCGACCTACGTGTGCTTGCGACCGAACGGCA
>DATMTK010000037.1:0-6789 GCA_035564755.1 Devosia sp. | reverse complement strand
CTGCACCTTCTGCATCATCCCCTATGGCCGCGGCCCGTCGCGCTCGGTGCCGATGGGCGCCGTGGTCGAACAGATGAAGCGGCTGGTCGACAACGGCTATCGCGAGCTGGTGCTGACCGGCGTCGATATCACAAGTTATGGTGCTGATCTGCCGGGGCAGCCGAGCCTCGGGCGGCTGGTGCAGGCGATCTTGCGCCACATCCCGGATCTGCCGCGGCTCAGGATCTCGTCGATCGACTCGATCGAGGCGGACGCGGCGCTGTTCGACGTGCTGGGCGACCGCCGGCTGATGCCGCATCTGCATCTGAGCCTGCAGTCGGGCGACGACCTCATCCTCAAGCGTATGAAGCGGCGGCACCTCCGGGCCGACACGCTGGAGTTCGTGGCCAGGGCGCGGGCGCTCCGGCCGGATATCGTGTTCGGCGCCGACATCATCGCGGGCTTCCCGACGGAAACCGAGGCGATGTTCGAGAATTCCCTCAGCATCGTGACCGAAGCCGACCTCACTTACCTCCACGTCTTTCCCTACAGCCCGCGCGAAGGCACCCCGGCGGCCCGCATGCCGCAGGTGTCGCGGCGCCTTGGCAAGGAGCGCGCGGCGCGGCTGAGGGCCTTGGGCGACCGGCAATATAGCAGGTTCTGCGAAGGCCGGCTCGGAGCGGTCGAGACTGTGCTGCTCGAACGCGACGGACTTGGCCGCACGGAGCAGTTCGTCCCCATCGCGGTGCCCGGCCATGGTCCGGGCGAGATCGTCGCCGTGCGCGCCACCGGTACCACGCCCGACGGCCTCGTCGGCGAACCGATGCGGACTGCCGCCTGATGGCCGACGAAAAGCCCGGATTCCTGAAGCGTCTGTTCGGCGAGGCGCCGCCGCCCCCTCCGGCTGCTCCGGCTCCGGCCGCACCGCCCGAGACGCCCGGCCCGCCGGAAACCCTGCCGCCCACGGGGCCGGCCCCGAAGGCGAGCTGGTTGCAGCGCCTTGCCTCCGGCCTCAAGCGCTCGTCGGACCAGCTCACCGGCGGCATCGCCTCGGTCTTCACCAAGAAGCGGCTCGACAACGCCATGTTGGCCGAGCTCGAGGACATCCTGATCCAGGCCGATTTCGGCGTCGACGTCGCCTCGACGGTCACCGAGGCTTTGCGGCGCGACCGCTTCGACCGCGACATCACGACCGACGAGGTCCGCACGCTCCTCGCCAGCGAGATCGAGACCGTGCTCGGTCCGGTGGCGCAGCCGCTCGCGATCGATCCGGCGCACAAGCCGTTCGTCATCCTGATGGTCGGGGTGAACGGCTCGGGCAAGACCACCACCATCGGCAAGCTCGCCTCGCTCTACCGGGCTCAGGGCAAGTCGGTGATGCTGGCGGCCGGCGACACCTTCCGCGCCGCCGCCATCGAGCAGCTCCAGGTCTGGGGGCAGCGCACCGGCGCGCCGGTCGTTGCCCGCGCCGCCGGATCGGACGCGTCGGGCCTCGCCTTCGACGCGCTGACCGAAGCCAAGGCGGCCGGCAGCGATTTGCTGATCATCGATACGGCGGGGCGGCTGCAGAACCGCGACGAGCTGATGAGCGAGCTCGAAAAAATGATCCGCGTCATCAGGAAGGTCGACCCGACCGCCCCGCACGCCACACTTCTGACGCTCGATGCGACGACTGGACAGAATGCGCTCAATCAGGTCGACATCTTCGGCAAGCGCGCAGGGGTCACGGGGCTGGTGATGACCAAGCTCGACGGCACGGCGCGCGGCGGCATCCTGGTGGCGATCGCCAAAAAATTCGGCCTGCCGGTGCATTTCATCGGCGTGGGCGAGGGGATCGACAATCTCGAGCCGTTCGCCGCGGCGGATTTCGCCCGCGCCATCGTAGGAGAGGTCTAGATGGCCGAGGACAGGGACGCCGACGTGAGCTGGGGCGAGCTCAGGCCGCAGCTCATCAAGATGGCGCTCGAGCTGGGGCCGCTGGTGGTGTTCTTCATCGTCAACGCCCGCGCCGACATCTTCGTCGGCACCGCCTGGTTCATGGGCGCCATGGTGCTGTCGCTGATCCTGAGCTGGCTGCTGCTCAAGAAGGTCGCGCTGATGCCGCTGGTCACCGGCGTCGTGGTGCTGATCTTCGGCGGGCTGACGCTCTGGCTGCACGACGACACCTTCATCAAGATGAAGCCGACCATCGTCGACTCGCTGTTCGGCGTGGTGCTGCTGGGCGGGCTGGTCTTCCGCGTGTCGCTGCTGCGCTATGTGTTCGGCGACGTCTACAAGCTCCGTCCCGAAGGCTGGACGGTGCTGACGCTGCGCTGGGGCCTGTTCTTCTTCTTCCTCGCGGCGCTCAACGAGGTCGTGTGGCGCACGCAAAGCACCGATTTCTGGGTGGCGTTCAAGGTCTGGGCGACGATGCCGCTGACCATCCTGTTCGCCGCCTCGCAGCTGCGGGTCCTCAACCGCTACGCCCCCGAGCCGGTGAAGCCGGTCGAGGCGATCACGCCGATCGATCCGCTGCCTTAGGACGCGGTCCACGCGCCGAGCGCCGATATTCCCGCCGCGAACAAAACCGCCGCCGGAGGTGGTCCGGCGGCCCGAGCCCTTACGGTCGCTTGATGAGCTGGTCCTTGTCGACGTTGAGCATCACCTCGTCACCGGTCGCCGAGGCGATCTGGTCAGGCAGGATGAAGCGGTCCTTGGCCATCAGGCCCTTGGTGTCGAGGCGGATATATCCCTCGGTCAGCAGGCGGTCGCGCAGCACCTCGGGCAGTTCTTCCTTGCCGAAGGCTTCGGCAATGGATTGGAGGATGGTGTCGCGGCGGTCCCGGCGGTCGGTTCCATCGATCTCGGCGGGCGTGACCTCGGGGTCGTCCTCGTTTTCCGAGAACTTCAAATCATCGATCTTGCCGATCTGCTTGTGATGGGTGTCGAACACTTTCATTCCGACGTGGATGCTTTCGGGCAGCGTTTGCATGGGATTCCTCCGTGTTGAGCAGGGGAAACGCCGAAGACCCGCAGTCGGGTTCCCCCTGCTCGCGGCAAGGCCCCCTCGCCCGGCGCTGCCGCGCCGACCTCTCCCCCCGAGGGGGAGGTGGTGATGCGGCACCGTCTTGCCGCCGCCTCACCTCTCCCTTTGGGCGAGAAGTCGGGAGGCGAAGCCCTCCGGGTGAGGGGGCCTTGAGCCACCGGTTCAACTCTCGGCTTTCGCCTTTTCGATTGCCGGCACGATCTCGCGGTCGATGTCCGCCATCGCGAGCGGGCCGGTGTGCTTGAAGCGGATCACGCCCTTGGCGTCGACGATAAAGGTTTCGGGCACGCCGTAGACGCCCCAGTCGATCGAGGTGCGGCCGTCGGCGTCGGCGCCGATCGCGTCATAGGGGTTGCCGAGCTGCTCGAGGAACGCCGCGGCCTGGTCGGGGGCGTCCTTCTGGTTGATGCCGTAGAGCGCCACTCCAGTCTTCTGCTTGAGCGCCTCGAGCACCGGGTGCTCGTCGCGGCAGGGGATGCACCAGCTCGCAAAGACGTTGACCACCGTGACATGGCCGTCGAGCGTTTTCGTGTCGAAGCCCGGGACCGGCAGGCCGCTCACCGCGGGCAGGGTGAAGCTCGGGGCCGGCTTGTTGATCAGCACCGAGGCGACCAGCGAGGGGTCGCGGTTCATGTTGAGCGCGAACACCGCGACGAGGCCGACGAGGCCCACCAGCGGCAGCAGCGCCAGGGCGATACGGACCGGCTGCTTCACCCGTTGGACCTGCGGCGGATACCCTGTGCCTCGAGCGCGGCGATGCGGGTCCGGGCGCGGCGCGACTGCAGCCATACCCAGGCGATGAGGCCGAGGGTGACGAGGGCGGCGCCGGCATAGGCCCAGGCAATGAAGATCGCGTCCTGCGCGTGGGTTTCCATCGGTCGCTCCCTACGCCCTGGCCGCGGCCTGCCGGCTCATCGTCTCGGCCCGGCGCTTCAGGATCTCGGTGCGCATCGAGACCAGCTCGAGCAAAACGAACAGCAGCGTGAAGGCGAGCGCCATGACGCCGAGCGGGATCAGCATGGCCGGCGGCAGGTCGGAGCCGCCGAGCGTCAGGCTCGCCGGCTGGTGCAGCGTGTTCCACCAGTCGACGGAGAACTTCACCACGGGAATGTCGAGGCCGCCGACCAGCGTGACGATGGCGACGATGCGGGCGGCGCGGAGCTGGTCGTCGAAGGCGCGCCAGAGCGCGATGATGGCACAATAGATGAAGAACAGGATCAGCGTCGAGGTCATCCGCCCGTCCCACTCCCAGAACGTGCCCCAGGTCGGGCGGCCCCACAGCGCGCCCGAATAGAGCGCCATTGCAGTGAAGACGGCGCCGAGCGGCGCGGCGGCCCTGGCGGCGACGTCGGCAAGCGGGTGGCGCCAGATCAGCGTGCCGAGCGCGGCGAGGAACATCACGCCATAGACCAGCTCGCTCAAAATGGCGTTGGGCACGTGGATGTACATGATCCGCACGGTGTCGCCCATCTGGTAGTCGGGCGGCGAATTGAAGAAGGCGAACCACAGGCCCACCGCGAACACCAGCGCCGTCACGATGCCGAGCGGCCACAGTACCGGCCGGCTCCAGGCCATGAAGGCGCCGGGATGCGCGAGGCGCGAAAACCAGTTGGGCTTGGGAGATGGTGTCGCGATGTCGGTCAAGTCAGCGCATTCTCCGCACCCACAAGGTCATTCCCGCGAAAGCGGAAACCTCTGTTTGTCGGTTCACAGGCCGTCCGAAACGGAGGTCCCCGCTTTCGCGGGGATGACTCGGTGTGGGAGGCAACGCCTGCGACGACAGTCTCATCCGGACTTATTCCGAACTTACCTTCAGCGCCAGCGCCGCGGCAAACGGGCAAAACGCCACGGAAACGAGGCTGATCGCGGCAAGAAACAGCAGCGCCGCGCCACTGCCGGCCGCGGCCGTCGATGCCGCGGCGCCGAAGATCAGCACGGGAATGGCGAGCGGGATGATCAGCACCGGCGCCAGCAGCCCGCCGCGACGCAACGACACCGTCACCGCCGCGCCGATCGTGCCGAAGGCGGTGAGCGCGGGAGTGCCGAGCAGCAGCGCCAGGACGGTGCGGGCCCACGCGGCCATGTCCATCGACAGCAACAACGCCAGGATCGGCGAGGCGATCAGCACCGGCAGGGCAGTCAGCAGCCAGTGGGCGATCACTTTTCCGGCAACCACGGCCTCGAGCGGGATCGTGGCCTGCCGGACGAGGAGCAGCGTGCCGTCCTCCTCATCGGCGCGGAACAGCCGGTCGAGCCCGAGCAGCATGGCCAGGAACGCCGCGATCCAGATCAGCCCCGGCGCGAGCTTTTGCAGCGTCGGGCGGTCGGGCCCGATGGCGAAGGGCATGATCGCGGCGGCCATCACGAAGAACAGCACCAGCGTCAGCGCATCGCCGCCGGTCCGCGCCGCGAGCCGCAAATCGCGGCCGAGGATGGCCGAGAAGGCGGTCATGCGGCTGCCCCCAGCATCAGCGTCTCGGTCATGCCGGCGATGTCATCATGCGTGGCGGCGATCACGGCGCCGCCGGTCTCGAGCCGCCGGGCGATCAGCCGGACCGCCAGCAGCGCGCCCTCGGCGTCGAGCGCCGCCAGGGGCTCGTCGAGCAGCCACACTTTGCGGTCGGTCACCAGCAGCCGGGCCAGCGCCAGCCGCCGGGTCTGGCCGGCGCTCAGATAGCCTGCATCCAGCGCGCCGATGGCGCCGAGTCCGACCTCCTCCAGCGCGGCCTCGGCCCCAATCCCGGTTTTGCCGTTCACGTTCCGCCAGAAGCGCAGGTTTTCGAGGAGCGTCAGGCGCGTCTTCACGCCGGCCTGGTGGCCGACATAGTGGAGTTTTGGCGGCTCCTCGGCGTGCCAGTCGATCGTGCCCGCCTCCGGCCGCAGGACGCCCAGCAGAGCCAGCAGCAGGCTCGACTTGCCGGCGCCGTTGGGGCCGCGCAGCAGCAGCAGGCCGCCCGGGCCGAGGGAAAAGCCGAGCCCCGCGAACAGCGCCCGGCCGCCGCGGCTCAGGGCCAGATTCTCGACGCTCAGCAGCGGATCGCCCGGGTTCATGGCCGCCATGCCTATCGGGGCCCGATCCGCACTGGCAAGTGTCATTGTGGTTGACTATAAGGCCCTCAAAGTCTGGAACCGTTCCAGCCTTTGCACGTCCGGTCCTCCGCAGAATGTCCCGCGTCAGGACCGCTCTGCTGCCTCAACTCCTTTTTCGACAGGCGGACCCGTGACGAATTCCCTCGACAGCTTCAAGTCCAAGACCACCCTCAAGGTGGGCGACAAGACCTACACCTATTTCTCGCTGCCTTTGGCCGAGAAGCACGGTCTGCCGGGGATCTCGAAGCTGCCGCACTCGATGAAGGTGGTGCTGGAAAACCTGCTGCGCTTCGAGGACGGCGTCACCGTCACCAAGGCCGACATCATGGCGGTAGCGCAGTGGCTGAGCACCCGCACCTCCGAGCACGAGATCTCGTACCGCCCGGCGCGCGTCCTGATGCAGGACTTTACCGGCGTTCCCGCCGTGGTCGATCTCGCCGCGATGCGCGACGCGACGCAAAAGCTCGGCGCCGATCCGCAGAAGATCAATCCGCTGGTGCCGGTCGACCTCGTCATCGACCACTCGGTGATGGTGGATTCGTTCGGCACGGCGCTGAGCTTTGCGCAGAACGTCGAGCTCGAATACGAGCGCAACGGCGAGCGCTACGAGTTCCTGCGCTGGGGCCAGAAGGCGTTCGACAATTTCCGCGTGGTGCCGCCCGGCACCGGCATCTGCCACCAGGTGAACCTCGAAT
>DATMTK010000036.1:0-4655 GCA_035564755.1 Devosia sp. | reverse complement strand
GTCGAAGAAGCAGGCATTGGCGGGGTCGAAGCGAAGGCCGATCGTCGAGCCGATCGGCGCGGTAAAGCCCTTGCGCGTGCGGACGGTCAGCCGCTCGCCATTGACCCGGACATCGACGAGCGTTTCGTTGCCCATCGGCTCGATGACGTAGATTTCGCCGCTGAGGCTGGCACCGCCAGGCTCGATGAGACTGATATCCTCGGCGCGGATGCCGATGGCCTCGGCCTGGCCGGCACGGCACGCATCGCGCCGCGCGCCGTCCATGTTGATCGTGGCGTGCCCGATATGGAGGCACTCGTCGACGCTTGCCGCGAGCACGCTCATTGCCGGGCTGCCCACAAAGGTGGCGACGAAGCGGTTGGCCGGACGCTCGTAGATTTCGTGCGGCGTCGCGATCTGCTGCAGCACGCCATTGTTCATCACCGCCACGAGGTCGGCCATGGTCAGCGCCTCCGCCTGGTCGTGCGTGACGAAGATGGTGGTCGCGCCGAGCCGCTGGCAGAGCCGCTTGATCTCGCCGCGCATGGTGAGCCGTAGGCGGGCATCGAGATTGCTCAGCGGCTCGTCCATCAGGAACGCCGACGGCTCGCGCACGATGGCGCGGGCCAGCGCCACGCGCTGCCGCTGCCCGCCGGAGAGCGCCCGCGGCCGCCGGTCGAGCAGGTGATCGATCTCGAGCGCCTGCGCCACCTCGCCCACGCGCCTGAGCTGCTCGTCCACCGCAACCTTCCGGATACGCAGCGGATAGGCGATATTCTGCAGCACCGACATCTGCGGATAGAGCGCATAGGACTGGAACACCATCGCAATGTCGCGGTCGCGCGGCTGCAGGCGCGTGACGTTGCGCTCGCCGATGAGGATGCGGCCGGCGGTCGGCAGGTCGAGCCCGGCCAGCAGCCGCAGCGCCGTGGTCTTGCCGCAGCCCGAGGGGCCGAGCAGCGCGAGGAACGCATGGTCGGGGACGTCGAGGTTGAGCTCGCGCAGCACGGTCACGAGGCCGAAGCGCTTTTCTACCGCCTCGTAGCGCACCGAGCTCAATTGGGCGCCCTCCCCGTCGTCGCCCGGACGATCAATTGCCCCGTCTGGATCTCGCGATACGCCACATGGCGTCCCTCGCGCGCCGCGCCGAGCGCGAGCTCGACCGCGCGCCGGCCCATTCCGGCAGCGTCGGCATGCACCGTGGTGAGCTGGATCCGATTGTGGGCGGCAAGCGGAATATCGTCGTAGCCGGTGACCGACACGTCGCGTGGCACCAGCCGCCCCTGCCGCTCGAGCCGGTCGATGGTGGCGATTGCCTGGGTATCGTTGTGGGCGGCGATGGCCGTGGGCCGGCCGTCGAGGCCGACGTCCGTGAGCTGGCGGCGGCGCAGCGCCTGGGCAAAGCCGAGGCGGCGCCGCTCCCCCGATTGCTCGTTCATCAGCGGACCCACGAAGGCCATGCGCCGATGGCCCAGCTCATAGAAATGCGCGACGACCATTTCCATCGCGCCGGGATCGTCATTGTCGATCACCCCCAGGCGCGGGTCATCCGCCTCGCCGAACGACGCGACGACCACCGGAATGTCGCGGTCGAGCAGCAGCGTGGGCAGCGACGAACCCACGGAAACACCGGCAACCACCACGCCGTCGACGCGCCGCTCGATGAAGGCGCGGGCGGCTTCCTGCTCGGCGCGAGGCGAGGCCTCCGTGTGCGTAATCAGGGCGGCGTAGCCCAGCGCGCTGGCGGCATGTTCGGCGCCGGCCGCGAGCTCGGCGTGGAAGGGATTGGTCAGGTCGGGCACGATGATCCCGACCGCGGTGCTGGTGCGCGCCTTGAGCGAGCGCGCGATGACGTTGGGATGGTATTGCATCTCGGCGATGGCGCGCTCGACCCGCTCGCGCGTGATTTCCGAGACGCGGCCGTCGCCGCGGATGACGTTGGAGACTGTCGATTTGGAGACCCCGGCTTGCCGGGCCACATCGAACAGCGTGGTCATCCGGTCGCCCCCAGCGGCTTCAGTGCCCGCTTGAGCCCGGCGATGGAGCGGGCGGTCCCCTCCTCGCCGTCATAGCGCGGATCTTCGTGCTCGATGGACACCACGTCGTCGTAGCCGGCCTTCTGCAGCGCCGCGATCAGCCGGGTCCAGGTGGCGTCGTCGTGCCCCTCGCCCACCGACACGAAATGCCACGGCGCCTTGGTGGGATCGGTCGGCGGCGTCGGGTGCAGCACGCCGAGGCGCCGGATCCGCTCCGGATAGAGCAGCGTGTCCTTGCCGTGCGCATAGCCGATGCGGTCGGGATAGTCCTCGATCACGGTCACCGGATCGATGCCCTGCCACCAGAAATGGCTGGGGTCCATGTTGAGGCCGATGTTCTTGCCGACATAGGGCAGCAACGCCTCGAAGCCGGCGCCCGAAAAGATCGTGACGCCCGGATGGAGCTCGAGGCAGACCATGATCTCGGGCGCCTCTTTGGCGAGCCACGCGCTGGTCTCGCGCCAGAACGGGCCGACCTCGTGCTGCATCTGCCAGTCGAAGATGCGCTCGTCGTCCGCCGAGGTGGCCCAGCACGGAAAGACGCTGAGCCCGCCCCCGTTCGGACCAGCCGGGCAGCCGCTCATGGTGATGACGCGCCTGACGCCGAAGGCCTTGGCGAGATCGACCGCAGCGCGGAACCGCCGCTGCGCGTCGGCGCGCTTTGTTGGATCGGGATGGAGCGGATTGCCCGCCGCATTCACCGCCGCGAGGCGGATCCCGAATTCCTTGAGCTCACCGCGCAGCGTATCGCGCTCCCGGGCATCGCCGATGGTCTCGATATCGAGATGCGGGCGCGGCCACGGCCCCCAGGCGCCGACGCCGAGCTCGATGTCAGTGATGCCGCGCCCGGCGCACCAGGCGAAGAGCTCGCGGCGGTTGAGCTTGGGCAGCGAGTCCGAATAGACGCCGATCTTCATGCGACAGCCTTGTGGTAAGCGGAGATCAGGAACTCGATGTCGCGCCGCGCGCTCTCGAGCGGCGTCTGCACCTTGGCCTTGCCGGTGGCCGCGGCGTGGAAGGCGCGCAGCTCCTCGCGGAAGGCTTCCTCGTAGCTGGTGCGGAAGTCCTCGGTGAGGAGCTCATGCGCCGCGCCCGCCCCCTTGCGCCGCACCGTGAGCTTGGTGGGCAGATGCCGGAGATAGGGCGAGGGGAAGACCAGCTCGACGATGCGGTCGGTGCAATAGACGGTGATGCGCTCGGTGTAGTCGGGCACGCCCGGCAGCTGCACATGCGTCATGCTCACGCGGCCGCCGCCCGGCAGCCCGAAGGCGAGCTGCACGCCGCGGCCCTCATCGAAGATCGCGCCATGCTGCGCCTCGGCCGGGAGCTCGATGCCGAAATGATCGAGCATGCCGTGCACCACCGCGACGTCGTGCACCAGCGACGAGAGGAACCCGCCGCTCAGCGCGCGCGCCCCCGCCTCGCTCGGCTCCCGGCCGGCGGATTGCTCGAGCTGCGCGCCGGTCTTGGCGCGAAAATCCTCGCGCAGGGCAACCGGAATATCGTCCGGCAGCGTCATCGGCAGGTGGGCGACGAACGGGTGCTGGTCGGGGTCATTCACCTCGACCGAGATCAGCTTCACCTCGTCGATCGATTTCGGCAGCAGCGTCAGCGCGCGGCGATAGCTGGGATCGTAGCGCTTCATGTAGGCGACCTGCATCGCCTTGCCGGACTTGTCGCGCGCCCTGGCGATCTGGTCGCAGCCGGCGAGCGTGAGCGCCAGCGGCTTCTCGCACATGACGTGCAGCCCGGCATTGAGCGCCTCGACCGCCAGCTCCGGGTGAAACGGATCGGGCGCCGCGATCACCACCGCATCGAGCTTCGCGCCGAGCAGCCCCTTGAGGTCCGGGCTCAGCGTTGTGAGCCCGTAGCGCGTGCCGACGGCCTTGCGCACCGTGGCCGAAGCATCGGCCAGCGCGCAGAAATCGAACAGCTCGCGCTCCTCCCAAAGATAGAAGGCGTGCTCCGCCTGGCCCACCAGCCCGGCTCCCACCAGACCGACCCGCAATCGCGCCATGAACGGTCCTTCCCCTCGTTGGAACGTTCCATCAAGGGTTAGACAAGCACCTGGAGGTCGGAACGTCAATGCCGATTCGGATCACATGCGCGGGGTGGCGTCCGCCAGTGACGTCCCCCCGGTTCCGTCATCCGCGGGCTTGCCCCGCGGACCCAGCCGGACCCTTAGGTCACTCCTCAGGTGCGGTTGGGTGGCCGGGTCACGCCCGGCCATGACGGACGGAAAGATTGAAGCGGGGACCACCTGGCAAAGCAAAAGGGCCAGCGCTGATCGCCAGCGCCGGCCCCGATCATTCTGTGAAGAACACCCCTCTAGTGGTGCGCGCCCTTCATCTCGCGCAGCTCCTCGACCGAGCGCACGGATTTGCGGGCGGCGCCCTGCCAGTCGGTGGTCTTGATGGTCGACTTGGCGAGGCGCGCCTTGGCGGCCGGCACGGCGTCGGCGTATTGCGGCAGCCACTGCGCCTGCGCCACCACCATCTCGTCGACCATCTGCCACACCTCGTCGGGCGTGCAGATGGCGCCGACCAGCGGGTCGTGCAGCACGGCGAGCTTCAACAGATCGATGTCGCCGGTCATCGCTGCTTCGACACTCATCCGCTGCACGTTGATCGACACCGTGCA
>DATMTK010000035.1:0-22333 GCA_035564755.1 Devosia sp. | reverse complement strand
TCGCTTCGCCGGTTCGGCGCGGCCCTACCATGGCGTGCGGTCGTGGCGGAATTGGTAGACGCGCAGCGTTGAGGTCGCTGTGCCGCAAGGCGTGGAAGTTCGAGTCTTCTCGACCGCACCAAATGCTCCCCCGGGGCTCATCTCCAAACCCAGCCGGCAGAGGGAACTGAGGCGGCTCAGACTGTCCCCAACCGACACGCGTTCATCTTCGCAACCCCCAGTCCAGCCGGGCCTCTCAGCCCGATTTCAAAAAACTTATGCCCGGTGTTTCCAGCGGCCGTATATTCACTCCCATCCCCTCGCATCTGCGAGGTCGCGACGAACGGTCTGCGGGGGGAGTCGGGGATCACGGAGGTCGCTCCGTGGTGGGCCAATGTTGGAGCCGAGGCGGGTATGGCATAGTTCCTCCGCCCTCCAGCGGCGTATGCCTGAATCCACTCCGACGCGTCGGCGGGACGAAGGTCCCATAAATTGCCGACTACCGGCTTGGACCCTAGTCCCGCCGAGGCCGCATCTGACGAAGCGGCCGGTTCTTTGACCTCGCCGGATGGGCCGGCGGACGCTTCCGCTCGCCCTGTGAAATGTACTTCTACTCGCGTTCCTAGAAGAGCAGGGTGTCCGTATCGTCCTCGGCGGACGTCGCGGCACTCGCCACAGGTGCTCCCGCGAAGCCGTCGTGAACACGCCGCTCGGCATCCATCGTGTAGCCCTTGCGGAACAGCGCCAGCAGCGGCGCGCTTTCAGGGCCGGCGCCGTTGGACGTGTCGCCGGCGAGCTCGGCCGAACGCAGCGCGGCGTCGGCGATCGCTTCCGACATCTCTTCGTGTGCCGCGAGCCGCCCGGCCGCTTCGGCGAGATGCCCCAGCACCACCGGACCGTCCCTGTCGAGCAGCAGCAGGGCGTCGTTGAGCCGCTGCTCGACGGCGCCGAGAAGCTCGGACGACTGCGCAGCTTCGCGTTCGAGCCAGGCGACCTGCTCCGCCGCTTCGCCGCTCGATGAGGCACTGAACGACTGCGCCAGCGTGGCCGCCTCTTCGAGGTTCCCCATCGCCGCCTCCGCCGCGATGACGGTCTCACCGGTCAGTTCGCGCAATTGCATGGCGATGACATTGAGGGCGCGGCCGCGCGGCCCGAGCTGGGCGCAGCGGACGGCGGCGTTGAGGCTGACGAGGCGCATGTTTGCCTCGATCTCGCGCACCGCCTCGACATGGCCGAGCAGCACCTTGACGATGCGATCGACCGCGCCTGCGACCTGCGCCAGTTTGGCGCGTTCGGCCTCGCAATCGCGCAGCACGGCAATGGCATCGCGGATTTCGGCGTTGAAGGCGCTGAGCGGCGACTGACCGCGCGCGCCATCGCCGTAAACTTCGCGGCTCTTGTTCATCACCGTACGGGCATCGCTGGCAAGCGCCGCGAGCGCCTGCTCGGCGGCGGCGACTTCGGCGTCGAACTCGTAGGCCGTGGCCTCGAGCTGCAGGGTCTCCAGCATGAGGCCATCGGCGATGGCGCGCGGAGTGTCGTCGGCGCCCAGATCGAGGCTGCGATCGGGCTGCCCTTCGGCCAGGGCGGCCAGGCGGCCCAGCGCGGCCTCGATGTGCTCGAGCCGTTGGCGGGTCGCATCGCCGACCTGCATGGCCATGACGGCGCTGCCGACGCGGCCGGCGATCTCGCGCGTCACGCGGCCGGTCTCGGCGCTGCCGTCGGCCGAAAGCTGGCGCCGGCGGACGACATCGGCCAGATTCTGCTCCAGCCGCTCCGCCAGCCGGCTCAGCGTGTGGCGATGCGCAGACTCGAACTGTGCCCGCTGGGTCGCGGCCCGGTGCACCTCGCCGGTGAGCTGGCGATAGTGGCCGGAGAACTGCTCGATGGTCCGCGTCGCGCTGTTGGCGAGCTGCGCGATATCGGTGGTGAACACGTCGAAGTCGTGATCGTCACCGACCACGCCCGCCGCGACGACGCGCGCATTGATGGCGACGATGCCCATCATCTTTACCGCACGGCGCAGATCCGAGATGGGATGATCGGCGCCGGTCACCACTTCGACCAGCCGCTCGATGGCCGCCTGCTCGGTGGTGAAGGATTGCGAGATTTCGCCGGCACGGCGGCCGACGCCGGCGAGGCGCGTCGTCGCCTCGGTGAGCTCGGCGCTCGCGAGGTCGCGCGGCAGCGCCTCGAAGGTCTGCGACAAGCGGTTGAGCAGTTGCGCGGACTGGGTCAGCCAGTCGCCGACCGAGACAAAGGTTGTCTCGATCCGGGCCCGTGCCGCACCGAGCTCTGCCGCGACCTGCTGCAGATCGGACGCGTCAGGCGCCGCGGCGATGGGCAGGATCGCGTTCATCTCGCCACGGCATGCGGCTCGCGGGCGGTGCGCGCGTAGGCGGTGATCTCTGCGGCGATGCGATTGAGCGGCAGCACCTTCATGACACCGCCGCGGTCGATCGCCTCCTTGGGCATGCCGAAGACAATGCAGCTCTCTTCGTCCTGCGCTACCGTGTAGGCACCGGCCTGCCGCATCTCGAGCAGCGAGCGCGCGCCGTCGTCGCCCATGCCGGTGAGGATGACGCCCATGGCGTTGCCGCCGGCGGCCTGCGCCACCGAACGGAACAGCACATCGACGGACGGGCGGTGGCGCGAGACATGCGGACCGTCGACGATCTCGACGGTGTAGCGCGAGCCGGTGCGGCGCAGCGCCATGTGCTGGTTGCCGGGCGCAATGAGGACGCGCCCCTGCACCACCTGGTCGCCGGTCTCGGCCTCCTTGATGCTCGTCTGGCACAGCGTGTCGAGCCGGCGGGCGAAGGCGTTGGTGAACTTTTCCGGCATGTGCTGGACAATGACGATGCCGGGGGTATCGGCGGGTAGCGCCTCCAGCACTTCGCGCAGCGCCTCGGTGCCGCCGGTCGAAGCGCCGATGGCGATGATCGGGTCGGTCGCCGGCAGCGAGTGCTTCAGCGCCGCGAGGCGGGCGGCCGACAGCGCCGGGATCACGGCATCGGCGGTGAGCTTGGCCTCGACCCGGAGCTGCGGCGGCGGAGCTTTCTTGAGGCCGCGCAGCTTGGCGTGTGCCGCGGCCTTGGCCGCATCGCAGATGCGCATGCTCGATTCGAGCAGGAACTGCGCGGTGTCGACGCGGGGCTTGGTGACGACGTCGACGGCGCCTGCTTCGAGCGCCTGCATCAGCGTGTCCGATCCGGCTTCGGCGAGCGAGGAACAGATGACCACGGGCACCGGCCGCTGCGACATCAGTTTGCGCAGGAACGTCAGGCCGTCCATGCGCGGCATCTCGACATCGAGGAAGATGACGTCGGGGACCTCGTGGCGGATGCGTTCGACCGCAACGTACGGGTCGGACGCCGTGGCCATGACCTCGAGATCGGGATCGGCGTCGATGATCTCGCTCAGCGTCGTGCGCACCGATGCCGAGTCATCGACGATCAGCACGCGGATCTTCTTTTGCGCTTCGCTCATCCCATCCTCAGGTCTTCTGGAACACGGCGGGGGCGACCTGCCGCATGCTGATGGTGGTGCCCACCATCGATTCCGAGTGGCCCAACGCCAGATAGCCACCAGGACGTAAATGTTCGATTAGGCGGCTGATCACGGCTTCCTGGTCGCGCTTGTCGAAATAGATGAGGACGTTGCGCAGGAAGATCACGTCCACGTCGCGGTCGAAGGGGTAGGATCTTTGCATCAGATTGAGGTGGGCGAAGCGGACCGAGCGGCGGATTTCCGGGGCCATGCGCACTTCGGCGCGGACCCCCGGCTTGCGGGCGTGCATGACGTAGCGGGCCTGCTTTTCCGGCGGCACCGGGGCCACCATCTCGGCCGGATAGACGGCGCGGCGGCCTTGCGCCAGGACCGCCGTGGAGATGTCGGTTCCGAGGATCGCGAAGTGGAAATCGCGGCGATTGGCGGCGAGATCGGACAGCACCATCGCCAGCGTATAGGGCTCGGCGCCGGTCGAGCTCGCGGCGCTCCAGACCTTCAGCAGCGGATTGCGCTCGTTGCGGCGCAGCGCGATGAGCTCGGGAACGAGCTTTTCCGCGAGCAAGGTGAAGTGCTCGGGCTCACGGAAGAAATCGGTCTTGTTGGTGGTGACGGCGTTGATGAGGTAGGTGCGCTCCTGCCCGAGCCCGTCGCGGCGGAACAGGTAGTCGCAATAGTCGTCGAAGCTCGAAAGGTTGAGGGCGCGGACACGCTTGCGCAGCCGGCCCTCGACCATCAGCCGCTTGGCGGGCGGCAGCTTGATGCCGACCTCGCTGCTGATGAGATTGGCGATGCGGGCGAAGTCGACCGTGCTCAAATGATCGTCGAGATCGGTATCGGCGCGCGCGGCGGTGCGCAGGGCGAACGGCAAGATGATGCTCCGGGGATGGATCGGGCCGACTGCGGGCCGGCCCGATCGGAAACGGTCCTACGAGGCCTTGCGCGTGAACTCGGAGTCGAGTTCGTCGTCGGCATCGCCGAGGGCCAGGTCGAACCCGCCGCCGGCGCTGCCCTTCGATGCGGCGGACGCCTTCATGTGCGGGGCTTTGGCAAGCACCGCCTTGCGCAGGTCGGGCTTGGCGGTGGGCTTGCGATGCTCGTCCGCAGTGCCGAGGCGGAAGAACGCGATCGAGCTCTGCAACTGCTCGGCCTGACCGGCCAGCTCCTCGGAGGTCGCGGACATCTCTTCGGCCGCCGAGGTGTTCTGCTGCGTGACCTTGTCGAGCTGCTGGATGGCGGTGTTGATCTGGCTCGCTCCGGCATTCTGCTCACGGGCGCCCGCCGAGATTTCCTCGACCAGATCGGCGGTCCGCTTGATGTCGGGCACGAGACGGGCAAGCATTTCGCCGGCCGACTGCGCCGTCTTTACCGTAGTCTCCGAGAGGGTGGAGATTTCGGCCGCCGCGGCCTGGCTGCGTTCGGCGAGCTTGCGCACTTCCGAGGCCACGACCGCGAAACCGCGGCCATGCTCGCCGGCGCGTGCCGCCTCCACTGCGGCGTTGAGCGCCAACAGATCGGTCTGGCGAGCGATCTCCTGCACAACCATGATCTTCTGTGCGATCGTCTCCATGGCCGAGACGGCCTTGCCGACCGCTTCGCCCGAGGCGATGGCATCGGCCGCCGACTGGCGGGCGATCTTTTCGGTCTGCCCGGCATTGTCGGCCGACTGCTTGATGGTCGCGGCCATCTCTTCCATCGAGGCCGAAGCCTCTTCGGTCGAGGACGCCTGCTCGGTGGCGCCCTGGCTCAATTGCTCAGCGGTGGCCGACATTTCCTGGCTGCCCGAGGCAACGTTACGGGCGGCCTCGGTGGCATCGCCGATCACTTCGCGCAGGCGGGTCACCATCGAGACAAGGGCGTTGCCGAGCAGGTCCTTGTCGGACAAGGACTGGGGCTTCACGGTGAGATTACCCTGCGCGATCTGATCGGCCACTTCGGCGCTGGTCCGCAGATTCTGCGTCATGGTGTTCATCGCATCGACGAGATCCTTGAGCTCGTCCTGCGAGGTCACCGTCGCGGTGGCGCTGACGTCGCCGATCGCCACAGCGTTGGCGAGGCCGGTCGCCGAAGCAAGGTTCCGCTTGATGCCATTGGTGATGTAGGCAACGAAACCGCCCGCGAGCAGCGTCATCAGCAATGCCACACCGACGGTCGACCAAGTCAACATGGTGAACAGCGACTGGCCTTCGGCCTGCACCTGCTGGGCGGATTTCGCCTGGTATTCGCTGGCGGCATCGACGGCCGTTCCGACCGGGTCGAACGACTGGAAGAGCTCGCTGGTGTTGAACTGGTTGAGACCATTCATGTTGCCGCTCTGCATAAGACCGACGAGCTCGTCGACCTTCGGCATCGCGGCGTCGAGGGCGGACTGGGCCTTGTCGGCGAGCGCACGTTCGGAGGGATCCATGTCGGTCGACAGATAGGACTTCCAGTTTTCCTCGGCGTCCTGCTTGGCCTTCTCGACACCGGCAGCGCCGTCGGCCGGGCTCATCATGCCGATAGCAACCTTGTGCGCATCACCCTTGATGGCATCAAAAAAGTCGTCGGAGGTATTCTTCAACTCTCCCATCGGGATGAGCTCGTTCTCGTAGACCGAGGTCATCTTCGCATCCATCTGCTGCATTCCGTAAAACCCCATGCCCCCGACAATGGCGGCAATGGCAACGGCGGAGACGAGCTGAATGGTGAGAATCTTTGTCGACAGGCTCTTGAGGAGCGGACGACGCGTTGACGCAGTACTTGCCATCTGGACTATCCTTCTAGATCTGATGTGCCGCGGCGCTTCTGCCGCGGTAGTTTGCTGGTCGCCGCTTCGTATTGCGATGCCGAAGCGGCGGAAGGCATGAAATCGGGCATTCCCGGAATGGCGACGGTTTCAGTCCGGAGGGCGAAGTCCCGGACCGCTGATCTCTTCAGGCTGCGGCCTCCGTTGCTGGAGCGAGCGTTTCGAGCTGGTCGCGGCCGAGCAGCCGGTCGAGCGCCAGCACGGTCACGAAGCGACCGTTGCGGCGGCCGATACCGAGGACGGAATCGCCGGTCCACTTGCCGCTGACGGCCGGGCGCGGATCGAGGTCCGGACTGTCGAGCACCGTGACCTCGAAAACCCGGTCGGTCCTGAGGCCGACGACCAGCGGCGTGCCGCTGGGCTTGAGGTCGAGAACCACGATGCGCGTATTGGAGGTATCGCCGGCCGGCGCGAAACCGAGCGTGAGGCGCAGATCGAGCACCGCGATTCCCTGGCCGCGCACGTCGATCATGCCGAGCAGATTGGGCGGCGCCTGCGGCAACCTCGCGATCGGCCGCATGTCGAGAATTTCCTGGACGCTCTCGACAGGGGCGGCGAAGATTTCCTCGCCGACCCCCAGGGTCACATATTGTGCTGACTGAGCCAACTACGCAGCCCTTTCTTCGGCCAAGGGCACGCTTCTGCTGCCCTGCACTGAAAAAATCCGATTGAGGTTGGGGATAATGACGAAGCCACCATCACGGCGGGCGACGCCGCTCACGAACTCAGGGCGCCAGCGCATTCCCACGCGCGGGGCATCCTGGATGAGTACCGCGTCGATATCGGTGACGTCGTGGACCTTGTCGGCGAGAATTCCGGCGATCGTCGCTTCGCCGTCGATCTCGACCTCGAGAACGACAACACGGGTATCCTGATCCGGCTTGGGTCGCGCCATGTCGAAGACGACGCGCAGATCGGCCAGTGGCACGACACGCCCACGCACATTGATGAGGCCACAGACAAAGGCCGGCGCGTTGGGCACCTCGGTGATCGGTACAAGATCGAGGATCTCGCGCACGCTGCCGGCCTCGACAGCGAAGATTTCGTCCTGCAGCCTGAGGGTCAGAGCGCGCATGGCGCTGGTGTCGGTCGACATCAGGCAGCCCTCCCCGTGGTCTCGGCCTTGAACTTGTCCTCATAGGCCTGGCCCATGCCGACCAGGTGCACCGTATCGAGAATGAGCGCGACCGTGCCGTCGCCGAGGATCGTGGCGCCCGAGAAGGCCTTGAGCCCGGCATGCAGCTTGCTGAGCTGCTTGATGACGGTCTGGTAGTTGCCGATGATCTGGTCGACGACGAGCCCGACGCGTCCCTCGCCCGAGGAAACGATCACCACCTTCTGGTACCGATCCGGCTCACCGGCAGTATTGAAGATGTCACGCATGCGGACGAAGGGCACGAGGGAGCCGCGGATGTCGAGGAAGTTGCGGCCGCGAGACGCGCTGATGGCTTCCGCCGGCAGCTCGACGCACTCCTCGACCGCGGCGAGCGGGATGGTGTAGCGGCCGTTCCCGACGCGCACGAGCATGCCGTCGATGATGGCGAGGGTGAGCGGCAGCCGCAGCGTCAGGGTGGTCCCCTCGCCCGGCCTCGTACGCAGGTCGATCGTGCCGCGCAGGCCATCGATGGTCCGCTTGACCACATCCATGCCGACCCCGCGGCCGGAGAGCGCCGTGATTTCCTTGGCGGTCGAGAAGCCGGGCGCGAAGATCAGCTGGTAGAGCTCCTGGTCGGTGAGCTTGGCCTCGTGCGCGATGATGCCGTTCTCCTCGGCCTTGGCGCGAATGCGCGCGGCATTGAGCCCGGCGCCGTCGTCGGTCACCGAGATCGCGACTTCGGCACCGGCATAGACGGCCGAGAGCCGGACGGTGCCCTTGGGCGCCTTGCCGGCGGCGACACGCGCTGCGGCCGGCTCGAGCCCGTGGTCGACCGAGTTGCGGATCAGGTGTACGAGCGGATCGGCGAGCTTTTCGATCATCGTCTTGTCGAGCTCGGTTTCCTCGCCCGTGGTGACGAATTCGATCTCCTTGTCGAGATCGCGGCTCAAATCGTGGACCAGGCGGCGGAAGCGCGAGAACAGCGTACCGATGGGCACCATGCGGATACCCATGGTGGTGTCGCGTAGCCCGGAAGAAAGACGTTCCAGTTCCTCTGCAATGGTCTTGAGATTGCCGTCGGACGATTGCGCGGCGATCTGCGTCAGGCGCGCCTGGGCGATCACCAGCTCGCCGACGCGGTCCATCAGCTCGTCGAGGCGTTCGGCGGGAACGCGGAGCGAGGACGAGGCCGACTTTTCGGCGGCAGCCGCAGGCTGCTGCGCCTCGGCCTTGGCCGCCCGCTTCTTGACCGGCGCGGCCGGAACCTCGGCGAGCGGAGCGGTGGCAGCCGGTGCGGGAGCCGCCGGCGCTTCATCCGTCAGCGGCACGAGGCTCAGATCCATGCCGTCGCGCAGGAACAGGAAGACGTCGTCGATGGCCGCCGCCGGATCGTCGGCCGTGAGGTCGACTTGCCAGCCCAGATACGTAGCCTCGGGATCGAGATCGCCGAGCGCCGGGACCTTGTCGGTCAGCGCTTTGATCTCGCACGGCCCGATGGCACGGATCTCCTCGAGCAGCAGCAGCGGATTGGTCCCGTACAGCAGGGCATCCTTAGGCAGCGTGAAGCGCAGCCGCCAGCGCTTGCCTGGGGCCGGCACGGCGACGGAAGCAACGGCGGGCCCGGCGGCGGTGGCCGGTGTCGCGGCCGGCACCGCAGCACCGGACACGAGCGCACGCAGGCGCTGCAGGATCGCCTCGCCCTCGGCGCCGGCCGATTGCGGAGTCTCGATCAGGGTGTGAACGTGGTCCTTGGCGTCGAGCGCGATGGCGATGAGGTCGGGCGTCGCCGGGCTGAGGCCCTTGCGCACGCGATCGAACGCCGTCTCGAACTCGTGCACGAACGAGGCGACATCGGTGAAGCCGAACATCGCCCCCGAACCCTTGATGGTGTGCAGGGCACGGAAGGTCGAGTTGATGAGGTCGGTGTTGGAGGGGTGGCGCTCGAGATCGAGCAGACCGGCTTCGAGCTGCTCGAGGAGCTCGCGGGCCTCCTGGCGGAAGGTCTCGGTGGGATCTGGCAGGCTCATGCGCCGGTCACCTTCTTGATCACGGACACGAGCTGGTCCTGCTTGAAGGGCTTGACGATCCAGCCGGTCGCGCCCGCCGCCTTGGCTTCCGCCTTGAGCGCGTCATCGGATTCGGTGGTGAGGAAGATGATCGGCACGCCCTTGCTCGCGGGGTGCTGCCGATACTTCTTGATGAACTCGATGCCGTTCATCACCGGCATGTTGAGATCGGTGAGGATGGCGTCGACCGGCTGTGCGACGGCCTTGCTGTAGCCGTCGGCGCCATTGCCGGCCTCGATGACAGTGTGGCCGGCGCCCGACAGCGTCAGCACGATCATCTGCCGCACCGAGGCGGAATCGTCGATCGTCAGGATGGTTTTGCTCATGCTGCTCTTCCCCCGGCACCAATCCAGAGCTGTCCCTCGGGCGTGAGCGGCGTGCCGTCTGCGCCCAGAAATCCGGCCGCCTTCAGCAGGCGGCAAAGCGGCCCGTCGGCAGGTGCGCGCAGGGCCAGGGAGCGGCCGCTGGCGACGGCCGACTTGTGCGCCGCGACGAAGACCTGCACGGCCGAAAGATCGATCTCGGTCACCGCGGTACAGTCGATCAACAGCGTACCCGCCGCGGTCAGTTGCTCGCGCAGTTGCTGGGCGAGGCCGGCAATATCGCGGAGTCCAACCGTACCGCTCAGAGCGATTTGCTGGGACGGAGCGCTCAATTCAGCCCCCGTTTCGACAAGACAATATTCGACCGTTCCATGAAATGACCCATGGCGTGAACGTATTGATTTAAAAAGCGCGTACCGGAAGCAGAGTTGGGGCGAACAACGGGTGACCCAGGACTTCGGCTTTTTATGTCGCGTCCAGGATATTTCCTGCCGCGATATTCACCCTACCCGACAGTCATTAATCCGATGTTACCGCTATTCGCGTGGCATCTCGGTAGCATCCGTATTTATTACGAGACGAGTCTTGTGGAGTCTGCATGAATCCCGGTGAGCCCGGAATGCGATTTACCGAGTCGATCACAGGCTTTGCTGAGTCATCGATTCAGACTCGTGAATCCAGTTTGGAAAACGTCTCAGGATACTTCTGAATGTTACTTCAGCAGTTCTGAAATTTAACCGGTCGTTATCTATTGTTTCTTTGCAGAAATATGCAAGGTGCCCTCTAACATATCAGAGATGACAGCGATAACAGATTTCGCGTTATTATCGCTTGTTTCCGAGTGATTTCAGAGCCTGCGGCACGCCCACGCATGTCCTGCGACGGCGGCGAAAAATATGCCTCGGTGTCGCGAAGTCAGCTCTAGAAGCCGACGGCCTGCGCCTCGGCCGGGGCGGCGCCACCGGTCATGACGGCAGCGATTTCGGTCCAGCGCGCTTCGAACGCTTCGACGCAGGCCGGATCGAAATGCGTGCCCGCCAGCCGGACGATCTCGGCGCGCGCCTTGTGCACCGGCCATGCGGCCTTGTAGGGCCGCTCGGCGCAGAGCGCGTCGAACACATCGGCGATGGCGACAATGCGGGCCTCGACCGGGATGTCGTAGCCCGAGAGCCGGTCGGGATAGCCCGTGCCGTCCCAGCGCTCGTGGTGGCTCTGGGCGATCAACTCGGCAACACAGATGAGATCGGAGGAGCCGTTCTCGAGGATGCGGGCACCGATGGTCACATGCTTGCGCATCTCGGCGAACTCGTCCGGCGTCAGCTTGCCGGGCTTGCCGAGGATGGCGTCGGCAATGGCGATCTTGCCGATGTCGTGAAGAGGCGCCGCGAGATAGATGGTGCGGCAGCGCTGTTCGCTCAGCCCCATGGCCTGGGCAACGATGCGGGAGATGGTGGCCACCCGCGAGACATGCTCGCCGGTGTCGCCGTCGCGATATTCGATGGCGCGGGCAAGGCGCCAGATGACTTCTTCCTCGCGCTCAACGAGGTGACGGGTGGCGCTCTCCACTTCCCGCGCCAGCCAGTTGGCGCGGTCGGCCAGCTCGATCTGCGCGCCGCGCAGGGCCAGCAGGTTGCGCACGCGCGCCAGCAATTCGGTCCGGTCGAAGGGCTTGTTGATGAAGTCGGTAGCGCCGGCGCCGATGGCGTCGACCCGCAGCGACTGGTCGCTGTCGGAGGTCACCATGATGATTGGCACGAGCCGGTAACTCGGTTCGGCGCGCAGCCGGCGAGTGACCTCGACGCCATCCATTTCCGGCATGATGTGGTCGACCAGCACGAGGTCGAACTGTTCGCTGACGCAACGGGCCAGGGCGGCGATGGGACTCGTGCAGGTGACAACCTCGGTGCCGCCGATGTCTCCAAGCACTGCGGCGAGCAACGCCACGCTCGACCGGCTGTCGTCAACGATGAGTACGCGCATACACGAGGCCCCAACCCGGACCCGAACGGTATTCATCAAGCTCTTACATGGGAATTAATACGGATACTTTCGGAGACCGCAGAATTTGCTTGGGTTAGCGGCGTGCTAACGGCCGCCGAAACTTCCCGCCGTAATCCCGGAGATGAAAGAGCGGTTGCCGAACGCAAAGACGACCAGCATCGGCACGATGGCCAGCACGCTGCCGGTCATCAGCAGCGGCCAGTCGGTATTGAACTGGCCCTGCAGCGACGCCAGCGTCACCGTGGTCACCTGCATGCTCGGCTTGCTGGTGGTGATCAGCGGCCAGAGGAAGTTGTTCCATTGCGCGACGAAGGTGAAGATGGCGAGCGCTCCGAGCGCCGGCAGCGCCAGCGGCACGACAACGCCGGCGTAGATCTGCAGGTGGTTGGCGCCGTCGATGCGTGCCGCCTCGATCAGCTCCTGCGGAATGGTCTTCATATACTGGCGCAGAAGGAACGTGCCGAAGCTCGAGAAGGCATAGGGCAGGATCAGGCCCTGGTAAGTATCGATCCAGCCGAGGTTGCGGATCAGGATGAAATTGGGGATCAGCGTGACCTGCGAGGGCACCATCAGTGCCGCGAGGTAGATCAGGAACAGCACCTCGCGGCCGCGGAAGCGCAGACAGGCGAAGGCGTAGGCGGCCATCGAGCAGACGATGAGCTGCAGCACGGTGACGCTGGTCGCGACGATCACACTGTTGAGCAGCGCCTGCCCGAACGGGATGGTCGTAAAGATGCGCACATAGTTCCCCGGCTGCGGATGCGAGCTCAGCAGCGTCGGGGGAAAGCTGAAGACCTCGGACGACGGCTTGAACGAGGTCGAGATCATCCAGATGAACGGCCCGCACATCAGGATCGCCCCAGCCAGCAGCGCCACGAAGATCAGCCAGTCGGCCAGGGTCGGCGTGCGGCGCTCGGCACTATTCATAATGTACCCAGCGATTCTGCAGGCGGTACTGCACCAGCGTCAGCACCAGCACGATGAGGAACAGCACCATCGCGCCGGCGCTGGCGATGCCCATCTGGTAGAACATGAATCCGTTCTGGTAGATGAAGAACACCAGCGTGTTGGTGGCGTTCGACGGCCCGGCCTTGGTCATCACATAGACCAGCTCGAACACCTGGAAGCTGCCGATGATCGAAATGATCAAGACAAAAAAGGTCATCGGCGACAGCAGCGGCAGCGTGATGTGCCAGAAGCGCGACCAGCCGGTGGCGCCATCGAGCGCCGCCGCTTCGTAAAGGTCGCGGCGGATGTTCTGCAGCCCGGCGAGGAACAGCACCATCGAGTAGCCGAGGCCCTGCCACACCGAGACGGCGATCACTGCCGGCATCGCCCATTTGCTGGAAATCAGCCATTTGGGCAGGTCGTTCACGCCGAGCAGCGACAGGCCCATATTGATGAGCCCGAAATTGGAGTTGAACAGCCAGGCCCAGACGAGGCCGGCAGCCACGGTGCTGGTCACCACCGGCAGGAAATAGATGACGCGGAAGAAGGCCTGCCCCGGCACGCCGCGGTTGAGCCCCAGTGCGCAGAGCAGCCCGAGCAGCATCTGCAGCGGCACGGCCAGCACGACGTAGTAGCCGGTGTTGCCGAGCACCTGCCGGAAGATCGGGTCGTTCCAGAGCGCAATGTAGTTGTCGAAGAACGCCGGCCTGGGCGCGTTGAACAGGTCCCAGTGCGCAAACGAGATCAGGAACGCCGCGATCACCGGCAGCGCGGTGAACACCGTGAACAGCACGAGGCTCGGGATCAGGAACAGCCAGGCGGCGCGCTCTTCGCGGCGCGCCATGAGGCTCAGGCTGCCCTTAGGCACCGATCCGCTCTTTACACAGGGTCATTCCCGCGCGAGCGGGAACGCCTGTTGCTTTGAGCCAGTGCGATAAACGGAGGTTCCCGCTTGCGCGGGAAGAACCTGGTGGGTGGGATTGGCCTGGAGCCAGAGCCATCTATTTCTCGAAGCCGAAAATACGAGCCGCGTTGCGATAGAAAATCTGGTCCTGCTCGTCGGCGGTCAAGCCCATCTTGTCGAACGCAGCCTTCCAGCGCGCCACGTCACCCTTGAGCCGGCGATGGTCGGAGTCCGAACCGTAGAGGAGCTTGCGCGGCGAGATTTCCTTGCCGATATAGCCGCCTTCGACGATGTGGTTGTGCACCACGTCGCCGCCTGAAATGTCGAAGTAGAGGCGCGGGCGCCAGCGCGCCACCGCACAGGAGGTGCGGTAGTCCGGCCAGCCCAGATGCGCGCCGATAATGAAGAGCTCGGGGAAGTAGAAGGCGATGGTATCGAGGTAGATCGGCTGCATGCGAGCGCTCGAAAAGCCGAACTTCTCGCGCGAGATATCCTTCTTGAGGCGCATCACCAGCGCATTCTCGGCATCGCTGCCGGCGGCCGGCGGGGCCTTCCAGGCATCCTCCTTGCCGCCCTCGAGATAGTCGGCTGGACCGCCCTGGATGCCCGTATGGAACAAGATTCTGAGGCCGCGCGCCGCCGCAGCCTCGTAGTACGGCATGTAGTCGGGGTGATCGTAGTTCTTCGATACGCCGATGGTCTTGATGCCGTGGAAGCCGCGCTGGTAAAAGTCTTCGACGGTGCTCACCGGGTCCTTGTCGAGCTCGAGCCGGCCCATGGCGATGACGAAATCGGGCCTGGCCTCGAGCGCGCGCGACAGCATCTCGTTGCCGCGGCGTCCCGGATTGGCGAGCAGCGCGACCTTTTCGACGCCCACCTCCTGGCAGTGCTCCCAGAGCACTTCGAGGAAGCCCTCCTCGGCTTTGGTGGTGAAGAGCTTGTCCCAGAAGCCATAATGGACGTGGCTGTCGATAATACGCATCGGACGATCCCGGTCGGAGAGAGTTGAGAAATTGGTTGCCGAGGCAGCGGACACCTGCCGCCCCGGCAACCCAGGAGGACCTCTTATTGAGCCTTGAGCGCGGCGTTCACCTGATCCTTGATGCCGCCGAGGGCATCAGCCGCCGTCGACTCGCCGTTCCAGACCTTATCCAGCGCCGGCTGGATCAGCTTGTTGGTGATGTCGACATATTTCGGAAACTGCGGGAACACCTTGCCGTTCTCCGATTCCGACAGGAACACGTCGGCAAAGGGGGCCTTGAACGAGGCCTTCACGTCGGCGTTGCCGATCATTGCCGGCACCGCGGGCGAGCCGCCCGAGGAGGTGAAGGCGATCTGCCCGTCTGGACCGCAAAGGTACTGCATGAAGGCCCAGGCGGCGTCCTTGATCTTGCTGTTGGCGTTCATGGCAAAGCCCGCACCGCCCGCTTCGTTGGCCTTGATCCCATCGGGACCGGCCGGGACCGGAGCCACCGCCCACTTGAACGTGGCGTTCGCATAGCTGCCCAGCCGCGAGGCGTTGGTGATCGACATCGAGGCCTGGTCGGCGGTGAACATCGAGGCGGTGCCGCCCATCTGGTCGGACTCCTGGAAGTTCGGGACCGACTTGTCCTTGTTGATCATGTCGGCGACCCACTGGATCGCCGCGGCGCCCTTGTCGTCGCCGAGCGTAAACGTCGTCGGCTGCACCGGATCGTCGAACACCGAACCGCCGTTCTGGTACACGAACATCGGCCATTCATTGGATTCGAGCACGAGGCCGTAGCGGGTGACGCGGCCACCCGATGTCACGGTCAGTTTCTTGGCCGCAGCCTGCAGGTCGGCCCATTTCCAGGTGCCGTCCGGATACTTGATGCCGGCTTTGTCGAAATCGTCCTTGTTGTAGTAGAGGACGTTGGTCGCCGTATCGCGCGGGATCGAGTAGAGCTTGCCGTTGAGCGAGTGGATGCGCAGCGAATCCTTGACGTACTGGTCGATCGGGAAGTTCGTCTTGGCGATCCACGGCCCGAGGTCTTCGAGCGTGTTGCGCGCGGCGTAGCTGGGCACGTTGGTGATGAAGAACACATCCGGGCCGCCGCCGGCGGCAAGCTCGGCGTCGAGCTTGGTGAAGTAGCCCGACCACGGCGCGTTCTGCAGCTCGATGTGTACATCGGGGTGCTTGGCCATGTAGTCGGCGGCGATCTTCTGGAACGGCGGGACCTCCGGCGGATCGCCCCAGAACGCGAATACGAGGTTGGTATCGGCGAATGCCGGTGTCGCGATGCTGAGGGCGAGCCCCAACACGGCAGACCATAGAGTCTTCATGATCGTTCTCCCTTCGTCATAATCGGACCTACGCCGTTGGGGCGTAGGATGGTGTTGGGTGCATGCGTGCGATGAACGCCCGCAGGTCCCCGGCAGATGGATTGGCGCTGCTGCCCGGCCCGGTGGCCGACAACGAACCGCAGGCGACCGCGCTCAGCAATTGGTCTTCGATCGATGCTCCTGCGACGGCCGCGGCGATGAATCCCGCCGCAAATGCGTCGCCGGCGCCGACCGTGTCGACCACGATGACCTGAGGTGCCCGCACGTCGTGACGTCGACCGGATGCCATGGCGCTGGCGCCCTGCGGTCCGCGTTTGATCACGACGACCGGAGCAAGCCGCGACAGGATTTGAAGCGCATCCTCGACGTTGCGTGTCTTGGTCACCGCCTCGGCTTCGGTCTCGTTGGGCGAGAACACATCGCACAGGCCAATGAACTCGCGCACCCCGGCGGAGTCGAGGTCGGCCCCCTCGCCGTTGCAGTCGCCGAAGATCTTGACCCCCGCGGCTTTCGCCGTGCGCATAAACGCCATCCAGTCGGGCTCGAGCCGAAAGGTCTGCAGCAGCCATTTGGGCTGCAGCCGTGCGAGCAGTGCGGTGTCGGGCGCACGCAAAGTGCCCTCGCGATAGGTGATAAAACCGCGCTCGCCGGCGCCGGAGAACGCCACGGACACCTGCTGCAGGCTGCGGCGCACCTCGCGGAACGCGCTTGCATCGAGGCCGTCGGCTTTCGCTGCATCGCGTACGATGCCGCTGAAGCGATCGGTACCGAGATCGCAGGCCCACGCCGCGCGCAAGCCAAGCCGGGTGAGGCCGAGCGCCATGTTGTAGCAGCCGCCGGGGCGGACGATCAGGCCGTCGGCAAAAACCTCGCCGCCGAGCATCGGCGGATGGTCGAGACCGGAAAAGATCAGGTCGCAATAGTACTCGCCGGCCACCAGGACATCGAAGCGGTCGCTCATCGCCAACCCTCCGTGTATTGCGGATAGGCCGCGAGGAAATCGTCGACCAGCGGCTCGGCCCGCGAGTAGGACAGCACCAGCGGATGCGCCACCAGCGCGTCGATCGCCAGCGCCCGGTCCTTGCCCAGGATCGCCTTGGCGGCCAGCCGCTCGTAGTGCTTGACGCTCTGGACCAGGTAGCGCTGCTCTTCCGGCATCTGCCCGACCGGCACCGGCTGGATGCCGTTCTCGTCGACGATGCAGCTCACTTCGACCACGTCGTCGTCGTGAAGGTCGGCGATGGCGCCACGGTTGACGACATTGAGGCCGGTGCGGATGCGGCCGGTCCCTTCGAGCGCCTCCATCAGGCTCAGCGCCACGCCGGCATAGCCCTCGCCGTCATCAATGTGCTCGACCTCTTCGTCGGTGTCGGCTTCGATCTGCGTGGCGTGCGCCATGTAGCTGCCGCTGCGGCGATGCTCGTAGTCGAAATACGCTTTCAGTGCCGCGTCAGGGTTGCGCGCGGCATCGATGCGGCGCAGCTCGGCGATGAGCTGGCGATTGAGCTCGAGCACCTCTTCGCCGCGCGTCGGGCCGTTGCCGTGGCCGTTCATGGCCTGGTCGATGTAGTAGTAATAGTAAAGGTACTCGTTGATCCACATGCCCTGCCGGCGCACGACGCGCGGCTCGAACACACGCAGATTGGTGGTGGCAAGGAAACCGTCGTCGGCCAGCGCTTCGGGCAGCCGGTCGACGCCGTCGATCTTGGCCTGCCGCGTGAATGACAGGTGGTTGAGCCCGAAGAGATCGGCCTCGACCGCCTGTGGGTCGACGCCGAGCCGATGCGCCAGCGCGTTCTGCGCGCCATTGGCGCTGTCGCAAATGCCGACGCAGCGGGTGATGCCGGCGTCGCTCAGCGCCTGGCTGACGAGCCCGGCGGGATTGGTGAAATTGAACAGCCACGCATCCGGGCTCAGCTCGCGCAGCCGCCGCGCATAGCTCAGGATGGTCGGGATGCTGCGCAGGGCCATGGCAAAGCCGCAGGCGCCCGTCGTCTCCTGCCCGAGCACCCCGTGCTTGAGGGCGATGCGCTCGTCGGTGACGCGGCCTTCGGCGCCGCCGGGACGCACCGTGGTCACGACGTGATCGACCCCGGTGAAGGCCTCGTCGATGGACGTGGTGGTGGTGATCGAGACGCTCTGGCCGTCGCGGCGGGCGAGCTCGGCGCAGAGCGCGCCGATGAGCTGCAGTTGCGCGGCATCGGTATCCATCAGGCAGATTTCGGTGAGCCCGAGCCGCGTGGCGCGCTTCAGCGCCGACTGCACGAACAGCGGCGCCCGCACACCCCCTCCGCCGATGATGGCAAGCTTCATCGCGTCCTCTCCCGCCACTGGTTATATCCAGTCATATTGAGTTAGCATAGAGTGGCAGATGCGTTTTTGTTGATGTTCGCGCATGCGCATTCCGCTGCGCATTATTGGCCTTAGAATGATACGCAGACGAGCGGGGGAGTCGACCGCGCGAAATGAACGCCCTGAGCCGCGAAGATGTCCGGCCGCTTTATAAGCAGGTGAAGGACCGCCTGCTCGAGGCGCTCAGCGACGGCACGGTGCCGCCGATGGGCAAGCTCGCCTCCGAGCGCGAGCTGGTCGAAAAGTATGGCGTGAGCCGCATCACCGTCCGGCAGGCGATGCGCGAGCTCGTCGCCGAGGGACATCTGCGCAGCCATCCGGGTAAGGGCTTCTACGCGACCGGCCGTTCGATCTCGCAGGCCTTCGAGCTCGAGCTGCTGCGCAGCTTTACGGCCACGGCACTGCGGCACGGCCTGAGGCCGGGCGCCCAGTTGATCAGCGGCAAGGCGATCGCCGCCGACGAGAAGCTCGCGGCGGCGCTGCACATCCGCGTCGGCGATCCCGCCGTGGAACTGCGGCGCCTCCGGCTGCTCGACGGCGAACCGGTCGCCATCGCCGAAGACTGGATCGAGATGGCCAAGGTGCCGGGCCTGTTGGCCCTCGACTGGAAGAGCGGCAACCGCTCGCTCTACGACGAGCTCCGGCAGCGCTATGGCCTGCATCCCGAGAGCGGCGAGACGGTGCTGTCCTCACGCCTCGCCAGTGCGGACGAGGCCAAGCTGCTCGGCCTCAGACGGCCGGCCGCGGTGCTCACGGTCGAACAGATCGCCTATTCGCGCGACGGCACGCCGATCAACGCCACGCGCTCGATCCACCACCCGACGCGCTATCCGCTGCGGCTCGAGCAGGGCAAGAGCTGAACGCCCTATTTGACGGCGCCGACCACCACGCCGCGGGTCAGCGTGCGCTGGAAGATCACGAAGAAGATCACCGTCGGCAGGATGCCGAGCAGCGACGCCGCGGCCTGCAGCGTCGGATCGGACATGTTCTGTCCGCGTGTCAGGCCCATCGCCACCGATACCGTCTGGTTGTTGTTGGAGACCAGCATCACCAGCGGGATCAGGAACTCGTTCCAGGTCCAGATGAAGAAGAACGTGCCGAGCACCATCAGCGTCGGGCGCAGGACCGGTACCACAACCGACCACAGGATCTGCCAGGTGGAGGCACCGTCGATCTCGGCCGCCTCGATGATTTCTCGCGGGAACGAGCCGAGCACCGAGGACAGCAGGTACGTGCCAAACGCGCTCTGCAGCACGGCGAAGATCAGGATCACCGAGAGCTGCGTGTCATACAGGCCGGTGGCCTTGGCCATGTAGTAGAGCGGGTAGATGATCGATTCCTGCGGCACCATGATGCCAAGCATCAGCACGACCAGAATTACGCGCGAGCCGTGCACCTTGCCGATTCCGATGGCGTAGGCATTGAGCAGGCTCAGTAGCGCGCCGAACACCGCCACGCAGGCGCTGATGATCACGCTATTGAGGAGCTTGCGGCTGAAATCCGACAGGTTCCAGAAATAGATCAGCGATCCCAGATCGATCCTGGTCGGGATCGACAGCGGCCCACTCGCCGAATAGTCGACGCCGTTCTTGACCGCATTGATCAGCGCCAGGAAGAACGGGAACAGCGTTCCAAGTAACAGTACGGCGAGGATGGCGAGGACCACCCAGCGCATCGGGCCGCGCCGGCGGTGGCTGTGCGTGGCTACGTCGGCTCTGCTGGTGGTCTCGCTGAAATCAAGGGTTGCGTCGGCCATGGCTTACTCCGTCGCCTGCTGCCGCGACTGAAAGCGCAGGAAAATCGTCGCCAGCACGATCGTCAGGATCGTCTGCACCACCGCGATCGCGGCGGCATAGCCGACCCGCTGTGTGGTGAAGAAGTGATAGTAGGTCAAATACGACGGCACGAGGGTCGCGTTGTCGGGGCCGCCTGCCGTCAGCACGAAGACCGGGGCGAAGACCTTCAGCGCCGCGATCAGTGTCGTCAGCACCACGACGAAAATCTCGGGCGCCAGCATGGGCACCGTGATCGAGAACAAGCGCTGCCACCAGCCGGCACCATCGAGCTCAGCCGCCTCATAGAGCGAGGGGTCGATGCGCGACAGGCCTGCCATGAACACCACGAGGCAGTAGCCTACCTGGATCCACACGATCATCAGCGACACGGCCCAGATGGCGTAGGTCGCATCGCCGATCCAGTTTTGCGCGATGACGCCGAGCCCCAGCGATTTGAGAATGATGTTGACCACGCCGATGGGGCTGAGGATCCAGCCCCACAGCACGCCGGCGGTGGTGACGGGAAGAATCTGCGGCAGGTAGAAGCCGGCGCGGAAGAAGCTCGAGACCTGCTCGCCCCACTGGTCGCGCACATAGTCGAAGAGCAGTGCTGCGAGCACCAGCCCGATGAGCACCGGAATAACCGTCATCGAAAAGATGAGGAGTACCGTGTGGATCATCGAGCCCCAGAACTGATCGTCGGTGATGAGCCGCTGATAGTTCTGCAGGCCGGCCCAACGGGGCAGGCCGATGCCTTTCCACACGGTGAAGCTTAGAAAGAAGTTGGCGATCTGCGGGATGAGGACGATCAGCAGGAAGCCGACCGCGCCGGGGATGAGATAGAGATAGTAGGCTCGCCGATGTGTGGCGAGGGCACCCTGGGCTGCCGCCATGTTCCCCTCCGCTGCCGGATGGCCGCGCTCCCCTCCAGAAGCGCGGCCGCCGTGATCTCAGGCGTTACTGGTTCGCCTGTGCGTCGTCGTAGACCTTCTTGATCTGATCCACGAACTGCTCCGGGGTCAACGTCCCCTGGAACAGGCCCGTGTCCTTTTGGTTCAGGACGTCATAGTAGCCCGGCACCGGCCAGTCGGGATAAAAACCGAGGCCGTTCTTGTCCGAGATCTGCTTGAACACGGCGGCGGCATTCTTGCCGACCGGGTTGGTGATCGTCGCGGGATCGGCGGCGATGGCCACGCCGCCGTCATTGGCGAGCTCGGTCTGGTACTTCGGGGACAGCGTCAGGCTGATCCATTCGGCTGCAAGGTCGGGGTTCTTGGCGCCCTTGGGAACAACCCAGAGGTTGCCGGTCGAGCCCACCGAGTATTTCGGTGTCGGGATCACGAACTGGCCCCACTTGAAGTCCTTGATGGTCGAGGCGAAGTTGCCCAGGTTCCAGGTGCCCGAGACGTACATCGGCGCCTTGCCCGAGGTGAACAGCAGGGCGGCGTCCGGATCCTTCATACCGGTCGAGTCCTTGCTGATGTAGCCCTTGCCGACCCAGTCGACGAGGGTCTGCGCGGCGTAGAGATACGGGGCTCCGTCGAGCGGCGCCTTCAGGCCCTGGTAGTTCTGGATCCAGGTGTCGTCCGCCTTGGTGTAGGCGAGCGAGGCGAGCAGGTGCTGGCCGCTGGTATCGATGGCGCCGAGCGCAAGCGGTGTGATGCCCTGCTTCTTGAAGGCATCCATGTCGGCGACCCACTCGTCGATCGTGGTCGGGACCTTGAGGCCCGCCTTGTCGAACATGTCGATGTTGTAGAAGCACGACACGTACTCGCCATAGACCGAGATGCCCCACACGTGACCCGAGCCATAAATGCCCTTGTCGTCATACTTGCTGAGCACCAGGTCGCCCGAGTTCAGGATCTTGTCCCAGCCTTCCTTGGTCACGTAGTCGTCGAGGTTGGTGAGCAGGCCCTGGCTGGAGACAAGGCCGGCGGTGGCGTTGCCCTTGTTGTATTCGAGCACGTCGGGGGCCTGATCCGAATTGAGGATCATGCTGCCTGACGCCTGGAGCTGCTGGAAGGTCTTCTGCTGGAAATTGACCGTGACATCGGGGTGCTTGGACTTGAACTCGTCGAGCGCCTTGGTCCAGGCTATGCCCTCCGAGCTTACCGGATCTTCGAACCACCAGATGTTGAAGGTCTTCTGCTGGGCCATCGCCGTGCTGCTCATGAGCATGAGCGACGCGGCGGCGACGAGCGCCAGTCTCGATAGTGACGTCATGGTCTCCTCCTCGCGGACCGCTGTTCCTCCTGGCGCCGGCGTGGTCCGCACCGACCCGGCCACCGGATAT
>DATMTK010000034.1:0-22530 GCA_035564755.1 Devosia sp. | reverse complement strand
CTGCCGCTGCCGGCGCAAGTCGAGCGGCGGCTTTTTTGTTTCGGCCCACCAAAGTACTACTTTGGCGGGATGCCGAAGTTGGTGCCGCGGGGTGGAGCAGTCCGGTAGCTCGTCAGGCTCATAACCTGAAGGTCGCAGGTTCAAATCCTGCTCCCGCAACCAATGTCGCTTTTGAAGACAAGCCCCCGGCGACGGGGGCTTTCTCGTCTTCTGGGCTCAGTCGAAGAAGCCTGAATCTTCCTCGCGCAGGTACGGCTTTGCCGCCTTTGCGTCGATGTCGAGGCCGAGGCCCGGCCCCGGCAGCAAATCGATCATGCTGTCATTGACGATGCGGCCCGAGGGCAGGCCGGTCACGATGTCGGGCCACCAGGGATCGGACGCCGACGGATATTCGAACGCGATGTAATTCGCGGGCAGGGTGGCGCAGACATTGATCAGCGCCCCCAGACCCAGCAGGCCATTGGCCGTGCCATGGGGGGCCATGAGGATCGAGTGCATGTAGGCGTGCTCGGCGATCCATTTGAGCTCCGCGATGCCGCCGACGTCGGCCGGGTCGGGGCCGATGACGCGCACTGCCTGCGTTTCGATCAGCTCCTTGAAGTTGTGGCGGCTGTAGATCTGTTCGCCGGTATGGATCGGCGTCGAGGTCGATACCGTGAGCTCGCGATAGGCTTGCGGGTTGACCCACGGCACATAGTCGCCGGTCAGCATGTCCTCGAGCCACATGATGTTGTATTTTTCGACCGCACGGGCGAACTTGATGGCGTCGGGCAGCATCCAGCCCGGGCCGCAGTCGAGCGCGAGGCTCACCTTGTCGCCGAGCACTTCTTTCATGGCGATGACGCAGTCGAGCATGTGGTTGAAGCCGTGCTCGCTGATCACGCCCTGGTCCATGGCGCCGTGGTAGCCGGCCTTCTTTTGCACCACGCCGTAGTGGAAGTCCTCGACCGTGTCCTTCATGTTGGAGTGGAACGAGATTCCCTGCTTCACCATGAAGAAGTTCTCGGGCAGCTCCTTCATCCACTTGACGTCGGCGGCATAGTCTTCCGGCCGGTCGCCGGTCCGTTTCTTGCGGAGGTTGCCGTTATAGGTACGGACCTTGTCGCGCACCTTGCCGCCGAGCAGCTTGTAGGCGGGCACGTTCGCGGCTTTGCCGGCAATGTCCCACAGCGCATGCTCGATGGCGCTGACGGCGGCGCCGTAGGGCT
The DNA here is from genome assembly GCA_035564755.1 of Devosia sp. Classification (GTDB taxonomy): domain Bacteria; phylum Pseudomonadota; class Alphaproteobacteria; order Rhizobiales; family Devosiaceae; genus Devosia_A. The sequence continues at coordinate 21,322 of DATMTK010000034.1, read as the reverse complement.
TGAACGAGCCGCGCTGGCGGATCTTGAGCATGACGCGTTCGACGTCGGTCGGGTCCTCGCCCAGCAGCGCGTCGCGGAAGTGCAGGATCCAGGGCTTGAGGTAGGTCTTGGTGTATTCGACCTCGCCCAGGCCGTGGAGGCCTTCGTCGGTAACGACGCGGACGATCGGGTGCTTGCCGATAACGGCAACGCGCAAATCGGTGATTTTCATTGTGGTGTCTTTCGCCTCAGCTCCAGGTGCGATCCCAGGAGTATTCGTTGTCCCATTGCTCGGTGGGCTGCCAGATGCCGGTGACGCCCGGCTGCAGATGACCGGAAATGACCTCGTCGATCACGTCGTCGATGCCGAGGCCCGGCTTGTCGGGCACGGTAATGAAGCCATCCTGCACGAGCGGCCTTGGGAGACCGGTGACGATGTCGTCCCACCAGTCGACGTCGACCGAGTGATATTCGAGCGCCATGAAATTCTCGGTGGCCATGGCGACGTGCGCCGCGGCCATCGCGGCGATCGGGCTCTCCGCCATGTGGATGGCCATGGCGACGCCGTGGTCCTGTGCCATATCGCCGATCTTCTTGGTCTCGAGGATGCCGCCCGAGGTCAGCAGGTCCGGATGAATGACCGAGACGCCGCCGCTCCTGAGCAGAGGCTCGAAGCCCTCCTTGAGGTAAATGTCCTCGCCGGTGCAAATCGGCACCGTGGTGGCGTCCTGGAGCTGCCGGTACTGCTCGGTGTATTGCCAGGGGATCACGTCCTCGAGCCAGGCGGGCACGTATTTCTCGATCCGTCGCGCGAGGCGAATGCCGTTCTGCAGCGAGATGTGACCGACATGATCGATGGCGAGCGGAATCTCGTAGCCGATCACCTCGCGGACTTCGTGGATGTACTGCTCGAGCAGGTCGATGCCCTTGTCGGTGAAGTGCAGGCCGCTGAACGGGTGGCGGACATTGTGGATGTCATAGACGGCGTTGCGCCGGCGGCGATCCTCGAGCGTCTTCACCGGGCCGCGGCCGGGATGGACCCGATAGCCCTCGAGCGAGCCGGTCGGGGCGACCACCGCGCCGGGGACGTCGGCGATCTGCATCAACCCCAGGTCCATCTTGAGGAAGGTGAAGCCGCGGTTCATACGCTCCTTCAGGCGCTTGCCCGTTTCGGTACCGCTCGGCTTTTCGGCGTCGGTATCGCAATAGATGCGCACCTTCTCGCGGAAGCGGCCGCCGAGCATCTGGTACACCGGAACGCCATAGGCTTTTCCGGCGAGATCCCAGAGGGCGACTTCCACCGCGGAGACACCGCCGCCTTGCCGGCCGTGGCCGCCAAACTGCTTGATGCGGCGGAACAGCCGGTCGATGTCGCACGGGTTTTCGCCAAGCAGGCGGCTCTTCAGCATCAGCGCGAAGGTGGCACTGGCGCCGTCGCGCACTTCGCCAAGTCCGACGATGCCCTGGTTGGTGTAGATCTTGAGCAGGGCCGAGGTGAACGGTGCGCCGACGATCTCGGCGACGCGCATGTCGGTGATGCGCAGCTCGGACGGCTTGCTGTTGGTGTTGACCCGGTTGAGGGCCTCCTCGGGACCAGCCGTCTTCGGCATTGCAACTTGCTCCTTGTCACCGGCTGGACTTGCATCCACCCAAATTTCACTGGTCATCCGCGCGAAAGCGGGGACCTCCGTTTCAACAGTTCGCGGCGACCAAACAGAGGTTCCCGCTTTCGCGGCACTGACTCCGTGGAGGCATTCATCACGCGCGCTCCTTCGTCTCAGGCAGTCTTGCCGCCCCGGGGCCGTTCGCCGTTGCGGCGCGCCGCGCGCATCTGTTCGAGAATATGCCGGCCCGAGCCTTCGACATGCGTCTCGACGATCGCAGCGGCCCCGTCGGCATCGCCGGCCTTGACCGCGGCGATGAGGTCGCGGTGCTCGCGCAGCACAGCGGCGCGGCGGGCGAGCGTGGTCGGATACTGGCGCGAAATGGCCCGCAGGATCTCGCGGTGCTTCCACCACAGGTCGGCGGCGTGCCGGTTGTAGTGCCGGCCATACATGACCATGTGCAGTTGTGTATCGAGCCTGCCGTGTTTGACCGGGTCGACGAAATTGTTGGCCTCGATCTCGGCCTGGATGCGCTCGAGCTCGGCGAGGTCGTGGTCGGTTGCCATGCCGACGAACCATTTCGTCAGGGCGGGCTCGATCAGCATTTCGATCTCGTAGATGTCGCGGATGAATTCCTCATCCATCGGCCGGACGCGCGCGCCGCGATTGGGCGTCATCACCACGAAGCCTTCGCCGCGCAGCTGCTGCAGCGCCTCGCGCACCGGGTTGGTGGAGGTGCCGTGGCGCTCGGCGAGGTCAGCGACCTTCAGCCGCTGATTGGCGACGAGACGGCCGGAAATAATGTCGTCGCGGATCAGTTCATAGACGGATCCGGAGGCCTCAACGCCGTCCTCGGTAGGCTCGTCGATGCTGATTGTGGTGGTCATCTCGCGCTGCTTCTAGGCAGTTTCCTCCGCGATTCCAATTCCCGATCTAACTCAAATTACACTCGCTCTGTCCAGTTCTGTGTACAATATCGACAAGAGTTGACACGGATTTTGGAGTCTGCAACGGTCATTGGGCACAAAGAGTGGGTGAAACCACCGACGTTGCGACGGCGAGCCGGGGCGAAATGCCGGCCCGTCTCGAGGAAGCAGCAGAGGCTGCGGCAGGCGGTGTTGCCGGGCTTGGCCGGTGCATCGGTTTCGATCGAGGAGGAGGTTCTATGACCGACGTGAATGGTCGTGGCGATGCAGCCGTTCGGCTGCAGCCGCGCAAGCTGATCGCGCTTTCGCTGGGCGCGCTGATGGGAACGACGATGCTGGTAGCGACCACGAGCGCCAGCTACGCGCAGAGCGTCGACCTCAGCAAATGGTCGCCGGATTATGTGCGCAGCATCGCCGGCACCGAGGAAGTCGACACTGCCGCCGAATGCGCCAAGGTCGTGCCGCTCGATTACAAGGGCCGGCTGACCTACTGGTACACCGGTCCCAACGACGCATCGCCGGATATCGACAAGAAGATCGACGCCGACTTCTGGGCGGCGTGGAAGGCGACCTATCCCAATATCCAGACCGACTACCAGAACATCGACTACAACGTATTGCTCGACAAGCTTCGCACCTCGCTGCTCGGCAATGCCGGGCCGATGGTGGTGCGCCTGCAGATCGTGGGCAGCGTCGAATTCGCGAGCAAGGGCTACTTCCAGGAGCTGAAGCCGGAAGACATCGGCTATTCGAGCAAGGATTTCTGGCCCGGCGCCATCAAGTCCGACATGTGGGATGGCAAGGAATACGGCATTCCGACCAACAACGAGACGATGGCTTTCATCTGGAACGCCGATATCTTCAAGCGCGCCGGGCTCGATCCGGACCACGCGCCGGCGACCTGGGACGATGTCGTCAAGGACAGCAAGATCATCCACGACAAGCTGGGCATCCCCGGCTACGGCCTCGTTGCGCGGCAGAATGCTGGCAACACGCCGTTCCGCTTCATGCCCGAGCTCTGGGCCTATGGCGGCGGTGCGCTGGATGAGGCTGCGGACAATCCGACCTATCAGTCGGTCTGGCTCAACAATGCCGGCTCGAAAGCTGCGCTGCAGACCGTCTATGACATGTATGTCCGCGACAAGTCCGTGCCGACCTCGGCCCTGACCAACACGCAGAACGAGAACCAGCAGCCGTTTATCGCCGGCCAGTTGGCCATGGAGATCTCGCATCCCGCCGAATATGCCAAGATGCTCGATCTTGCGGGCAAGGCGACGGGCGACGACAAGAAGGTTGCCGACAACGTGGTGGCCAACATGCGTTACGGCCTCGTTCCGGCCGGCCCGGACGGCAAGCGCGCCATCGTGTTCGGCGGCTCGAACATGCACTTCGTCAAGCCCGAGAACGTCGATGGCGGCTTCGACGCCCAGGCGGCAAAGGCCTTTGCCTGCTTCTGGAACAGCCCGGAGTGGTCGACCAAGCTCGCCTGGACTGGCTCCAATCCGGGTAACCTGCGCGGCTTCAAGACGAAGTGGATGAAGGAGCGGCTCGATACCATCAAGTTCCTCGACGTGACGACCTCGATGTTGCCGAGTGGAATTCCGTTCCCGGTGGTACCGCAGGCCACCGAAATCATGAACAACATCGTTCCCGACATGATGCAGAATGCACTCACCGGCAAGATGACGGTCGATCAGGCCGCCGATGACGCCGCCAAAAAAGTGCAGGACGTGATGTCGGGCATGTAGTCCCTCCCTGGACCAGATGGCCGGCGGCTTCGGCTGCCGGCCTTTTCTCCAAGCTTAAGGGACCGAGGGTGACTGTAGCGACGGATCAGCCGGCAGGGGCAGCAGTGGCGCCGGTACCACGCCGTGCCAATGTCTTCGTGCGGATCGGACAGCATTGGGCCGACTACCTCTACATCGCGCCGGCGTTGCTGGTGATGCTGCTGGTCATCGCCTATCCGGTCTGGTTCACCATCCAGCTCTCATTCGAAAAGACGTCGCCCAGCCTGTCGATGGCCGAGCAGACGTTCACGGGATTCGACAACTACCTCACCATTTTGAGGTCGCAGAGCTTCCGCGACGTCACTGTCAACACGATCATCTGGACGGTCTTTTCAACGCTCTTCTCGTTCCTCATCGGGCTCGGTTGTGCGCTCTCGCTCAACCGCGCCTTCCTCGGACGGGGCGTGCTGCGGGCGATCCTGCTGGTCCCCTATGTGATCAGCGCGGTCGCCGCGTCCTATGTCTGGCGCTGGCTCTATCATTCGGATTTCGGTGTCATCGGCGCCTTCACCACCCAGATGGGCTGGACCAAGGGACCGATCAACTTTCTGGACAACACGACGACCGTCTTGCCCTCCCTGATCCTGGTGAATGTGTGGAAGGAGTTCTCCTTCGCCATGATCATGCTGCTGGCGGGTCTGCAGACGGTGCCGGATCAATTGCTGCGGGCGGCACAGGTCGACGGCGCCAACACCTGGGACCGCTTCTGGCACGTCACCTTCCCGCATTTGCGCGGAGTCACCATGGTGACGGTGTTGCTGCTGCTCGTCGGCAACCTCAACTCCTTCATCATCCCCTGGGTGATGACAGGGGGCGGACCCGCGGGCGCCTCGGACATCTGGATCACGTCGATCTACAACATCGCCTTCGGGCGCGTGCGCTTCGGTATCGCCGCCGCCTATTCGGTGATTCTGTTCATCGTCATGATGCTGCTCGGCTATTTCTACGTCCGGGCGCTGGCGGGCAAGGACGAGGGAGGCGTCGTCGAATGACGAGCATCCCGATCGAACGCCCGGTTACACGCAAGCCTGTCGACTGGTGGCGGTGGGCCGGCCGGTTGTTCCTGTTGCTGATGCTGCTGTTCACCGTGCTGCCCATGCTGTGGATGGTAATCACGTCACTCAAGACGCAGTTCGCGGCGTTCCAGTATCCACCACAATGGTGGCCGGCCGCCCCGACGCTCGATAACTATGTCCGGTTGCTGTTGCCGACGAGTCCGACCGGGCAGGAATTCCTGCAGTATATGTGGAACAGCATTTTTGTCTCGAGCTGTTCCACGATCCTCGGCGTGGTCGTCGCGGTGCCTGCGGCCTATGCCTTTTCGCGCTTCCGCTTTCCCGGGCGGCAGTTCCTGTTCTTTGCGGTACTCCTCCGCAACATGTTCCCGGCGGTGATCTTCCTGATGCCGCTGTTCCTGCTGATGCGCTGGCTCGGGCTGGTCAACAATCTCGCTTCGCTGATCCTGACCTATCTCACCTTCGGGCTGCCCCTTTCGATCTGGCTGCTCAAGGGGTTCTACGACAACATCCCGATCCAGCTCGAACAGGCGGCGCGGATCGATGGCGCGACGCGCTTCAAGGCGTTCCTGCTGATCGTGATGCCGCTCAGCTCGCCCGGTATCATCGCGACGGCGATCTACTCCTTCATCCTCGCCTGGAACGAATATGTGTTCGCGCTGACGCTGCTCAATTCCAAGGAAAAGCTGACGCTGCCCATTGGGCTCCAGCATTTCTTCACCGAGTATGCCACCGACTGGCCGGGCCTGATGGCCGCATCGTTCATCATGAGCGTGCCGGTGGTGGTGATGTTCCTTATCCTGCAGAAGTATTTCGTGCGTGCGCTCACCGAGGGCGCGGTCAAACACTAGGGCGCTCATGGCCGGAGTTATTCTCAGAGACGTCGTCAAGACCTATGGGCCGCTCTATGCGGTGAATCATGTGTCGATCGACATCAAGGACGGCGAATTCGTCGCGCTGGTCGGGCCATCGGGCTGCGGGAAGACGACGACACTCAACCTCGTGGCCGGGCTGATTCCAATGTCGGGCGGCGACATCTTCATCGGCGACAAGTTGGTCAACGACCTCGATCCGAAGGATCGTGACATCGCGATGGTGTTCCAGAACTACGCCCTCTATCCAAACAAGACCGTGTTTAAGAACCTCGCCTTCCCGCTGCAGATGCGGAAGCTCAACCGCGAGGAGACCGAACGCAAGGTGCTGGCGGCCGCCAAGGTGCTGGACATCACGCATCTGCTCGAGCGGCGGCCGCGCGAGCTTTCGGGTGGCCAGCAGCAGCGCGTCGCGCTCGGCCGCGCGCTGGTGCGCGATCCGCGTGCGTTCCTGATGGACGAGCCGCTGAGCAACCTCGACGCCAAGCTGCGTGTGCAGATGCGCAGCGAAATCAAGCGGTTCCACCAAGACCTGTCGGCCACGGTGATCTACGTCACGCACGATCAGCTCGAGGCCGTCACCATGGCGGACAAGATGGCGGTGATGAGCGGCGGCGTGCTGCAGCAATACGATTCGCCGGCCGAGGTCTTCGGGCATCCGCGCAATACGTTCGTGGCAGGTTTTGTCGGCTCGCCGGCCATGAGCCTCATTCCGCTGGACGTCGCAACCGAAAACGGAGCGGCCGTGCTGCGCGGCCCGGAGGGCTGGACGCTTCGGCTGGACCCTGAGAATGCGCGCAAGGCGCAACGGTCGTCCACGCCGAAGGTGATCCTCGGTGCCCGCCACTCGACGCTGACGCTTCACAAAAGCGCGGCACCGGGCGCGGTCCCCGGCAAAGTCTATACCGTCGAGCCCACAGGCGACGTCACCTTCGTCCAGGTTTATCTGGGCGACCACATCGTCATCGTCAGCCTCGAGCCAAATGTTGCAGTGCGGGCCGATGAGCCGGTATGGATCGAATTCGATCAGGCGAGGCTGCATCTGTTCGACGGCGAAACGCAGCAAGCGCTCACTCTCGGCTAGACGAGACCTTCATGAGAATTACCGCGATCAAGCCCTATCCGGTCTGGGTGGGCACACGGAACCAGATGCTGGTCAAGGTCGAGACCGACGAAGGGGTCTTCGGCTGGGGCGAGAGCGGCCTTAGCGGCCGCGAGCAGGCGGTGGCGGGCGCGCTGGAGCACTATCGCGAATTCCTTATCGGTCGCGACCCGATGCGGACCGGCGCGCTATGGCAGGAGATGTACCGCAGTCAGTATTTCGAAGGCGGGCGGGTCTTGCAGGCAGCCATCTCGGCGCTCGACATCGCCTTCCACGACATCAAGGGCAAGGCGCTGGGTGTGCCGGTCTACGAACTCCTCGGCGGCAAGCAGCGCGACCGGATTCCGACCTTCGCTTCGACTTCTGCCGAGCCCGGGCCGGCGATGATCGAGCAGGCCAGGGAGCTGATGGCGCAGGGCTGGAGCGTGCTCCGCTTCTTTCCCTCCGGGCACAGCGGCCACGACAACATCTACGAGCCGCGTGAATCGATCGGTCCGACGGCGAGGGGCGTTGTGGCGGCACGCGAGGCGCTGGGTGACAGCGTCGTGCTCGGAATCGACTACCACCATCGCCTGAATGTCGCGGAGGCCGCGAGCTTCTGCCAGAAGATGCCATCGGGGACGCTCGATTTTCTCGAGGAGCCGATTCGCGACGAAACCCCCGAGGCCTATGAATCGCTGCGGACCATGACCGACATGCCGTTTGCGATCGGCGAGGAATTTGCCAGCAAGTGGCAATTCCTGCCCTACATCGAGCGGGGCATCCACCAGTTCAACCGCATCGACGTGTGCAACGTCGGCGGCCTCACCGAAGCGATGAAGGTCGCCGGCTGGAGCGAGGCACACTATGTTGACATGATGCCGCACAACCCTCTCGGGCCCGTGTGCACCGCCGCGACGGTGCATTTTTGCGCGGCGATCGCCAACATGGCGTGGCTCGAGACGCGCACGACGCAGTACGAGAAGCTGGGCTTCGACAATTCCGTGTTCTTTCCGGTTCAGCCACGGCTCGAGGGTGCGACATACCCCGTGACGGACGCCCCGGGGCTGGGCGTCGAGATCAACGAAGACCTGGTGGCCAAAGAGAGCTTCAAGTTCTGGGAAGCACCGCATCTGAAGCGTCGCGACGGATCGGTAACCAACTGGTGAGACTGGAATATCGATCCAGCTTCACCTCTGGTTGATGCTGCAAGCAGGCGGGCCATAAAGCCTTGCAGCGATAGCTGAATTCGGCTAGCTATGACGCATAGTTTGGGTGTAGGCGCCGCGTTCCAGGCGCCTTTTTTGACCGTTGATCGCTCGGGGGCGATCGTGGATGAGAACATTGAGCGCGCCCGCGGATATTTCGCGGTCGCGGCCCGTGGTATGCAGCCGGCGGGTGTCAGGCAAAGCAACATGCGGGCGGTCTCGCGGGTGGTTGCGCGCGCACCGGGTGTGTCGAACGCCGATATCGCGCGGCTGACCGGGCTTGCGCCGCAGACGGTTTCGGCCGTTCTTGCCGCCCTCGACGAAGGGGGGCTGCTGACCCGTGGCGTCGCGCGTCGGCGCGGTGGCCGGGGCCAACCGGCCACGCCGATCTATCTCAACGCCGAGGGCGCCTTTGCACTCGGAGCCGAGATTGGCTGGGAACGGCTCGAGGTGGTCTTGGTCGACATGGCAGGCCGGGTGGTCGAGCGGTTGATTCGTAGCTACGACTATCCGGATGCCAGCCGGGTGTTCTCCGATCTCGGCAACCTCGCGCCGGTAGCCCTAAGCTCCCTGGCTGCGTCCGGGCGGGGCCGGGTGATTGGTCTGGGCGTGGCCCTGCCGAGCGGGCTGGGACAGCCGAAAGCGCTCTTGCCTGCGGCTGAAGGCCAGGTGGAAGGCTGGGCCAACCTCGATGTCGGCGCCGAGGCGGCACGGGCGACGGGCCTGCCGGTGCAGTTACTCAACGATGGCAATGCCGCCTGCTGGGCCGAGTTCCTGTCCCGGCCGTCACCTTTGCCGTCGAACTTTGCGTTCCTTCGCATCGATACCTTCTTGAGTGCGGGCCTGGTCGCGGGCGGGCGGCTCTGGGACGGTGCCGGCGCAAGTTCCGCCGACCTGGGTGCGATGCTGGTGACCAACGAGCACGGCGTCCCCGATTTGGTGGAGGAGATCGCTTCGCTGCAGGCCCTGAAGGCCCGGCTGCGCGCCGCCGGAACGACGCTTGCCGAGGCCCTGGCCGACGAACCGACGGAGATTGCGAGCCGCGCGCTGGACGACTGGATCGAGGTGACCGCGTTCGCTCTGGCGCAGACCGTGCTCAATGCGGCGACGCTGGCGGAATTCGAGCTCGTGGTGCTCGATGGTGCGCTGCCGCATCACGTGCTCGAACGGCTGGTGACGGCAACCGCGGACCGTGTCGCCCGAATCGGCGCCCATCGCTTTGCCCCGCCACAGATCAGCCTGGGCAATCTCGGTCGCGCCGGAGCGGCGCAGGGGGCAGCGATGCTGCAAATCTATCGCCGGTACTTTTCGCGGGAACTCGCCGACCTCGACGTGGAGTGAGTTGTCTGCGCCCGCTCCTGTGGTAGCAATATGCACCAAAAGGGGAGGGGAATTGTGAGCGTCGAATCCATCTACGAAGTCCTTGATCCGCGATTTGCGGCTCTGTTCAACGGCAATGCGCGTCTCGATCAGCTTTACACCGGCTGCCGCTGGGCCGAGGGGCCGGCCTGGCTGGGCGGCGCCCGATCGCTGATCTGGTCGGATATTCCGAACAATCGCATGCTGCGGTTCGACGAAGCCGACGGTCACGTCAGCGTATTCCGGGCGCCGTCGAACAATTCCAACGGCAATACCGTCGACCGGCAGGGCCGGCTCATTACCTGCGAACATGGTGCGCGCCGGGTGAGCCGCACCGAGCATGACGGCCGCATCACCGTCATCGCCGACCGCTTCGAGGGCAAGCGGTTCAATTCGCCGAACGACGTGGTGGTGAAGTCCGACGATTCGATCTGGTTCACCGATCCGACCTACGGCATCGACACCGACTACGAGGGCGACCGGGCCGAGAGCGAGATCGGCCGATCGAATGTCTATCGGGTCGATCCCAAGAGCGGCGCAGTGACTGTGGTCGTTTCCGATATGATCAAGCCGAACGGTCTTGCCTTCTCGCTGGACGAGAGCCAGCTCTATGTCGTCGACACCGGACGCACGCACGGTGCGCAGCATCCCAAGCACATCCGGGTGTTCGACGTGAACGGCGCGACGCTGCGCGGCGGGCGCGAGTTCGCGGAGTGCACATCCGGGCTGTTCGACGGCTTCCGGCTCGATGTCGAAGGCCGCATCTGGACCAGCGCCGGCGACGGCGTGCACTGCTACCTGCCGGATGGCACGCTGATCGGCAAGATTCGCGTGCCGGAGGTGGTGGCCAATGTCTGCTTCGGCGGCCTCAAGCGTAACCGGCTGTTCATCTGCGGCACCACTTCGCTCTATGCGGTGTACCTGATGGTCAGCGGCGCAAAGACCTACTGACGGCCGGGAGCGCAAGAGAGGAGCGCTCAGCGGGCTGTCCAGCCGCCATCGATCAGCAGCGTCTGGCCGGTGATCAGCGACGCAGCGTCCGAGGCGAGGAACACCACAGCATCGGCCACTTCACGCGGCTGGCCAACACGGTGTAGCGCCGCGATGCGGTCGATGACTTCTGCGCGGAACGCGGGCCGTGACAGCATCGCCTCGGTCCCATCGGTCTCGATGAAGGTGGGTGCCACGCAGTTCACCCGAACGTTGTTCTTGCCCCACTCGACCGCAAAGCACTTGGTCATATGCGAAACCGCCGCCTTGCTGAGGCAATAGACCGCCTCTCCGGGCAGTGCCACGGCGCCGGCCTGTGAGCCCATATTGACGATGGCGCCCTGACCGCGTGCCAGCATGTGCTTGCCGGCATACTGCGTGAGGAAGAAGGTCGAGCGGACGTTGAGATCTAGCACATGCGCGAAGACCTCTTCGCTATAGTCCTCGACCGGCCGCTCCTCGACCCCGCCACCGGCATTGTTGACGAGGATGTCGAGATTGCCAAACGTGGCGATGGCGGCATCTATGGCGGCGCGGCCTTGCTCGAGGTCGAGCACGTTGAGCTGCAGCGGCAGGGCGCGGCGGCCCTTGGCTTCGATCTCGGCGGCCAATCCGGCATCGGCGGACGCGTCGCGCAGGCCCAATGCCACATCGGCGCCGGCCTCGGCAAGCGCCAGGGCAATAGCGCGGCCGAGGCCGCGGGCTGCGCCGGTGACGAGCGCTGTGCGGCCGGTGAGATCGAAGCTTGCGGTCACTTCACGTCTTCCCAGTTGCCCGACTTCTCGGAGCGGAAGATCGCGTCGAGCACGCGCATCTGACTGATCGCGTCTTCGATGCCGTACGGCATCTTTTGTTGCCCGAGGATGGCGAGGGCGAAATTCTCGGCCTGCTCGGTGTACTGGTCGACGGCGCGGATGATTTCGCGGCGATAGAGGTCGCGTTGCGGGCCGGCGCCGACGAGGATGGCGGTTTGCTCGTCCGGCGGGGCGTTAAATGGAATGACGATCTCAAGGCTCCTTAGCGTACCGAACACTTCCACGGTCTGCCGGCCGGCGGTCTGCGTACCGCAGACGAAGCTCAGCTGCCGGCCGCCGCCGAAATCGGCGATGACGCTCGCCAGCCGATCTGTGCGGAACGATGGATCGCGGTCGACCAGCGCGACGACGCGCTTTGGCTCGGCCTCGAACAGATAGCGGCCGGAGATCACGCAATAGCAGCCGATGTCGAGCAGGCCACCGCCACCGATATCGGCGAGATTGCGCACGTTATTGGGGTCGTCGAGGTAGTAGAGGAACGCCGCACGGACGAGATGGACGTCGCCCAGTTCGCCCGAACGGATGATTTCACGGGCGCGATGCCATTGCGGATGGTGCCGCACCATGAAGGCCTCGGTGACCAGCACGTTTCCGGGCGCCGCGCGCAGCTCTTCGGCCTCCTTCGCCGTCATCGAGATCGGCTTTTCGCAAAGTACGTGCTTGCCGGCGTGCGCCGCCGCCAGCGTCACCGGCACGTGCAGGTGATTGGGCAGTGGATTGTAAATGGCATCGATTTCAGGGTCCGAAAACAGCTCCTCATACGTGCCGTAAGCGCGGGCGTTGGTGAGCCCGAGCTCGGCAAGTCCGGCCTTGGCCCTGCCGAGGTCGCGCGAGGCAAGGGCGACAACTTCGGAATGCGGAGACTTCATGATCCCCGGCGTCACCTTCTTCATGCCGATATCGGCGGTTGAAACGATCCCCCAGCGGATCCTGCGGTCAGCCATCGTGATTCCTCCTGAACTGGGACATATCTTTACCCGGCATTTGCCGAACGAAAAACGGGTTCCCACATTGGCTGCCGATGCTCTATTGAGGCAGGCCGAGTGGAGTGTTGTCCGATGCCTAAGACCGACATCGCGCGTCGCGTCTATAACCACACCTGGAAGCTCGATCCGATCGTGCGCTCGCTGCTCGATACGGATTTCTACAAACTGCTGATGCTGCAGATGATCTGGGGGCTGTACCCCAAGGTCGACGCGACCTTCTCGCTGATCAACCGAAAGACCAGCGTGCATCTGAGCGAAGAGATCGACGAGACCGAGCTGAGGGCACACCTCGATCACGCGCGTACGCTCCGGTTCAGCAAGAAGGAGATGATCTGGCTCGCCGGTAACAGCTTCTATGAAAGCCGGCAGATCTTCTCGCCCGAGTTCCTGCGCTGGCTCGCCGACTTCCGGCTGCCCGACTACGAGCTGACCAAAAAGAACGGCCAGTACGAGCTCAACTTTCCCGGTCGTTGGGTCGAGACGACAATGTGGGAAATTCCGGCGCTTGCCATTATCAACGAGCTCCGTTCACGCGCAGCGCTGCGGAATTACGGGCCTTTTACGCTGGATGTCACCTACGCCCGCGCCAAAGCCAAGATGTGGGAAAAGGTCGAGCGGCTGAAGAAACTGCCCAATCTGCGCATCTCCGATTTCGGCACCCGGCGGCGCCACTCGTTCCTCTGGCAGCGCTGGTGCGTCGAGGCGCTGAAGGAAGGGCTGGGCGGCAATTTCACGGGCACGTCCAACGTGCTGCTGGCCATGGACAACGATCTCGAGGCGCTCGGCACCAATGCGCATGAGCTGCCGATGGTGCTCGCCGCGATCGCTCCGAACGAGGCGGTGCTGCGGTATGCGCAGTACCAGGTGCTGCAGGACTGGAAGAGCTACTATGGCGGCAATCTGCTGATCGTATTGCCCGACGCCTTCGGCACCGACGCGTTTCTCCGCGATGCGCCCGACTGGGTTGCCGACTGGACCGGCTTCCGGCCGGACAGCGCGCCGGCCATCGAGGGTGGGGAGAAGATCATCTCGTGGTGGAAGAGCAGGGGCCGCGACCCGCGCGAAAAGCTGCTGATTTTCTCGGACGGGCTCGACATCGATATGATCGAGGAAGCCTACTACCATTTTCAGGGCCGGGTCCGCATGACGTTCGGCTGGGGCACCAACCTCACCAACGATTTCGTCGGCTGCTCGCCGTTCGTCAATCATCGGCTCGATCCCATCTCGCTCGTCTGCAAGGTCAGCTCTGCCAATGGCCGGCCGGCGGTGAAGCTTTCCGACAATCCCGAGAAGGCCACCGGCGATCCCAAGGAGATCGCGCGGTATATCCGCATCTTCGGCGACAAAGGACGCGTCGCGCACGAGGTCGTCGTTTGACGCGCTATTCGGCGTGCATCGAGTGGCTGTTCGCCGATGCGGATTGGCTGCCGCCGCTGCCGGGAACGCCGGAGGCGGCGCTGCTGGGCCAAAGTGCAGTGAGCTTTCCCGATCGCATCCGCGCGGCGAGGGCCGCGGGGATGGGGGCGGTCGAATTCTGGCACTGGTCGAACAAGGACCTCGATGCGGTGAAGGCCGCGCTCGATGAGACCGGCCTGCCGCTCGCGGGGATATTGTGTGAGCCGATCAGCCGCATCACCGATCCGGCGCAGCATCCGGTGTTTCTTGAGGGCGTGCGGGCGTCGCTGGCTGCTGCACAGAGGCTTGGTGCCCCGGTGATGATCGCGCAGGCGGGCGACGACCGGCCGGGCATTCCGCGCGGGGCGCAGCACGCGGCGTTGGTCAAAGTCTTCCGCGAGGCCGCGGCGTTGCTCAAAGATTCGGGCGTCATCGTCGCCATCGAGCCACTCAATGATCGCGTGGATCATCCGGGCTACTATCTCACGTCGACGGTCGAAGGGCTCGATATCGTCGATGAGGTCGACCGGCCGGAAATCAGGCTGCTCTACGACATCTACCACTCGGCGATGATGGGCGAGCACACCGAGGACGTACTCGACGGGCGGGTGGACCGGATCGCGCATGTGCATCTCGCCGACACCCAGGGCCGTGGTGAGCCAGGGAGCGGCACACTGGACTGGGCGGCGCGGCTCGATTGGCTGGCCGGCCAGGGCTATGACGGCTTCGTCGGGCTCGAGTACCGGCCGAGCAACGGTACGTTGAACAGCCTGCGCTTTCGCGATCGAACCTGACGTTCGCTGAAGCGCAACGGTCTGGTGCCTTTCTTCGATATTTCCGATCAATCTCCAGGGCGCCATATCTCGTCGTGAAAGCGGCGCCGCGAGGCGGCCGTTACGGAGATTGCACCATGCTCAATCAGATCAAGGGGCTGCACCACGTCACGGCGATGGCGAAGGACGCAGCCCAGAACAACGCCTTCTGGACTGGCACGCTCGGCCTGCGGCGGGTGAAGCAGACCGTCAATTTCGACGAACCAAGCGTCTATCACCTCTATTACGGCGATGAAGCCGGCACGCCGGGCTCGGTGATGACGTACTTTCCGTTCCCGCACATCGCGCGCGGCCGACCCGGAACGGGCGAGGTGGGCACGACCGTGTTCAGCGTCCCCGAAGACTCCCTCGGCTGGTGGGAAGAGCGGCTCAGCGCCCAGGGTGTCACGGGTCTCTCACGCGATGAGAGCTTCGGACAGAAGCGGCTGCGTTTCACCGGACCCGACGGCGATGGGCTGGCGCTAATCGAAGACCAGAACGATGCTCGCCTGCCATGGACACATGGCGGCGTTCCGGCCGACAAGGCGATCCGTGGCTTCCATTCGGCCTCCCTGCGGCTGCGCGACGAAGGGGCAACGGAAGAGCTGCTCAAATTCATGAGCTACGAGGTCGCCGAGACGCATGGCGGCATCAAGCGGCTGGTGCGGCGTGGCGGCAACGGTGCCGATTTCATCGATCTCGAGACACTGCCGGGTACTCCGTTCGCCGGCCTCGGCGCCGGATCGGTGCACCATATCGCCTTCGCGGTTCCGACCAAGGCGGACCAGTTGGCGGTGCGCAAGGCGCTGATGGATACGGGTTACCAGCTCACGCCGGTGATCGACCGCGACTACTTCTTCTCGGTCTATTTCCGCACGCGGGGTGGGGTGCTGTTCGAGATCGCAACCAATGAGCCGGGTTTCGCACGCGACGAGGACACGGCGCATCTGGGCGAAGCGCTGAAGCTGCCCCGGCAGCACGAGCATCTGAGGGCTGAGCTCGAGAAGACGCTTGAGCCGCTCAGCCAGGAGCCGGGACGGTGACCTATCAGTTCGCAGAGGTGGCGGCACCGAAAGGGGCACCCCTCCTGCTGCTGCTCCACGGCACGGGCGGCGACGAGCGCGACCTCATCGGGCTCGGCCGGCAGTTGATGCCCGAGGCGCATCTGGTGTCGCCGCGCGGTGACGTGCTCGAGGGTGGGGCGCCACGATTCTTCCGGCGGCTCGCCATGGGCGTCTACGACATGGACGACCTCGAGCGGGCAACACGGAAGATGGCTGGCTTCATCCGCGAGACCGCAGCCCGCGTCCGGCCCAAGACGGTGACGGCGCTGGGCTATTCAAACGGCGCGAATATCCTCGCATCGGTGCTGTTCACGTCGCCCGATCTCGTTGATCGCGCCGTGCTCATGCATCCATTGATACCGTTCGAGCCACCGCAGCAGCCGGAACTGAGTGGCCGCCATGTGCTGATCACTGCGGGCCGGCGCGATGCAATCTCGCCGAGCTCGGCGACGCAGGGATTGGCGGACTATTTCATGGACCAGGGTGCCGTGACCGAGTTGGTCTGGCACGATGGCGGTCATGAACTCCGGCCAAGCGAGGTTGCCGCGGCGAAGGCCTTCTTGATGGCCTAGTTCTTGATCGTCGGGTCAAGATTAGCGGTTTCTTCACTCGATAGCGATCAGAGTGCTGGCGCATGGACGGAGAGACCCCGGCTTGGGAGCCGGGCTGTGGGAATGGCAGCAGAGAAGACCCGCCGCAGCCCCAGCCTTCGGACGACTATCCTTGTCCTGATCCTGGCAGGCTTCGCGATCCTGGCCGTCCCCACCTACTGGGGCTTCACCACACTCGTGAACTCGACAGTGGTGCAACTCGGGCGCCTGTTTGCGGAAAAGCAGATCCTGTTCGACCGCTATCGCGGCCTTAGCCCGCTGATGCGCGAGGTGGCGCTGGCGGAGACTCTCACGCGCTCGCCGGTGATCTCCGATTGGGCCAAGGACGAGGCCGATCCAGACAAGAAGGCCCGGGCCATCGCGGAGCTCGAGCAGTACCGGCAGTCGTTCGCGGACCACAGCTACTTCTTCGTCGTCAACGGGTCGGGCAACTACTACTACAACGACGCGCAGAATTCGCACGCGGGGCAGCAGTACAGCTTCACCGTGCGCCGCGATAATCCCAGCGACGCCTGGTACTACGCGACGGCAGCGCTGGGTGCCGGCTGTCACCTCAATGTCGATCACGACGACGAGCTCGATGTCACCAAGGTCTGGATCAACTGCGTGGTGCGCGAGGGCGACCGGGTGCTGGGCGTGCTCGGGACCGGCATCGACCTGACCGAGTTCATCAAGCAGGTCGTCGATTTCCCGCAGACCGGCGTGCAGTCGATGTTCGTCGACCAGTCGGGCGCGATCCAGGCGCATCGCGATCCGCGCTACATCGACTTTCACTCGCTGACCAACGCCATCGAGAACAAGAAGACGATCTATTCCCTGCTCGACAGCGAGGCCGACCGCACCGCGCTCAAGCAGATGCTGACCGAGGTCACTACGCCCGACGTGGAGGTCCGGTCGCAGTTCATGCAGATCGATGGCCGGCAGATGCTTGTCGGGATCGGCTATCTCGACAAGCTCGGTTGGTACAACGTCACGATCATGGACGTCGACAAGATCATCGACCGCAGCCTGTTCCTGCCGATCGGGCTGTTGCTCGCGGGCATGATGATCGTGGTGGCGCTGGTCATCGCGTTCATCTTCAAGCTCACGGTCGTCGACCGCCTCGCCAAGGTCGAGCGCGGCGTGGTCGCCATCAAGGAGGGGGATCGGGCGCCGGTCAGACCGGACAAGGGCGACGACGAGATCGGCCGGCTGTCGCGCACCTTTGCGGCCATGGCGACCTCCGTGCAGGCGAACATGAGCGTTCTCGAACACATGGTCGAGGAGCGGACGGCGGAGCTGCAGTCGCTCGCCTATCGCGACCAGCTCACCGGGATCGCCAACCGCCGCGGCTTCGGCGACGGCTTCGCCCGCCTCAGGCAAGAGGCGAAATCGTCGGCGCGGCTCGCCATGCTGCTCATCGACATCGACCGTTTCAAGGACATCAATGACCGTTTCGGGCACCAGGCGGGCGACGAGGTGGCCGCGGAGATGGCACGCCGCATCAGCACGGTGCTGAGGCCGGCCGATGTCTGCGGACGGTGGGGCGGTGACGAGTTCATCGTGGTGTTTTCCGATCTCGGCAGCCGGCCGCTCAAGCTTATCGCCGACGCGGTCAAGCGCGGGCTGTCGCAGCCGGTGGCGCTGAAGGACGGGCGCAGCGTGCCGGTCACGGTCAGCATCGGCGCCTGCCTGGCAGAGCCAGGCGAAACCCTCGAGCAGGTGGCCGACATGGCCGACGCCGCGCTTTACCACGCCAAGGAAGACGGGCGTGACCGGGTCGTCGTCTACGACCCGACGCGCGACCGCAGCCGGGCCGGGGTCGGCGCCGGGTAGAGGCTTGTACTCCCACGGCGGCCCGGTAGCATGCGGCAAACAGGAGAGTCCCGATGCCCCGGTTGATCCTTGCGCCACTGGCGCTGACGATGCTGTTCGCGCCCGCCCTGCCGCTGACCACCGCGGCGCAGGCAGCGAGCTTCGATTGCAGCAAGGCCACGACCTCGTTCGAGAAGGCGATCTGCGCCAGCGACGAGCTGTCCAACGAGGACGAGATCCTGGCGCAGGCCTACGCGACCGCGCTGGGCGGGCTCTCGACCGACGCGGCCAACGCGATCAAGGCCGGGCAGAAGGCCTGGCTCGATTATGCCGGCAAGGCCTGCAGCGACGACGCCAAGCCGATCACCGGCACCTACACGGCCGACCAGACGCAGTGCCTCGTGAGCACGTTCCAGACGCGCATCACCGGCCTCGAAGCGAGCAAGATGCAGGGCGGTTACCGCTTCTATCCGATCGAGCGGTTCCTCCTGGAGCCCGACCCGGATGCCGAGGCCGATGCGGCGAGCAAGCTCGGCGACAAGCACTTCGAGACGGTCAAGATCGACCGCGACGACGATGTCGCCAAGGCCTTCAACGCGGCCATCGACAAGATGTGGAAAGACTCGCAGTTTTCGCCGGACGGCGAGACGCCGCTGTTCACCAAGGGCACGACGGACCTGGCGCCGGGCAATCCGTCGACCGACGTCGACTACACCACCACCGTCAAGGCGGTGGCCGGCAACCGCATTACGCTCGAGACCAACATCTATTGGTATGGGCACGGCGCGGCGCACGGCAATTACGATATTCGCTACGACCACTTCCTCGTCGACAAGAAGCGGATGCTGCAGGCGAGCGACCTGTTCAAGGGTGACTGGAAGGCGAGCCTGGGCAAGATGATCGTCGCCAAGGCCAAGGCGCTCCTCGGTGACGACTACCAGGGCGGCGACGACGACAAGACGGTCGCCGACAATGCGACCGATCCGAGCCGCTGGGATTTCTCGGACGATGGCCTCGTCGTGCAGTTCGAGCCCTACGAGATCGCGCCCTATGCCGCCGGTGCGGTGACGGTGACGATCCTCTGGAGCGATCTCAGCGATATCCTCGCCGACGATGGACAGACGGAGGTCGGCTATTGAGCCTTAGTTGGCGCGTTTTCCGAACCGCAAAACCGGCAGCCACTTTTGCTGGAAACGCGCTCAGGCGAGGAGATCGGCCCAGTCGGGGTGACGCTTGAACTGCACCACGGCGTAGGAACATTCGGGCTTGATCTTGATCCCGTCGCGGCGGGCATCGGCGATGCCACGGTCGATCAGCAGCGCGGCGATATTCTGGCCGCGAAATTCGGGCGGCGTGTAGGTGTGATCGATGGCGATCGCCGAGGTTCCGAGCTTACGAAACGTCATTTCAGCCTCGAGGCCGCCCGGCAGGTGAATCACGTAGCGGCCGTGGCCGGGAGAATCTTCGCGCTCGACAACCAGATCGGACATAACCGTACCTTCAGCAACACTGCCTGAGACATAAGCGCGGTGCGCGCCGCAGGCAAGATCAACCGCCGGTGGTCGGGGTTTCGTCTACCTTGGGCTTCCGCCAGCGCGCTTCGAGCGACCGGCCGAACTCGCCGAGGAACGGCGTGAACAACAGGACGATGCGCTTCCAGTAGTGGAGCACGATGACGGCGACGAGGAGGATCAGCGCGCCGACGACCAGCACCATTTCGAGGCTCAGCCCCATCGACTCCAGCCAGCCGATGAGCAGCATGCCAGGCAGGATATGCGCGGCGGCCCAGATGAAGGACGAGATGATGTTGATGATCGAAAAGCGCATCCAGGGCATGCCGAGCATGCCGGCGACGCCGGGGATCACCGCCTTCACGCCGGTAATGAAGCGGCCGATGAAGATCGCGAGCGCGCCGTGCTTGTGGAAGTATTCCTCGCCCCGGGCGATCAGCGGCAGGTAGTTCCTGAACGGCCAGACGGACTTGATCGAATCCTTGAACAGATGGCCGATCCAGTAGGAGACGGCATCGCCCACTACGGCACCAGCCACGGCGGCGAGGTAGATCGGCCAGAACGGCAGCTTGCCCTGGGCGATGAGGCCGCCGGTCAACACCAGGATCGGCAGGGAGGGCACCGCAAGGCCGATGATGAACACGGCCTCGCCGATGCAGACCAGGAAGATGAAGATCACCGAGAGCCAGAGATTGCCGGAAACGGCGTCGAGGATCTGATGGAGGTAGTCGGTGATCCAGTTCAGCAGGCCCACATGCGGTCTCCCTCGGCCGTAGCGGACCTGGCGGGGAGCCGGTCAGCCGTCTTCATCTCTAAATGGCGGCCCGCGGCGCGGAAGTAAACCACGGTCCGGGCGACTTGTGGCCGCGGGGGACGCGCCGGCGTGATCTTGGGCAAGTGCGATAGCCGATGCAAGGGCGAGTTCCACAGGACTTTGGACAGGCGAGTGCCTCCGGTCGCCCGGAAGGGTGAGGGGAAGGCGCGGCCGCGGTTCGTATTTAGCGGCCTCGGCGGGACTTGGGTCCAAGCCGGTAGTCGGCAAACTGTGGGACCTTCGTCCCGCCGACGCGTCGGGGTGGATTCAGGCATACGCCGCTGGAGGGCGGAGGACTGTGCCTTACCCGCCTCGGCTCCAACATTGGCCCACCACGGGACGACTCCCGTGATCCCCGACTCCCCCCGCAGACCGTTCGTCGCGACCTCGCAGATGCGAGGGGATGGGAGTGAATATACGGCCGCTCAAAACACCGGGCATAAGTTTTTTGAAATCGGGCCCAGAGCCGCAGCAGCGCTGGGGGTTGCGCAGATGAACGCGTGTCGGTTGGGGACAGTCTGAGCCGCCTCAGTTCCCTCTGCCGGCTGGGTTTGGACATGAGCCCCGGGGGAGCATTTGGTGCGGTCGAGAAGACTCGAACTTCCACGCCTTGCGGCACAGCGACCTCAACGCTGCGCGTCTACCAATTCCGCCACGACCGCACGCCATGGTAGGGCCGCGCCGAACCGGCGAAGCGA
>DATMTK010000033.1:0-3320 GCA_035564755.1 Devosia sp. | reverse complement strand
GACGCTTACTTCGTGGTGGTGGTCTTGGTGACCGTCTTGGTCACGGTCTTGGCCGGAGCCGGCTTCGGGGCGGGCGCCGGAGCGGCCGGGGCGGCGGCGATGCTCACGCCGACTTCGATCTTCTTGTAGGCATGGGCCTTGATGACGACACGCTCGCCGACCTTGAAGGCGCTCAGGCTGGTGCCCTTGGCGAAGTGGTAGACGGTCTTGCCGACGGTCACGGTCTCGGCCTTGGCATCGATCGCGCGGATCGCGCCGGTCACCGAATTGTTGGTCACGGCGAGGGCCATCGAGGAGGTGGCGAGGGTGGCGACGATGGCTAGCGGAAGTACGAATTTGCGCATGGAATTCTCCGGTTGCGGGTGATCGACGGTCGCTGTCGAGACCGCGGCCGACGCGTTGCTCGGCGGGTGCTGTGTAGGAGGGCGGCTTTGCGCGCCCCTTTCGCGAACTTTACATCGCCGCAAGATTCGCGCCCCTGCCGCCCGGCGGACCGCCGCCGGGGCCGTTGCGGACTGTCGCAACCGGGCGCAAGGTCTTGTTCCGCCTGAGGCAAAGGCGGCCGACCGGCGCGAGCGGCTTGATGGCATTTTGCACCCAGGAAGACCGGCACTGCGCTGAAGGCCTTGACCGGCCCGTCGCAGTCGCCGGCGCGCGCCCAAATGAGAAGGGCCGCTGCGGCGGCCCTTTGCTCTAGTGCGTGGTGACGAACTCGATGCCCAGCTCCTTGAGCGTCCGCCATTTGACGCGGCAGGGCCGGCGCCCGTCCTGCAACAGCAGGTCGAAGGTCTCCGGGATGCCCACGACCGAGGCAACCTGCAGCTTGGCGCCCTGCGAGCTGAGGTTGCGCACCGTGCAGTCGATGGTCGAGCGGCCGGCGTTGAAGACGATCTTGCCGCCCTTGAGCGTGGTGCGGCGCTGGGCGCCGCGCTGTTCCGTATCCATGGCCGCCATTTTCGTCGTCTCCGTCTCGTCCGCCCTGAGGGTCTAATGCGGAGACGAGTCTATCGGTTTCAGTCCGGATTGGCCGGGTTTTTCATCAAGTTGAGTTAACCGAGCGCCGGGTTCTGGTAGACGTAGAGCACGACGTTGCGATCATTGATGATATTGACGCCGACGACGTTGTCGGCGCGCCACCCGGAGCGGGCCAGCGCCCGTGCCAGCGTCGGGTTGGAGGCGATCGTGCGGGTGAGGCCCGCGGCATTGCCGAAATCGTTGAGCTGGTAGCCGCGGCAGATCTGGTGGACGCGCACCTGCGCGCCGGGCCTGACCGCGGCGACGGCTTCGCGGCGTACGATCTGCGGGATGAAGCTGAGAATACCGGCGTTGCACTGCGGATAGCCGCTGACCTCAAAGGTCTGGGCGAGGGCAGGGCCGGACGCGGCGGCGGGGATCGCGAGGGCGAATGCCGCGGCGGCGAGGATCAGGGGCTTGAGCATGACTGGGTCCGTATGAGCATGGGCTTTGGTGGGATAACGCCGATTGTGCCAGTGTTATCCACCCGGCAGCGCGTTAATTCGCGGTAAGCCTTGCGCCGGCAGCCGTCGTGTCCGATATAGCGCCCGAGAGGTTGGCGCGGACGTGTTCCTCGCCAACCGGGTCAGGTCCGGAAGGAAGCAGCCCCAACGAGACCTTCACGGGTCGTTGCCAGCCTCTCGCCTTCCCCTTTTTACTGGATTTGCGCCCACAGCGGGTCGAGCCGTTTCCTGGCGAGCGAGGGCAATTGCACCGCTTTGGCGGCGTCGAGATTGGCTGGGTGGAGCGGCGGGCCGACCCTGCCGACAACCGGGTGAAGCGGGTCTATGTGTGCGACGCGGCGGCGCCGGTCTTCATGCTCATGGCCGAAGAAGGCCAGCGCGTCTTCAAGACCTGGATGTCGGGTGTGGCGCCGGCCGCGGAGGCCGAAATGCTTGCGGGCCTGCGGCGCATAAGGGCCAATGCCGAGCCGCGACGACGCGAGGCGGGAATATCGCCTCGGTCCCCACTTTCGTGGGGATGAAGTTTTGCGGTTCACGGTTTGGACCGCTATATACCCTGCATGGCCGACGCCCTCTTCCCCGACAGCGAGATGAGTCCACCCACGCCTGCGGCGAGCACGCCGGGGGCCGCTGCCCCCTATCTGGTGCTGGCGCGCAAATACCGGCCGTCGAGCTTTTCGACGCTGATCGGCCAGGACGCGATGGTGCAGACGCTGCGCAACGCCTTCAAATCCGGCCGCATCCCGCACGCCTTCATGCTGACCGGCATCCGTGGCGTGGGCAAGACGACCACGGCCCGCATCCTCGCACGGGCCGTGAATTTCGAGGACGAGACGGGCCGGCATCCGACGCTCGACCTCGACCGCGAGGGCATCCATGACCGCGCCATCATCGAGGGCCGCCACGTCGACGTGGTGGAGATGGATGCGGCCAGCAACACCGGCATCAACGACATCCGCGAGATCACCGATTCGGTGAAATACGGGCCGGTGTCGGCGCCCTACAAGGTCTACATCATCGACGAAGTGCACATGCTCTCGACGGCGGCCTTCAACGGGCTGCTGAAGACGCTCGAAGAGCCGCCGCCTTATGTGAAGTTCATCTTCGCCACCACCGAGATCCGCAAAGTTCCGGTGACGATTCTGTCGCGCTGCATGCGCTTCGACCTCCGCCGCGTGTCGCCCGAAACGATGACCACGCATCTCATCGACCTGCTCGACAAGGAGGGGATCGCCTACGAGCCCGAAGCGCTGGCGATGATCGTGCGGGCCGGCGAAGGCAGCGTGCGCGACAACCAGAGCCTGCTCGACCAGGCGATCAGCCATGGCGACGGCAAGGTCACCGCCGCGACGGTGAAGGCCATGCTCGGTCTCGGCGACCGGGCGCGCTCGATCGATTTGTTCGAGGCGCTGATGGCGGGCGATGTCGCGAATGCGCTGACGCTGCTGCACGAGCTCTACGATGCCGGCGCCGACCCCGAGACGGTGATGGGCGATCTCGCCGATTTCACCAACCTGGTGACCCGCATCAAGATCGTGCCGGCGGCGGCCGACGACGTGTCGCTGACGCCCGACGAGCGGACGCGCGCCCCGCAGCTCGCACAAAGGCTCGGCATGCGTGTGCTGAGCCGCGCCTGGCAGATCCTGTTCAGGGGCATCGAGGAGGTGAAGACCGCCGGCAATGGCTTGCAGGCGGCCGAGATGGTGCTGGTGCGCCTCGCCTATGCGAGCGAGCTGCCGAGCCCGGACGAACTGATCCAGAAGCTGCAGTCGGCGCCGCAGGGCAGCGGCGGCTCCAGCGTGCCGCATCGTGGCCCGATCGGCGGCGGCGCGCCCTCGGCCC
>DATMTK010000032.1:0-14240 GCA_035564755.1 Devosia sp. | reverse complement strand
GGAATGAAGCCGATCTTGGTGAAGCTTTCGCCATCGACCAGGAAGACGCCGTCGTTCATCATGTCGGCGACGTAGAACACCTTTCCATCTGGTGACAGCCGGATGTCCTGCGGCATGCCCATGTCGGCGAGCTTGAGATAGCCGAGCACCGTGCCGGTGTTGAGGTCGATCTTGGCGAGGCCGCCATTGCCGAACTCGCAGGTGAAGATGGCGTAGGAATTGTCGGCGGCGAAATCGGCATGGTTGATGCCGTCGCAGCCAGGCACCTCGATGGTCGACTTGAGCGCCATGGTGTGCGGGTCGCGCAGCTCGAGCTCGCGGAAATTCTCCGCGACCACGATGGCCGAGCTGCCGTCAGGCATGAAGTACATGTTGTAGGGATCGTTGACAGGAACGGGCTTGCCCGGCTTGCCGGTGAGCGGATCGATCGGCGTGAGGCTGCCCTTCTTGGTACCGCTGGCATTATTGGTGACCCACAGGGTCTTCAGATCCCACGACGGCACGACGTGCTGCGGGAACATGCCGACGCGGTATTTGTCGACCACCTTGTCGGTCGCCGGATCGATCACGTGCACCCAGTCGGAGGTGGAGTTCGGGACATAGACCCGCGACAGAGCGCCGGCCGTCGCCGGGCTGACGTCGTTCGGACCGGTATGCGCATAGATGTTCACCGGCGCGGCAGGCGGCGGGGCATCGTCGGCGACAGCGAGGGGGACGGACGCGAGAAAGGCAACGCCCGCGACAAGCAGAAGTCGGTTCATTTGTGTGTCGTTTGTTGTGCGATGAAGTGCTGGATGTCCTCGACCGTGCCCGCAACGATGAGGTCGACGCCGAGTTGCCCGAGCGCAGCAGTGGAGCGGGTCGGATCGCCACCATAGACGCCGTCTTTGGCGGTGAAGCTGCTGCCCTTGGCCAGCTCGTCGGCGCGGACCAGGTCCGGGGCGAGGGCCAGCGTCAGCGAGGTATCGGCCAAACCGGCATGCGTGCCGAGCTCACCTTGTTTGACGCCGGCGGCGAGCAGCGCCTGCACGTAGCCCTGCTCGGTGATGTCGTAGTAGTTGCGGTCGGCGAAGACGCGGGCGGGACTCTTCTGCCACTTTTTGTTGAGGGTGTCGGCCACCGCCGTCAGGTCGGCCTGGTACCCGCCGTGATCGCCGATCAGCACGATGGTGGTGAACCCGGCATGCCGGAAGCTGGCGGCGGCCGATTCGAGCAGCGCCTTGAACGTTGCGTCGCCGATCGTGATCGTGCCGGGAAACGCCATGTGCCCGGTAGGCGGATCGATGTTGCCCTCCGGGACGTAGGCCACCACCGGTGCGACCAGCGTGTGCCCCAGCGCCTCGGCGATCTTTGCCGCCAGGATCTCGACCCGCCCATTGTGCTTGCCGAGGGCCATCGCCGGCCCGCTCTGCTCGGTGCCGCCGATCGGAACGATGATTGTCGTGGTACCGCTATCGATCGCGGCCTTGAGCTCGGTCCAGGTGAAATCTTCGAGGCGCACGCTCCCGGCGCCATGCGCAGCGGATGCGCCGGCGATCAGGGCCAGGACGAGGCCGAGCACGGCGCTCTTGCGCTTTGCAGTCACAGTCAGGAACCGAGCTGTTGCGCCGTAACGTTAGGCGAGGCGGGTCGTGCTGTCACTTTACACTTGCGTAAGTCAGGGCTGCGCCTGCGCTTCGGAACGCGTCAGCGGCGGCGGGGCCGCCTGCCGGCGCTCGAACAGGGCGCGCGCGAAGCCATGCGCCGGGCGTTCGATGCCGATATGCAGCAGCCAGGCGCTACCGAAGCAGAAGCCGAGCAGCAGCGGCACGCCGAGCAGGCGGCCCCATTCGGGCACGTGGTAGTATTCGAGGCCATAGGCGAGCCACAGGATGAACATCACGTGGACGAGATAGAGCGGGAACGAGATGCGGCCGAGCAGCACGCTGAAGGGCGTCGAGAACCACGCGTTGGCGGCGCCGCGACCGGCGGCGAGGCCATAGACCAAGAGGCCGAACAGCAGCGGCGCCGCGCCGGAGGCGTGCGGGATCGCCATGTCGACGACGACCAGCAGCAGCGCGAGATCGGCGATCCGGCCCTGCAGTGTTCGCCAGACATCGGGCGTCAGCCGGTGCAGCCGGCAAAGCACGATGCCGCCGCAGAACGAGCCGATCATGCGGGGCAGGGCGCCCCAGAAGATGTCGTCGTCGTAGAGCCGGCCGCTCATGCGGAAGCTGACCATGACCGGGAACAGCAGGCACACGATGGCCATGGCGATCAGCGCCGGCCGGTTGCGGATGCGGGTGGCGACCACCGCGATGAACGGGAACGCCACGTAGCCCACGAGCTCGGCGCTCAGCGACCAGGTCGGCTGGTTCCAGTCGCCGTCGGCCGGCAGCCACCAGCGATTGGCGAGAAACAGCGTGCGGACGAAGGCGGTGGCGGTGAGGTTGGTCGGGACCGCCGCCTGCGCGAACCAGGTGCGGAACGCCGCGTCGATCGTCACCAGCGCCAGGATCATCAGCAGGACCGCCGTCGAGACGGGATAGATGCGCAGCGCCCGCAGTGCCGCGAACCGTCCAAGCTTCTCCCAGCTCAGCGCACGGAACTGCTTTTCGTGCGTCAGCATCAGCACGAAGCCCGAGAGCACGAAGAACAGATCCACGCCGGCCCAGCCGCCGCGCAGCAGCGGCACGCTGCCCAGGGCGCCGATGCCGAGCTGATGCGAAAACGACTGCAGATGATAGACGAGCACCCACAAGGCGGCGATGCCGCGGACGCCCGTCAGGCTCGGAATATTGCTGGTACTGCCTCGGGCCGCCATCGCCTCGCCATAGCCGGGAAGTTGCTCGGCCACAACGTCGGGCCGGCCGGTCGGTTCACTCCCGGATGGAGGAGAGCAGGGTTTCCCGCGCTGTCTTCAGATGCGCCTTCGCGGCGGCCTCGACGCGCGGCCATTGCTGGCTCGTCAGGGCGTCAATATAGACCATGTGTTCCTTGATCGCGGTGGCGTTGCGCTGCCGCTCCTCGGCCTTATTCCATTGATAATGATAGTGAAAAATGAACGCCATGATGTCGTAGAAATCGCGCATGAAGCGGTTTGCCGAGGCTTCGAAGATCAGCCGGTGGAAGCGGGCGTCGAGCTCCGAGAAGTCCTGGAACCGGCGGTCGATGTCCCTGGCGAGGGCCTGGTGCTCGGCCTTGAGCTCGCGCAATTGCGACCACGACATATGCCCTTTGGGGAGCGAAATGAACGCTTTCGCGCTGGTGATTTCGAACATTTCGCGCACCGCGAACAGCTCGGCCGCAAAGTCGGTGGTAATGCCCTTGAAGATCCAGCTCGAATTGGGCCGCTTCTCGATCAGCCCATAGCGCGCGAAGCCGTTGAGGAATTCGCGCAGCGCGGTGGTCGAAACCCCGAACAGGCGCGCGAGCTCGAGCACGTTGATGGTCGCGCCGCCCTTGAGATCGCTGCGCAGCATCCATTCCATGAACTTCGACTCGACGTGCCGCGACGTCGCGACCGTTTCGGCGCCGGGGAACTGCTCGGCGACAGTTGGATTGGCGACGACCACACGCTCGCGGCCGGGGCTGATGAAGCCGCGGTCGGTGAGTTCCTGCAGGGCCTTGCGGACAGTGGTGCGGCTGACCGCGAGCTCGTGGCTCAGGGCGTTCTCCGAGGGGACGCGCTCGCCGCGACCGACCCGCGAGATGATTGACAGGGCGCCGTTGAACGCCTGCTTGTAGACCGCATCGTTCTTCACCACGCCCCCATCGGATCGGCTCAGCGGCCGCGGCGTCGCAACTGGTCGAAGAACACGATCAGGATGATCAGGCCGCCGGTGATGATCTGCTGCCAGAACGAATTGACGTTGAGCAAATTGGCACCGTTGTTGATGGTCGCGAGAATGAAGGCGCCGATCAGCGGCCCGTGCACCGAGCCGACCGCGCCGAACAGCGAGGTGCCGCCGATGACCGACGAGGCGATGGCCTGCAACTCCCAGCCATTCGCCTGCGTGGCGTTGCCGATGCCGATGCGGGTGGCGAGCAGGATGCCGACGAAGGCGGCGAACACCGCCGACAGCGAATAGGCGATATAGATGATGAACTGCACGCGAACGCCCGAGAGCCGCGCCGCCTCCGGGTTCGAGCCGACGGCGAAGATGTAGCGGCCCCAGCGTGTGTGGTTGAGGAAGATGTAGGAGGGGATGCCGACCAGAACCACCATCCAGAACAGACTCGGGACGCCCAGCCAATCGAGCGTGGCGAAATCGGTAAAGCCCTTGTCGGTGATGCTGATGGTCGCGCCGTTGGTCATCAGCAGGCCGATGCCGCGCAGCGACGTGAGCGTTGCCAGCGTGATGATGAAGGGCGGCAGGCCCATCTTGGTGATGCCGAAGGCGTGGAAGATGCCGATGGCCAATCCGACCAGCAGCGTGAGGATGATCGACAGCCACACCGGCACACCGGCCTGGATCAGCATGGCGATGACCACGGTGGTGAAGCCGGCGATGGCGCCCACGCTGAGGTCGATGCCGGCCGTGATGATGGTGAAGGTTTCGCCGAGCGCCAGGACGGCGATCATCGAGCCCTGCCGAAGCAAATTGGGGATGTTGCGTTCGGTCAGAAAGTTGGGCGTTGCAATGGAGAGCACCACCCACAACAGCAGCAGGATGCCGACCAGCGTCAGGGCGAACAGGAAGTTGTAGTTGCGCCGCGCCCGCCGGGCCTCCTTCGAGACTGCTTCCTCCATTGCGGTGGTCATGGATTCCCCCTGCTCCAATTTTGTTTGTCACGTTTCCGAACCGGAGAACCGGTTCCACTTTTCCTGGAAACGCTCTAGACGCCGATTGCTTCGGCGAGGACTTCTTCGTGACTTGCCTGGTGAAAGCGGTTGCTGCCGGTCAGCTTTCCGTCGCGGAAGACGTGCAGCGTGTCGGCCAGCTCATAGACTTCGGGCAGGTAGGACGAGATCAGGATGATGCCGGCGCCGTTCTTCAAAAGCTGCGCCAGCAGCCGATAGATCTCGGCCTTGGTGCCGACATCGACGCCCACCGTCGGCTCGTCGAAGATGAAGAGGTCGGCGCCGTGGTTGAGCCACTTGCCGATCACCACCTTCTGCTGGTTGCCGCCCGACATCGAGGAGACCAGCGAACGCCGGCTGGGCGTCTTGATCGACAAATCGCGGATCTGCTGGTCGGCGTGCTGGGCCTCTTCACGGCCGGAGATGGTGATGCCGTGCGTCAGCCGGTCGTAGATGGGCAGGTTGATGTTGAAGCCGATCTGCAGGTTGAGATTGAGTCCCTGGTCGCGCCGGCTCTCGGGAGCCATCGCGATGCCGAGCTTGATCGCCTGCCGCTCGGTGCGAATATCGACGGGTTGGCCCTTCCACAGGATTTCACCGGAGGTCCTGGGATTGCGGCCGAACACGCTCATGGCGAATTCGCTGCGCCCCGCGCCGATGAGGCCGTAAAGACCGACGATCTCGCCGCGGCGAACGCTGAGCGAAATATCCTCGAAGCCTTTGCCCGAGAGGTTCCTGGTCTCGAGCAGCACTTCGCCGATCGGCACCTGCTCCTTGTGATAGATCTGCTCGATCGAGCGGTTGATCATCAGGGACACCAGCTCGTTCTCGTTGGTGTCCTTGATGTTCCGGGTGCCGACCAGGGTGCCGTCGCGCAGTACCGAGACGCGATCGGCGAGCTCGAACACCTCCTCGAGGCGGTGGCTGATGTAAACGATGGTGACGCCCTGGTCGCGCAGCCGCCGGATCAACGTAAAAAGCTGCGCCGCTTCCTGGCGCGTCAGATAGGCCGTGGGCTCGTCGAAGATCAGGAACCTGGTCCCGCGCAGGGCGGCGCGGGCGGTGGCGACGAGCTGCTGCTGCCCGATGGTGAGGCTGCCGAGCTCGGCGCCCGCAGGCAGGTTGAACCCCATGTCGTCGAGCAGGCGCTGCGCCTCGCCCCGCATCTCGCGCTTGTTCAGGAGCCCGTATTTCAGGCGCTCATCGCCCAGAAAGATATTGGCCGCGACCGACAGGTGACGGCAGAGCACGACCTCCTGATGCACGGCGTTGATGCCGTGATCGATCGCTTCCTGCGGCGTGTCGAGGCCGACCGCAGCGCCGTTCCAGAAGATTTCGCCGCCGGTGCGGCGGATGACGCCGGTCAACAGCTTGATCAGCGTCGACTTGCCGGCACCGTTCTCGCCGACGATGGCGTGAATTTCGTCGTAGTTGAACGCAAGGGTCGCCGGCTTGAGCGCCAGCACCGGCCCGTAGTGCTTTTCGAGATTGCGCAGCTCGAGAATGGGCCCGTCATGTCGCCCGTTGCCCTGCGCAGCCGCTTTGCCGCCCGGCGCGACATCCGAAATGGTCATTGGTTCGCCTCCGCCCCCGAGGACAATCCAGACACGGGCGCCGCCCCCTGTCAAATCCGACAGGGGGCAACTTCCATAGGTGTTACTTGCAGTCCAGCTTGGGGTGGATCAGCGCGGCGATCTTGGGATCGCTCTCGTTCGCCTTGGTGACGAGGTTGGCGCCGGTATCGACGTTGGCCTCAACCTTCTCGCCCTTGGACACGGCCAGCGCGGTCTTCACGCCGTCATAGCCCATGCGGTAGGGATCCTGCACGACGAGCGCGGCAGTGGTGCCGTCGTCGAGGAAGCCGAGGGTCTTGTCGTCGCTGTCGAAGTTCACCAGCGCGACCTTGTCGGCCACCTTGTTCTCGGCGATCGCCTGGCCGGCGCCTTCACCCATGATCAGGTTGTCGGCGAAGATGCCGACGAGGTTCGGGTTGGCGGTCAGCAGGTCGGTGGTGATGTTGAGGCCGGTGGTGGCCTGGCCGTCGGCGACCTTGGTTGCGATCAGGTGCAGGTCGGGATATTTCGCCGCGATTTCTTCGGTGAAGCCCTTGTCGCGCGCCGTGAGCGAGCCCACGCCAGGGAGCGAGTTGATCAGCGCGACATCGCCCTTAATGGCGCCGGTCTTGGCCTTGATCGCGTCGGCGAGGCCATCGGCGGCGACCTTGCCGCCCGTCTCGTTGTTGGTCGTCAGGAACGAGCTGAAGGCCTTCGAGTCGGCCGACGAGTCGATGCCGATGATCGGCACGGACTTGGCCGCTTCGTCGATCGGGGCGCCGAGGGCCTTGAACTCGGTCGGCGAGATGACGATCGCGGCCGGCTTGCCGGCGACGGCGTTCTCGAGGATCGAGATCTGGCCATTGATGTCGGATTCGGACTGCGCGCCGAGCTGCGGCACGTTGACGTTGAGATCCTTGCCGGCCTGGCAGGCGCCCGCAAGTACGATCTGCCAATAGGGCGAGGTCGTGTCCTTGACGATCACCGGAATGGTCGGGTTGTCGGCGCGGGCCGGACCGAGCGCGATCAGGCCGGCGGCCACTGCCAGAGCGGAAATCTGCACGGCCCTGAGGCCGAGGCGTTTAATTGACATGTCCTTCTCCCTTGAGAGCGCCGTTTGAACCATTTGTGCCTGGCGCCGGCTGGAAACTATGCACAAAAAACCGCTATCGCCAAACGTTTTTTATGCATATGAAGCAGCACAGACGGAAAACTGGAGTTGCTGCGGATGCGGGCCCTTTGCTGTGTCGAACCCGGTCGCCTCGAACTGATTGAGATCGCTCCGCCGGTCCCGCCCAAAGGGTGGGCGCGGGTGGCCATTGCGCATGTCGGCATCTGCGGCACCGACTATCACATCTTTGAAGGCACCCACCCGTTCCTCGCTTATCCGCGGGTGATCGGGCACGAGCTCTCCGGCCGCGTCGTCGAGCCGGGCGACAGCGGGCTCGCGGCCGGCGACCCGGTGGTGATCAACCCCTATCTCAATTGCGGACACTGCGAGGCGTGCCTGCACGGCACGCCCAATTGCTGCGAGAGCCTCAAGGTGCTCGGCGTGCATACCGAGGGTGGCATGACCGAAGAGATCGTGGTGCCCCCGGGCAACCTCTACCGTGCCGACGGGCTGGACCTGACCGATGCGGCGATGGTGGAATTCCTCGCGATCGGCGCGCACGCGGTGCGGCGCTCGCAGATCGAGCCGGGCCAGCGCGTACTGGTGATCGGCGGCGGGCCGATCGGCCTCGGCACGGCGATCTTCGCACGCATTGCCGGCGGCGATGTCACAGTGCTCGACGCCGCGGACGACAAGGTGGACGCCTCGCGCGGCTTCGGTTTCCGCGCCGCGGGGCTGAGCGAGGTCGAGGGCGACGCGTTCAAGGCAGCGCGCCGCACCGGCTTCGACGTGGTGCTCGATGCCACCGGCTCGCTGCGCTCGATGGCGGCGGCGATCAACTATGTCCGCAACGGCGGCAGCCTGACGCTGGTCGGCGTCACCAGCGGCGACCTGGTATGGCCCGACGGCGAGGTCCATCGCCGCGAGCTCACCATCCGCTCCTCGCGCAACGCCACCGATGTGGACTTCCGGCACGTGATGGACTCGATCCGCAACGGTTCCGTTCCGGCCAAGAAGCTTGCCACGCACGCGACCGACCTCGACCACGTGGCCGACAGGCTCCCCGGCTGGGCCAAGGATCGCAGCGGCTTGATCAAGGCCATCGTCACCATCTGACTTGGCCGCACCGGGTGTGCGCGCTAGACAGGCGCGCATGCACACCACCGAATCCGCCGCCGCGCGCTACGCCGACATCGAGACCTGGTCGACCGCGCAACTCGTTGCAGGGATGATCGACAGCCAGCGCGAGGGGCTGGACGCCGTCGCCGCTGCCGCGCCGGCACTCGCCAGAGCCGTCGACGCCATCGCCGACCGGCTCGGCAGCAGCGGGCGGCTGATCTATCTTGGTGCCGGCACCTCGGGCCGCATCGGCGCCCAGGACGGCGCCGAGCTGCCGCCGACCTTCAACTGGCCCTACGAGCGGGCGATCGCACTGATGGCCGGGGGCCCCGGCGCGCTGCTCAAGGCCGTGGAAAATGCCGAGGACAGCCTGACGGCTGCGGCCGAGAGCCTCGACGCACTCGGCGTGAACCGGGCGGACGCGGTGATCGGCATCGCCGCCAGCGGCAACACGCCCTACGTCACGGCGGGTCTCGAGCATGCGCGGCGGAAGGGTGCGCTGACCGTGGGTATCATCAACAATCCGGGCGGCACCGTCGGCCAGGCCGCCGAGATCGAGGTGCTGCTCGCCACCGGCGCCGAGTTCCTCGCCGGCTCGACGCGGATGAAAGCGGGCACCGCGCAGAAGGTCGCGCTCAACGTGATCTCGACCGGTGTGATGATTCGGCTCGGCTATGTGTATCGCGGCCTGATGGTCGAGATGCGGCCGACCAACGCCAAGCTGCGCGAGCGCTCGGTGCGCATGGTGATGGAGCTCACCGGCGCCGACGACGCCGCGGTGCGCGCGACCCTGGAGCAGGCGAGCGGCGTGATCAAGCTCGCGACCGTGATGCTGCTCCTGAAGCTCGACCGCGCCGGGGCGCAGGCGGCGCTCGACCGGGCCGGCGGCAATCTGCGCAAGGCGCTGGCGTGAACATATCGGTCAGCGCGGCGCCGACGGCGGCCGAGCTCGAGCGCATCGGCGGCGGGCTTGCGAGCTTCAACGAGGCCGATGTGGGCCCGGCCGGCCGTGTGGCCCTGGCGGTGCTGGTGCGCGACGAGGCCGGGCGCCTGTGCGGCGGCATTTCCGGCTACACGGCATGGGGCTGGCTCTACGTGCAGTGGCTGTGGCTCGACGCCGGCCATCGCGGGCAGGGGCTGGCGGCGCAGATGCTGGCGGCGGCGGAGGTGGAGGCGAAGGCCCGCGGCTGCCATGGCGCCTACATCGATACGTTCAATCCGGTGGCGCTGAAGGTGTACCGGCGCGCGGGCTATGTGCCCTTCGGCGAGCTCAGGGATTTTCCGAAGGGGCGGACAAGAACGTTCCTACAGAAATCGCTGTAGCGCGCTAACCCGCGAGCCGGCCGCCGGTCATCGGCAGCGGGGCGCCGGTGGTGGTGGGGAAGCTGATCGGCAGGCCGCGGATCACCCGCATGGCGAGGAACGCGAAGCATTCGGCCTCGATGGCATCGCCGCGCCAGCCGACGGCTTCGGCCGGGACCGCCTCGACCTGGGCACGGGTCGCGAGCATCTGCATGATCGCCGGATTGTGCCGGCCGCCGCCGCACACCACGAGCCTGGTCGGGCGCTGCGGCAACAGGTCGAGCGCCTTGCCGACGGCGCTGGCGGTGAAGGCGGTGAGCGTCGCCGCGCCGTCTTCGGCATTGAGCCCGTCGGCCATGCTGGCGAGGAAATCGAAGCGGTCGAGCGATTTCGGCCAGGGCGCACTGAGGTACGGGTGCTGGAGCAGCTTGGCGAGGCGTGCCTCGTCGACCGTGCCGGCAAGCGCATAGGCGCCGTTGCGGTCCATGTCGCCGAGCCCGAGCCCCTTGATGAAGTCGTTGATCGGCGCGTTGGCCGGGCCGGCGTCGAACGCGACCAGCCGGTCGGCGCCGTCCCACCAGGTGACATTGGCGACGCCGCCGAGATTGAGCACGGCGACGTCGCCCTTGGCGCCGAGGCGCCTGAGCAGCGCCTGGTGGTAGATGGCGGCGAGCGGCGCGCCCTGGCCGCCGGCGCGCACGTCGGCGCTGCGGAAATCGTAGGCGACCCTGACGCCGAGAAGTTTGTGCATCAGTTCGCCGTCGCCGAGCTGGCGGGTGGCGCCGAGCCGGCCCGGCTGCGGCGCGCGATGCAGCACCGACTGGCCGTGAAAGCCGACGACGCCGATCTCGCCGAGACTCATGCCGGAGGACTCGACGAGCTGCTTGACTGCGGCGGCTTGCGCGCGGGTCAGCGCCGCCTCCGCCTCGTGGAAGATCGCCGGATCGGGGCCTTGGAAGTTCCACTTGCGCGCGGCGGCGAGCGTCTCTTCCAGCGTGTCGCGGATCGATTGCGGATAGGGCGCGAGGGTGTAGGGGCCGAAGCGTTCGACGCTCTCGCCATCGGTCCTCAGCAGCGCCACGTCGATGTTGCCGTCGAGCACGGTGCCCGTCATCAGCCCCACGGCCCAGATCGGTTGCATGTCAGCCCTCGTTGATGATGTCGCCGACGGCGCGGCGCAGCGCCACGATGCCGCTGTCGAAATGCCGGGTGGGGTGCACGCGGTTGGTGAGCAGCGTCCAGGCGCGGCCGCGCGCGAAATCGAGCCAGAGGCCGGTGCCGGTAAAGCCGGTATGGCCGATGGTCTCGCGCGAACAGTGGTCGCCGCCGGACCAGCCGGTATAGGGCCGCTCCCAGCCATGCGTGCGCTTGTCGCCGAGCGGCTTGCGGATCAGCGGGTCGCCTTTGCCGCTCAGCAGCCCGTGCGCGAAATCGAGCAGCGACGCGGCGGTCCCGAACAGGCCGGCATGGCCCGAGCCCTGCAGCGCGTAGCAATTCTCGTCGTGCACCTCGCCACAGATCACCCGGCCGCGCCACGGGTCCTGCTCGGTCGCGGCGGTGTGCGCCGGATCGGCCGACCAGGCGAAGCCGGGACCGGCATCCATCTGCCGGATGGAGCGCCGGTCCAGCCGCTCGAGCGCGATGCCGAGCAGGATGAAGTTGAGGTCTGAATAGACCGCCGGGCCGGCCGGCCAGTCATGCTGCAGCAGGAAGGCCCGCAGCAGGTTCGGATCGCTCCCATAGGTGTAGAGCGGGAAGACGCCTGGGAACGGCGTCTGATGCCCGAGGCACTGGCGGAAGGTGACCTTCCGCTGCCAGTTGTCGACATTGTATTGCACGAAATCGGGGATCACCGTCACCAGCGGCGCGTCGAGGTCGATGCGGCCGGCCGCGGCATGCGCAAGGATGCGCGTGGTGGTGAAGATCACCTTGGTCAGCGAAGCGAGGTCGAACCAGGTGTCGTCGGTCATCGGTCGCCGGTCGGGGACGATCTGCGCCGCGCCGATCGAGCGTACCGCGCGCTCGCCGCCGGCATCGACGATGCCGAGCACGCCGCCGGGGATGCGCTTGGCAGCGATGCTGGCCTCGAGCGGCGCGAAGGCGCGCTCGAGCAGGGTGGTGGGACTGGTCATGCGGCTTCCTCCCGGACCCGGTGATCGGGGCCGATCTCGCGCCAGCGCGCCGGCGGCGGTTCGTAGCCCACGGGCTTTACCAGCGACGGCACCTGCGTCATGTCGACGGTGAAGCGCTGCCGTCGCCGCTCGATGGCGGGCACGGCGGCGATCAGCCGCCTGGTGTAGCTATGCTGCGGCGACGACAGCACGGACGCGGCGTCGCCGATCTCGACGATCTGGCCGGCATACATCACTGCGATGCGGTGGGCGATGCGCTCGATCACCGCCATGTCGTGCGATATGAAGAGATAGCTGAGGCCCACCTGGCGCTGCAGATCGATCAAGAGGTCGAGCACCTGCGCCTGCACCGAGACGTCGAGCGCCGAGACCGCCTCGTCGAGGACGACAACTTCGGGGTTCAGCATCAGGGCGCGGGCGATGCAGAGGCGCTGGCGCTGGCCGCCGGAGAACTGGTGCGGATAACGGCCCAGCGCGTCCTCCGGCAGGCCGACGCGCGCGATCAGTGCCTTCATGCGGTCGCGCAGGGCGGCGTCGACACGCTGGCCGTTGGCGATGGCCGGCTCGGCGAGCAATGCGTCGACCTTGAGCCGCGGGTTGAGCGAGCCGAACGGGTCCTGGAACACCATCTGCACCGGCCGCTTGCCACGCCCCGCAGCGATCGCGATCTCGCCGCGGGTGATCTTCACCAGATCGAGGATGGCGCGCGCCGTGGTGGATTTGCCCGAGCCGCTCTCGCCGACGATGCCGAGGGTTTCGCCCGGCTTCAGGGTGAAGTCGACGCCATCGACCGCATGCACCTCGCCCGAGCCGCCGAAGATGCCGCGGGCCGCGGGAAAGCGGACGACGAGGTTCTCCACGGCAACGACCGGCGCGGCCGCATCGCCTCGTCCATCCTTGCGGGCCGCCTGGCCGGCGCGGAAGTGCGGCACCGCATTGAGCAAATGCTTGGTGTAGTCGTGCTGCGGCGCGTCGAGCACGCGGTCGATCGGGCCCTGCTCGACGGCGATGCCCGCCTGCATTACCAGCACGTCGTCGGCGATGCCGGCCACGAGGCCGATATCGTGAGTGATGAAGATCATCCCCATGCCCAGCTCGTCGCGCAACTCGGCGAGGAGCCCCATGATCTGTGCCTGCACGGTGACGTCGAGGGCGGTGGTCGGCTCGTCGGCGATGAGCAGGCGCGGGTTGCTGGCGAGCGCCATGGCGATCATCACGCGCTGCCGCATGCCGCCCGAGAGCTGGTTGGGGTAGTAGCCGAGGCGGGACCCGGCGTCGGGGATACGCACGCGTTCGAGGGCCTCACGGGCGGCGTTTCGGGCGGCGCGGCGATCGAGGCCGCGATTGAGCTCGAAGGCCTCGGCGATCTGCGCGCCGATGGTCATCACCGGATTGAGCGAGGTCATCGGCTCCTGGAAGATCATGCCGATGTCGCGGCCGCGGACGGTGGTGAGCGTGCGTTCATCGGCTTTGGTGACGTCGAGCACGCTGCCGTCGCCGCGGGTCAGCGCGATGCTGCCCGCGGTGATCCGTCCGCCGCCGAAATCGACGAGGCGGTTGACGCTGAGCGCGGTCACCGATTTGCCTGAGCCGCTCTCCCCGACGATGGCGAGCGTCTTGCCGGCCTCGAGCGTGAAGGTCACGCCCGTCACCACCTCGTCGGCGGCGGGGGTGCGGCCGAAGCCGACATGCAGGTCGCTGACCGACAGCAGCGCGCTCATGCCGACCTCGGGGCGCTGCGGGGATCGAGAATGTCGCGCAGGGCATCGCCGGTGAGGTTGAAGCCGAGGATGCCCACCATGATGGTGAGGCCGGGCGCCAGCATCAGCCAGGGGGCATGCGTCATCAGGCTCTTGCTGTCCGACAGCATGACTCCCAGCGATGGCGCCGGCGGCTGCGTGCCGAGCCCGAGGAAGCTGAGGCCGGCCTCGGTGAGCAGCGCCCAGGCGAGGGCGAGGGTGATCTGTACCGTCAGCGGCGCCACGAGGTTGAGCAGCAGGTGCCGCGTCAGGATATAGCCCGCGGAGCTGCCGAAGGTACGGGCCGCTTCGACGAATTCGCGCGCCTTGAGCGACAGGGCGGGGGCCCGCACGACGCGCGCGAAGATGGGGGTATAGACGATGGCGATGGCGGTGATGCTGGTGATTGTGCCGGGGCCCTCGATGGCGACGACCAGCAGCGCGAGCAGGATCGCCGGAAAGGCGAGGAACACGTCCATGATCCGCATGAGAACGCCGTCC
>DATMTK010000031.1:0-14078 GCA_035564755.1 Devosia sp. | reverse complement strand
CGGCGGCAAGGCCGGCAGCTCGGCTTCGTCGGCCATGGCCTTGAGGATGCGGGCGCGGGTGTCGCTGCGCGGCTCGCGGCCCTCGCGCAGGTCGAAGACGAACAGCGGATCGCCGGCGATCTGGCGGCCGAAGCGGGTCGGCGTCCAGCCGCGGGCAGCGATGAAGGCCTCGATGGCGTCGCGGAAAGACTGGATGTCGGACATGGGCGGCTCCTGCTCCACCGCCTCATGCTAGGAGTTTGCCTATTCGTCAATAGGATTGAGCGTCGAACAGATCGGCCTCGACCGGTCGACCCGTGGACGCCTGACCCCTACTTTCCTGCCGCCGCCAGTGGAACGACGTTGCTGGCCTGCTCCGACCTGCCGCCGAGGAATTTCTTGATGTTGCGGGCGGCCTGGCGGATGCGCTGCTCGTTCTCGACCAGGGCGAGGCGCACATACTGGTCGCCGTACTCGCCGAAGCCGACGCCGGGCGCGACGGCGACGCCGGTCTCCTGGATCAGCAGCTTGGCGAATTCCAGCGAGCCCATCTCGGCAAACTGGTCGGGGATCGGCGACCAGATGAACATCGTCGCCTTGGGCGACGGCAGGCGCCAGCCGGCGCGCGCGAAGCTCTCGACCATCACGTCGCGGCGGTTCTGGTAGATGCCGCGGACTTCGGAGATGACGGAATCGTCGCCGTTGAGCGCGGCGGCCGCCGCGACCTGGATCGGCGTGAAGGCGCCGTAGTCGAGGTAGGATTTGACGCGCGCCAGCGCCGCGATCAGGCGCTCGTTGCCGACGGCGAAGCCGACGCGCCAGCCGGGCATCGAATAGGTCTTGGACATCGAGGTGAACTCGACGGTGATGTCCATGGCGCCCGGCACCTCGAGCACGGAGGGCGGCACCTCGCCGTCGAAATAGATCTCGGAATAGGCCAGATCGGACAGGATGAAGATGCTGTGGGCTTTGCAGTAGGCGACGACCTCTTTGTAGAAGTCGAGCGTCGCGGTGTAGGCCGTCGGGTTGGACGGGTAGTTCAGCACCAGGGCGATCGGCTTGGGGATCGAGTGGCGCACCCCCCGATCCAAGGCACGCATGAAATCCTCGCCCGGATCGGCCGGCATCGAGCGCACCACGCCGCCCGACATGACGAAGCCGAACGAGTGGATCGGATAGGTCGGGTTGGGCACCAGCACCACATCGCCCGGCGCGGTGATGGCCGACGCCATGTTGGCGAAGCCCTCCTTGGAGCCGAGGGTGGCGACGACCTGCGTGTCGGGGTTGAGCTTCACGCCGAAGCGGCGGCCGTAATAGCTCGCCTGGGCCTTGCGCAGGCCGGGGATGCCGCGCGAGCTCGAATAGCGGTGGGTCCGCGGATCCTTCACCGTCTCCTGCAGCTTTTCGACGATGTGCTGCGGCGTCGGCATGTCCGGGTTGCCCATGCCCAAATCGATGACGTCGACGCCATTGGCACGGGCCTTGGCCTTGATCGGATCGATATGCGCAAAGACATAAGGCGGCAGGCGGCGGATTCGATGAAAGTCCTCGGTCATGGTCTTCCTCCGGGAAGGCGCGACTCCTGC
Source organism: Devosia sp. (assembly GCA_035564755.1). Classification (GTDB taxonomy): domain Bacteria; phylum Pseudomonadota; class Alphaproteobacteria; order Rhizobiales; family Devosiaceae; genus Devosia_A. The sequence goes on along the minus strand of DATMTK010000031.1, from coordinate 12,513 downwards.
GGCGCTCAGGCGCAAATCAAGGCACGGATTATCGCGGAATTATGGTTTGGACCCGGTTAAGGTCCGGCTCGGCGTGTCCGCTCTCTCCAGTCGCGCGGGCGACCCACGGAGAGAGCTAGCGAGCGGGGGCTGACGCTGCGCAAGCGGCAGTCGTCACCCAAACCGGCCGGATGTTTTTCCGAAAGACCATGAGGCCGTCGTACCGGCGATCGACTGTCTTGTCCAGCGAGAGCACCGCGGCACGTCGGACCTTTACCTACGGTTTACCACTCCCATGCACCTTCTATTCAGCATTTGCTTTGGGGGTTTTCATGAGATTTTTCCGAACGGCCACCGCCGCCGCGTTCCTGGCTTTCGCCGGCGTTGCACACGGAGCTGACCTGATCGTCGACGAACCGGTAGTCGAGTCGAGCAGCATCGACTGGAGCGGGTTCTATGCGGGCATCAATGGCGGCTACGGCTCGAGCGATGCGACCTCGGTCGTCGGGCCGATCAATCCGGCGGGCCCGATCGCAGGTGTTCAGGCCGGCTACAACCAGACGGTCGGCAAGTTCGTCGTCGGCGTCGAAGGCGACCTGCAGTGGTCGGGCGTCAAAGGAAGCCATGTTGGACCGACCATCACCTCGACCGCTTCGCTCGACTATTTCGGGACGCTCCGGTTGCGCGGCGGCCTGCCGGTCGACCGGTTCCTGCCCTACATCACCGCCGGCGTATCCGCCGGGCAGGTCAGCGGCACGTCGACCTTCGGCGGCGGCTTCACCACGACCCGGCCGGGCCTCGGGCTCACGGCGGGCGTCGGCGCCGAATATGCCGTGACCGACAATCTCTCGCTCAAGGCAGAGTATCTGTACGTCGACTACGGCGACATCACCTTTTTCCCGGGGACCGCCATCGAAGAAAAGATCCGCAGCCGGATGGGGGCCATCCGTGTGGGCCTGAACTACAGGTTCTGAGGCCGTCGAGGCCAATCGGGTCATCCCGCGCTCTGCGGCGAGCCTCAGCGTGGGATGACCGGCAGATGCGCCAGGAACTGGTCGGCGCTGGCGGCCCAGGAATAGCGCTCGGCATAGCTGCGGCAGGGATCGTGCCGGAGCTGAAGCGCCGCGAGAGCCGCTGCGCGCAAATCGTTGTCCAGGACTCCGATTGTGGCGTCGGCGATGACGTCGATCGGGCCCGTCACCGGATAGGCGGCAACCGGCGTGCCGCTCGCCAGAGCCTCCAGCAGCACCAGGCCGAAGGTGTCGGTGCGGCTGGGGAAGACGAAAACATCGGCCGAGGCAAAGAGCCGGGCCAGTTCGTCGCCGTGCCGCGCGCCGAGGAACGTCACGGCCGGATAGGCGGCCTTCAGCGATCTGAGGCTCGGGCCATCGCCCACCACGAGCTTGGTGCCCGGCAAATCGAGCGCCAGGAAGGCTTCGATGTTCTTTTCGACCGCGACGCGGCCGACATAGAGGAACACCGGACCGGCATAGGGCAAGGGCGCGCGCTTGTCGGGGGTGAAAAGCGTGGTGTCGACGCCCTTGGGCCAGACCTGGACGTTGCTGAACCCGCGCTCCTCGAGGACGGCCTTGAGGTAGGGCGTGCCGACGAGGCAGGCGGTGGCCGGGCGGTGGAAGTACTGGACGATCCGATAGCTGGCCCAGAGCGGAAACGGCACGCGGGCGCGCAGATATTCGGGGAACTGTGTGTGGTAGGCGGTCGAGAACGGCAGCCTGCGGCGCACGCAATAGCCACGGGCGATCCAACCCAGCGGCCCCTCGGTGGCGATATGGATCGCATCGGGCTGCAGCGCCTCGATGCGGTGGACCACGGGGGCGCTGGTGGTCAGCGACAGGCCGATCTCGCCGTAGCCGGGCATCGGCACGGTGCGGAACTCGTTGGGCGTAATCAGGTCCACCCTGATGCCGCGGGCGCGCAGCTCCTCGGCCGTCTTGTCGATGGTCCGGACGACACCGTTCACCTGGGGATACCAGGCATCGGTGACGACCAGCAGCGAGCGCAACGTCGCCGACATCGAAACGCACCCCACCGGCGCGCCCCGCGCCCCGTTCATATGTGCACGGGTTCGCGCACGGCGTCGAGGTCAGTACCGGCGGAAGAAGGGCAGCGCCACACCGGTGCCGGTGAGCACGATCAGGAGCTGGATAAGCAGGAACAGGATGGTGAGGCCGGGGATGATCAGGCGGATCGCGGCGGCGGCATGGGCCCCTCGCCCGCTGTTGCCCCAGCGATGGATGGCATAGGCCAGCAGCCAGATCGCCAGGGTCGCGATCGGCATCTGGATCAGCGCGTAGTTGCGCGGCAGCGCGGCATCCACCTGGCCGCTGAGCTGCCAGTGTACGGGCACCAGACTGTCGGCGGGAATGAGGAGGACGCCGGCCATGGTGACGAGGACCAGCAGCGCGAGCAGGACGAGATTGAGCGGCTGGCGAACCGGGTTCATCGGTGGAGCGTCCCTCGAAAAGCAGAAGGGCCGGACGAGCCGGCCCTTCGAAATATGGCTCCGAAGCTTAGCGCTTGGAGAACTGGAAGGAGCGGCGGGCCTTGGCCTTGCCGTACTTCTTGCGCTCGACCACGCGGCTGTCGCGGGTCAGGAAGCCGCCCTTCTTGAGGACGCCGCGCAGCTCGGGCTCGTAGTAGGTCAGCGCCTGGCTGATGCCGTGCCGCACGGCGCCGGCCTGGCCGGAAAGACCGCCGCCGGAGACGGTGGCGACGACGTCGTACTGGTCCTTGCGGGCGGCGGCGACGATCGGCTGCTGCAGGATCATCTGCAGCACCGGGCGGGCAAAGAACAGGTTGAACTCCTTGCCGTTGACGGTGATCTTGCCGTTGCCCGGCTTGATCCAGACGCGGGCGATGGCGTTCTTGCGCTTGCCGGTGGCGTAGGCACGGCCCTGCTTGTCGAGCTTTTGCACATGCACCGGAGCGGCCGGCTGCGCGGCAACGGCAACAGCAGCGGTGCCGAGGTCTTCGAGCGAGGTGATGGTCTCGGCCATTATTCGGCCCTCACATTCTTGGAGTTCATCGCGGCAACGTCGAGCTTTTCGGGCGACTGCGCCTCATGCGGATGCTTGTCGCCGGCATAGACACGCAGATTCCTCATCTGCTGGCGGCCGAGCGGGCCGCCCGGGATCATGCGGCGGACGGCGTTCTCGAGCACGCGCTCGGGAAAGCGGCCATTGAGGAGCTGGCGCTGCGTGCGATCCTTGATGCCGCCCGGAAAGCCGGTGTGCCAGAAGAACTTGCGGGCATCGAGCTTGTTGCCCGTCAGCTTCACCTTCTCGGCGTTGATGACGATGACGTTGTCGCCCATGTCCATGTTGGGCGTGAAGGTCGGCAGATGCTTGCCGCGCAGGCGGAGCGCCACGATCGAAGCGAGGCGGCCGACGACCAGATCAGTGGCGTCGATCAGCACCCATTTCTTCGTGATGTCACTCGGCTTGGCCGTGTAGGTCGACATCGAAATTTCCCTGAGATTTGGCGGGTTCCGCCGGTTTTGGTGGCGCGTGTGTAGCAGGGATTCGCAGCGCGTCAAGTGCGCGTGATTTTTCGTGTAATATCAGCTACTTATCTTTTTGGTATCATAATACCGCAGGCGAATGCGCTGGATTTCTAGGCGTAGCCGCGCTTGAGCAGCATGGCGGCCGCCTTGTCGTACTCGGCCTCCGTCGGAATGGCGAACTGCAGGGCGTCGGCGTAGCGCGTGATGACGCCGAAGACCGTCGCAACGGCGACGGCATCGGCCAGAGCCGCCTGCGAAACGCCGGCCGCGAGGACGGCCCTTGCGTCCGCCGCGGTGACGGCATCGGGCGTCCGCGTCAGCGTCTCGAGAAAGCCCAGCGTCGCCACCAGGCCGGCAGACAGCGGCGCCGTGCGATAGTCGGCGAGCGCGGCGTCCACCGTGGCCTTGGTCAGGCCCTTGGCTGCCGTGGCGCGATGGGCGCCGGTGCAGAAGGCGCAGGAGTTCCAGCGCGCGACCATCGCCGCCATCAGCTCGCGTTCGCCCACGCTCCACTCGCTCGGACCACGCATGGCGGCCTGCGTCCAGGCGCCGAGCGGCCCGAGGAAGTCGCGGTGATAGAACGCGACACGGGCAGCGTCCGGCAGCCGCATGCCCGAGACCATCGAGATGAACCGGATGAGCAGGCGGGACTTGAGGCTGTCGCCGCGATCGATCTCCGCCAGCCTCATTTGACGGCCTCGTCGATCGCGGCCGCGCCCTTGCGCCAGCGCTCGAGCGCGGCGCCGACGGCGGCCGCGGCAATCAGCTCGAACGTGGCGCGCTCCGTTCCGGTCTTGGTGCGGAGTGTCGCGACCTGTGCATCGGTGACGCGGTAGGCTGCCTCGCCGATCTGCCGGGCGATCTCGTCATAGGGAGGCGCAATCGCCGGCCCGCCCGACGCACGCTCGCCCATGGAGCGGCGCAGATCGGCGGGGGTGTCGGCCGGCTCGTGGAAGACACGCTGCTCCAGGCGAGCCGCCAATGCGGCGTGATCGGTCCGGTCCATCGCAACCTCCTTTGCGCTCCCGGCTTTCAGCGTGGCATGCGGGGTGGGCGAACGCCAGCACCGATCCGGCTTGAGTCCGCGGCGCGGGGCGGGCAAGGTCCGCCCGAACAAGGAGTAACTCATGCCCACACCCATCGCCGAGCGGATCGCGGTTTCGACCTGGTCGCTGCACCGCCTGTTGGGAACGACCTACCCGCACGATCTGGGCACCGATGCCATTGGTCGCGTGCAGGAGACCTACGGCCCGGTGGTCGAGCCCCTGCTCGATCTGCCGGCGGCGCTCGACAATCACGGCTACCACCGGCTGGAGCTGGTGTCGTTCCACCTGCCGAGCCGGGACCGGGTCTATATCGGGGAGTTCCGGGAGGAGCTGAAGCAGGCGGGCGTGGTGCTGCAGACGCTCCTCATCGATGCCGGGGACATCACGCATCCCGAGCACGGCGCGCGCGACCAGGCGTGGATCGCCAAATGGATCGAGACGGCGAACGAGCTCGGCGCCGAGAACGCCCGGATTATTGCCGGCAAGCAGGAGCCGACGCGCCAGAACCTCGACCGCTCGGTGGCGGCGCTCAGGCAACTCGCCGACGGCAATGCCGGATCCTCGGTGAAGCTGGTCACCGAGAACTGGCACGATCTGCTCAGCAATGCCGCGGAGGTGAACTACGTCCTCGACCGGCTCGAGGGCCGCATCGGGTTGCTGGGCGATTTCGGCAACTGGAAGGGCGCCGACAAGTACGAGCAGCTCGCGCAGATCTTCGGACGGGCGACGCTCAGCCACGCCAAGGGCAGCTTTGCGGACGGCGCGCTCGATGCCGAGGACTACGGCAGGTGCGTGGACCTTGCAGAGGCCGCCGGCTATGCGGGGCCTTACACGCTGATCTTCGACAATGACAATCCCGGCGAGTGGCAGGGCCTTGCGGCCGAGCGCGACTTCATCATCGAGCGGGTCGGCTGATCAGGCGGTCGCCTGGCGCGGCGTGATGTCGGCGAGCCAGGCCATGGTCGCGCCCGCCAGCATGAAGGCCAGCGACTGGTGGCCCAAAGCGAGCCACAACGGTACGGCGTTCACCAGCGTTGCGATGCCGAGGCAGGCCTGCAGCAGGATCAACAGGCCGATGCGCGGCAACCAGCCATTGACGCCGGCAAAGCCGCCCGCGCCGCGCTTCCAGACGAACAGCGCGGCGACGTAGAGCACGATGACGTAGGCGATGGTGCGGTGGATGAACTGCACGGTCAGCGCGTTCTCGAAGATGTTCTTCCACCACGGGTCCATGGCGTTGAGGCCGTCGGGCACGAGCGAACCGTCCATCAGCGGCCAGGTGTTGTAGCCCTGCCCGGCATCGAGGCCGGCAACGAAGGCACCGGCGATGATCTGGATATAGACCAGGACCAGCAGCAGGATCACCGGACCGCGCTGCGCGTCGGCGGGAATCGGATGCGACGCGCCGAGCCGGCGCGCCACCCAGATCAAAGCGAGGAACAGCAACAGCGCCGCGCCGAGGTGCGTCGCCAGCCGGTACTGCGAGACCGACGTCAGGTTCTCGAGGCCGGACGAGACCATCCACCAGCCGATGGCGCCCTGCAGGCCGCCCATGACGAAGAGCAGCGCCAGCGGGCCGGCGAGCTTCCACGAGAAGCGGCGCTGCGCCAGAAAGACCAGGAACGGGACGGCGAAGACGAAGCCGATGACGCGGGCGAGGAAGCGGTGCGCCCACTCCCACCAGAAGATGAATCTGAAATCATCGAGCGACATGCCGAGGTTGAGCAGCTTGTACTGCGGAATCTGCTGGTAGTGCTCGAACTCGGCCTGCCAGTCGGCGGCGTTGAGCGGCGGAATGGCGCCGGAGATCGGCTCCCACTCGGTGATCGACAGGCCGGAATGGGTCAGCCGCGTGATGCCGCCGACCACGACCATGGCCAGCACCATCAGGGCGACGATGTAGAGCCAGATGCGGACCGGTTTCAGCCGGTCGGCAGGCGCATAATTGGCGACGGATTCGGCGGAGGTGAGTGAGACCACGGGCATTGACCGGAGGGAGTTTTGCGGCGAGGGAATAGACCCACCCCCTCCCCTATGCAATTAGGTCCATTTGTCGCGCGCCGAACCGGGAGAAGTCTGAGAGGCATGCAGCAACGAATCCGCAAGCTCTGGGGCACGCTGATGATGATCGGGCTGTTGATCGTCTATCCGCTGGCCGTGATGCAGGTCTATTCGACCAGGCTGATGGGCCTGCCCTGGTGGGGCGCGATCGCGGTGCTGTGCATCGCCGGGCTGCTGTGGTTCTACCCCGCGAGCTGGGTGATCCGCTGGATGAGCAAGCCCTAGGGCGTCAGCGCCCCATCAGCGTGAACACCGCCGGCGTTGCGAACACATCCATGTAGCGGCGGGCCTGGTAGAGGCCGTTGAGCGAGACGCGGGGCAGTGCGGTCAGCGCGCTGCGGTTGCGGCGGTAGAGGCCGCCGGGAATGGTGGTCACCGCCGAACGCAGGCCGAGGTCGCGGGCGAGTGCGTATTCCCGCGGCCCGGCCGAGCTGCGGCCGCCGATCGGGTAGCTCAGATGCAGCGGGCGGCGGCCGAACTGCGCCTCGAGCACCTTGAGCGACATTTCGATCTCGGTGCGGGCCTGCTCGGGCGGCAGCTTGGCGAGCTCGTAGTGGTGCACCGTGTGCGCCCCGATGGTGCAGAGCTGGTCGCTGGCGAAACTGCGCAGCTCGGCCCAGTCCATGATCAGTGCCCGGCACTGCGCCTCGAGGTCGTAGTCGTATTTGCGGGCGAGGTCGCGGATCAGCGCAACGCGCGCCGGCTCGGGCATGGCGCGCATTTTCGCATAGACCTGGTCGTAGGCGGCCTGCTTCTCGGCGCGGCCGGCGCTGGGAACGATCTCGGTTTCGCCGTCGATCTCGACGGCGATGGCATCGCGCGAGGCGATGATGTCCTCGAGCGCCTGCCACCAGATCTCGCCGACGCCGTCGACGAGCGCCGTCGGCACATAGAGCGTGAACGGCGCCTGGTGCCGCCGGAGCACCGGCAGCGCGTATTTGAGATTGTCGCGATAGGCGTCGTCGAAAGTGAAGACGGCGAAGCGCTTCACCTGGAAATCGGCCTCGATGCGGCGGATGGCCTCGTCGAGATCGACGATGTCGAAGCCGAGCGCCCGCACCCGGCGGATCGCATAGTCGAGGAAGTCCGGCTTCACCTGGAGGATGGCGTTCGGCGAAAAATCGGCCGGGTCGTCCGGCAGCACGCGATGCAGCGTGAAGATGATGCCGCGGGCCGACGACAGAGCCCGCACCAGCGCGGTCACGCGGCTCAGCGCGAGCAGCTCGAACATGCCCCGGATGGCGGCGTAGCGGAGCGCAGCCATCAGGCGACTTCGGACTGCGCCTCGGGGAGCATGACGCTTTGCGTGACGTCGAAGCCAAACTGAGCGGCGTCGGTCATCAGGTTTTCCGCTCCGGTGTCGGGGATGGGATCGCGGCGGACGAGCACCAGGCGGGCATGAAGACCGGCGAAAAGCGGCAAGTTCGAGGCCATGCCGAGCCTGCCGGTGGTGACGATCACCACCTCGTAGATGTCGGCCAGCGCCTCGACCAGTGTCAAGGCGCGCATGGAACGCCGATCCAGAGCCTGCAGGTGGCCCCACGGCACTTCGGCAAGCCCTTCGCGGACCTTGTGGACCACGTCGCCGAACGCCGCCGCTTCGGCGCAAAGATCGGACAGGCCTGGAGCCACCGAGGCGCGGCCGCTGCCGGCGTCGACGCGACAGACGGACAGGCCCTTGCCCAGCGCGTCGGAAACGAGGCCGTCGGCGACGACGGCGGCGTCGCGCGCCTCGGTAACGCCGGCCAGGAGCACGATGCGGGCGCGGCCGATCGCGATGTCGGCGCCGAGATTGGACAGTGCCAAAGCCGAGGCGGCGGCGGCGCGATGGCGCTGCTCGGCGGTGGCGATGATCTCGCGGTTGTCACGCGGCGGCGCCGCGACGATGGGCTCGTCGACCGCCGGACCAGGATCGGCGATCGGCACAGCTTCGGCCGCATAGTGCTCGGGCATGTCGGCCAGGTCCGTCTCGTCGTCCGCCGCCGGCTCTTCGTGCTCGTCCATGTGGTCGTTGCCTGCGACAATCTCCGCCTCGGCCTCGCCGGTCTGGGCGAGATGCGGCGCGACGGCCACGTGTCGAACGGCGTTCCGATCGTAGACGGCGCGGCCCGACATCAGCTCGCCGAACAGCACCCAGCCGATCTGCAGGACCAGCGACACGATGCCGACGGCGCCGAGGATCAACGCCGTCTTGGGCGAGGCCGGCACCACCGATGGCGCGGCCTGGGTGACGATGCGGACGTCGGGCAGTACCGAGCCGGTGTCGGTGCGTCCGGAGGCGTCGCGATATTTGAGCAGATAGGCATTGAGCAAATCGCGCTGCGCGTTTGCCTCGCGCGTCAGGCTGTCGAGCGTCACGCCGTCCTTGGTCTGGGTGGAGGCAGCGGCCTGCGCCTTCTGCAGGTCGGCGTTGAGCGACTTGATGATGCCGTCCTGCACCGTGACCTGCGCATCGAGGCCATCGGCGATCCGCAGGGCTTCGGCCCTGATCTGCCGGTCGATCTGGGCGATCTGCGCATTGAGGCCCTTGATGGTCGGATGCGCCGGCAACAGGATCGCGAGCTTTTCGGCGAGGGTCGACTGCAGCGTCGCGCGGTTCTGCATCAGTGCCTGCACGACCGCGCTATTGCGCACGTCGTCGATGCCTTCGACCGGCTGCCCGGATTTGAGCAGCGAACGGATGAGGTCGGCGTGCTGCTGCGCGGCGCCCTTGGCGGCCTGCGCGTCGGTGATCTGCTTGCCGACGTCGGAGATCTGCTGGTCGGGCAGCGTCGTGCCGTTGCTGCCGGCAAAAATGCCGTTCTTAGCCTTGAAGTCGGCGACCTTGTTGTCGGCGTCCTGCACCTTCTGGCGCAGGCTGTCGATCTGCTGCTGCAGCCAGTCGCTGGCATCCTTGGTGTCGGAGACGGACTGCTCGGCCCGGCGCTTGACGTGTTCGGCGGCGATGGCGTTGGCGATCCTGGCCGAAAGCTGCGGATCGCCGGTGCGCACGAAGATCGAGATCACGGCGCTGTCGCGCTCGCGGATGACGGTCAGGCGGTCGTTGAGATTTTGCAGCACCGTCTCGTCGGCGTTCTTGGGATCGGGCTTGTGGCCGACGAGCGACAGCAACGCCGCAATCGGGCTGGCGGCCGTGCCGTTGAATTCCGGGATCGAGCGGAGGTTGAGCTGGTCGATGACGGCGATCAGCGCGTCGCGCGACTTGATGAGCTCGATCTGGCTCGACAGCAGTGCGTCGATGGTGACCCCGCCGCCCGAGCTCGGGGTCGTCTGTCCGGCAAGCTGGGTGAAGCTCGAAGTGCGGTCTTCGACCAGCAGGCTTGCCGACGACTCGTATTGCTTGGGCACGAAGAGCAGCACCACGAAGGTCGCCACGACCAGCAGCACCGTGACGATGACGATGCGCAGCGCCCTCGCCCATAGCGCGCCCATCAGGGCACCGACATCCATCCGCAAGTCTTCGGCGGGCGCCGACTCTACCGTCATCACGAAGGCCCTTGTTGCCCGCTCTTTATCGGGCGCACGTGGTCAACAATCGGTTAAGCCGATTTGCAAAGCGCAAGACTTCATGCCCGCCATAAGCACATTGTTAACCATAAGCCCGCGACACTCAGCCCCGACTCTCGCGACGGTTCCTTCATGCGCTGGCTGCAGCTTTGCCTCGTCCTGCTCCTCGTGCCGCTGGCGGCGTGCTCGCTCAATTCCGTGAGCTCGTATCCGGCCGAGCAGCGCGGCCCCTACACGCTCGATGCCGGCGACGCGATCGCGGTGTCGGTCTATGGCGACGACAGCTTCACCAAGACCTATCGGGTCGATGACAGCGGCACCGTGGGGCTGCCGCTGGTCGGGCCGGTCGTGGTGCGCGGGCTGACGGTCAATCAGGCGGCCGGTAAGATCGCGGCGGCACTCGCGCACGGCTTCATGAGGAATCCCAATGTCACCGTGCAGGTCGATACTTACCGGCCGTTCTTCATCCAGGGCGCGGTGAAGAATGGCGGCCAGTTCCCGTATGTGCCGGGGATGACGGTGCGGGCCGCGATCTCGACGGCCGGCGGCTTCGCCGACACGGCCAGCCAAGGCCGCGTAACGATCTACCGGCGCCAGGGCGACCAGAACTTCAAGGCCAACGTCGACCTCGATTTCCCGATCTATCCGGGCGACACGATCGTCGTTCCCGAACGGTGGCTCTGACGGCTGTGGCCGCCGGGCCGCTGCGGATCCTGCAGGTGCTGCGCGCGCCGGTCGGCGGGCTATTCCGGCACGTCTACGACCTGACCGAAGAGCTGGCGAAACGCGGGCACTTCGTCGGTGTCGTCGCCGACAGCCTCACCTCGGACGCCCTGACCGGCCAGCGGCTCAGGGCGCTCGCGCCCTCCATCGCGCTCGGCACCTACTATTTCCCGATGCCGCGGACGATCGGCCCCGGCGATTTCACGACGCCGTTCCGGGTGCGGGCGCTGGCGGGCAAGCTCGACATCGACGTGCTGCACGGCCATGGCGCCAAGGGCGGCGTGCATGCGCGGCTGGCGCGCGTCGGCAACCGTCAGCGGGTCGCGCTCAATACGCCGCATGGCGGGGTGCTCAACTACAAGCCGGGCACCCTGGCCGGCGGGTTCTTCCGCGGCATCGAGCGGACGATCGGCGTGATCACCGACGCCTACATCTTCGAGAGCGGCTACGCGCAGCGGCGCTTCCATGAGGTGATCTCGACGCCGCCCTGCGCCGAGGCGGTGATCCACAACGGCCTCGCGCCGGAGGAGTTCGATCCCCTGCCCTGCGATCCGACGGCGCGGGATTTCGTCTTCGTCGGCGAGTTCCGCGGCGCCAAGGGCATCCGTTACCTGATCGATGCGCTCGGCCCGGTGAAGGCGCCGGACGGGCGGCCGGCAACGCTGGCCATGGCCGGCAGCGGGCCCGAGTTCGAGGCCACCCGGGCGCGGATCGAGAGCCTGGGACTCGCCGACCGCATCGAACTGCTCGGCGTGCGGCCGGTGCGCGAAGCCCTCAACCGCGGCCGCTGCCTCGTGGTGGCGTCGCTGGCGGAATCGCTGCCCTACGTGATCCTCGAGGGCAGCGCCGCGGGCCGCCCGGTGCTGTCGACCGACGTCGGCGGCATCGGCGAGATTTTCGGTCCAACCTCGGCGAGCCTGTTTCCGGCGGCGGACGCGGCGGCGATGGGCGCGGCGATGCAGCGTTTCATGGACGATCCGTCGGCGGCGCTGGCGGAAGCCAAGGTGCGCCTCGACTACATCCGGCCGCGCTTTTCCATCGCGCACATGGCCGACCAGATCGAGGCGCTCTATCGCGAGGTGCTGGCGAAGCGGCGCGGACTCACGCCGGGTTGATTAAAATGTCGGCTTTCACTCGGTCTTCACCCTCTCGTCCCTATTTTTCAGGGCGCAACGCCGTGTCCGGACGCCCTCTGCCATGTTTCGCCTCGACCCCGCTCAAGCCATGCTCAGCCACGTCGCGCGCAAAAGCGCTGCGGGGCCGGGCGAGCTCAGCGCCGAAGCCAAGGCGATTGCGGCCGCGCCGATCGAGCCGAGCTACTCCGCCGCGGTGATCGTCGGCGTCGCGCAGGCGATCGAGGCGCTGCTGCTGGCGACGCTTGGCTTTGCGATCTTCGCCTCCTATGTCGAGCCCGGCCAGGGCGCCATCTACATCCCGCTGATCGCACTCACGACGCTCGCCGCCAATGTCCTGTTCAACGCGGCGCGGACGCACCGCATCGCCGCCTACCGCACCGCCATGCAGCAGACCGGGCGCGTGCTCGCGAGCTGGTCGCTGGTGTTCATCGTGCTGATGATCGCGGCGTTCCTGTTCAAGAGCTCCGAGCTCGTGTCGCGGGTCTGGCTGGTGAGCTGGTACCTTAGCGGCGCGCTGGTGCTGGTGCTGTTCCGGCTG
>DATMTK010000030.1:0-23603 GCA_035564755.1 Devosia sp. | reverse complement strand
TGGCCGTAGTCGCGCTCGGAGATCAGCTCCTCTTCGACCACCGGCTCGAGCGAGACCATCGACATGTTGCAGCGGCTTTCGAAGCTGCCGTCCTCGTCGAGGACATAGGCGATGCCGCCCGACATGCCGGCCGCGAAGTTGCGGCCGGTCTTGCCGAGCACGGCGACGACGCCGCCGGTCATATACTCGCAGCCATGATCGCCGGTGCCTTCGACGACAGCCAGGGCACCGGAGTTGCGCACGGCGAAGCGTTCGCCGGCGATGCCGCGGAAGTAGCATTCGCCTTCGGTGGCGCCGTAGAGCGCCGTGTTGCCGATGACGATCGACTCCTCAGGCTTTGCCGCCGACTTCTCGGACGGACGCACCACAAGGCGGCCACCGCTCAGGCCCTTGCCGACATAGTCGTTGGCTTCGCCGACGAGATCGATCGACACACCCCGCGCGAGGAAGGCGCCGAAGCTCTGCCCGCCGGTGCCGGTGAGCGAGATGGCGATGGTGTCTTCCGGCAGGCCGGCCTGGCCATAGCGCCTGGCCACTTCGCCCGAGATCATGGCGCCGGCGGTGCGGTCGGTCGAGGCGATGGTCTCGCTGATCTGCACCGGCGTTCCAGTCTCCAGCGCCGACTTCGCCTTTTCGATCAGGCGGCGGTCGAGAACCTTGTCGATCGGGTGGTTCTGCTTTTCGCTATGGAAGATCGCGACATGGTCCGGATTGGCCGGCTTGTGGAACAGGCGGCTGAAATCGAGGCCCTTGGCCTTCCAGTGGGTGACGGCGGCCGTCTTGTCCAGCATCTGCATCTGGCCGACCATCTCGTCGAACCTGCGGTAGCCCAGCGCGGCCATCAGCTCGCGCACGTCTTCGGCGACGAAGAACAGATAGTTGATGATGTGCTCGGGCTTGCCGGTGAAGCGGGCGCGCAGCACCGGGTCCTGCGTGGCGATGCCGGTGGGGCAGGTATTGAGGTGGCACTTGCGCATCATCACGCAGCCTGCTGCGATCAGCGGCGCGGTGGCGAGGCCGAACTCGTCGGCGCCGAGCAGGGCGCCGATCACCACGTCGCGGCCGGTACGGATGCCGCCGTCGACCTGCACGGCGATACGGCCGCGCAGCTTGTTGGCGACCAGCGTCTGGTGCGTCTCGGCGAGGCCGATCTCCCACGGGCTGCCGGCATGCTTGAGCGAGGTCAGCGGGCTTGCGCCGGTGCCGCCCTCGTAGCCGGAGATGGTCACGTGGTCGGCGCGCGCCTTGCTGACGCCGGCGGCGACGGTGCCGACGCCGACTTCCGAGACGAGCTTCACCGAGACCTGGCCGGCCGGATTGACGTTCTTCAAGTCGAAGATGAGCTGCGCCAGGTCTTCGATCGAATAGATGTCGTGATGCGGCGGCGGCGAGATGAGGCCGACGCCGGGCGTCGAGTGGCGCACCTTGGCGATGATGGCGTCCACCTTGTGGCCGGGGAGCTGGCCGCCCTCGCCGGGCTTGGCCCCCTGCGCCATCTTGATCTGCATCATGTCGGAGTTGACGAGGTACTCCGCGGTCACGCCGAAGCGGCCCGAAGCCACCTGCTTGATGGCCGAGCGCATGGAATCGCCGTTGGGCAGCGGGGTGAAGCGGTCGACTTCCTCGCCGCCCTCGCCGGTGTTCGACTTGCCGCCGATGCGGTTCATGGCGATGGCCAGCGTGGTGTGCGCCTCGCGGCTGATCGAACCGTAGCTCATGGCGCCGGTCGAGAAACGCTTGACGATCTCGGCCGCGGGCTCGACTTCCTCGAGCGTCACCGGCGCCCGGCCCTCATCCTCGGCGGTCCTGAGCTTGAACAGCGAGCGGATGGTGACGTAGCGGTCCTCGACTTCGTTCACGAGGCGCGCGAATTCGCGGTACTTGTCGCGGGCGTTGCCGCGCACCGCATGCTGCAGATTGCTGACCGTCTCGGAGCGCCACATATGCGCCTCGCCGCGGAAGCGGAAGGCGTAGTCGCCGCCGACCGCGAGGCTGTCCGCGAGCACCGGGCTGTCGCCGAACGCATCGTTGTGGCGGCGCACGGTTTCCTCGGCGATCTCCTGCAGGCCGACACCCTCGATGGTGGTCGCCGTGCCGGTGAAGTAGGTCGAAACGAATTCCGAGCTCAGGCCGACGGCATCGAAGATCTGCGCGCCGCAATAGGACTGGTAGGTCGAGATGCCCATCTTGGCCGTGACCTTGAGGATGCCCTTGCCGATCGCCTTGATGTAGCGGTGCACGAGCTCGTGCTCGTCGACCTCCTCTGGGATGTCGTTGGTGTCGTGACGCATGGCGAGCAGCGTCTCGAAGGCGAGGTAGGGGTTGATCGCTTCGGCGCCGTAGCCGGCGAGGGCGCAGAAATGATGCACCTCGCGCGCTTCGCCGGTCTCGACCACGAGGCCCACCGAAGTGCGCAGGCCCTTGCGGATCAGGTGGTGATGCACGCCCGCCGTCGCCAGCAGCGCCGGGATCGCGATGCGATCCGGTCCCACCAGCCGATCGGAAAGGATGATGATGTTGTCGCCCGAATGCACCGCCATCTCGGCATCCGAGAAGAGCTGGTCGAGCGCGTCCTTCATCCCGTCGGCGCCGAGCGAGGCCGGATAGGTGATGTCGAGCGTCTTCGACCGGAACGGGTTGTCCTCCATCGCTCCGATGGCGCGGATCTTTTCGAGATCGGCGTTGGTCAGGATCGGCTGGTGTACCTCGAGACGCTTGCGCGTACCGTGCCCCTCGAGGTCGAGGATGTTGGGGCGCGGGCCGATGAAGCTCACAAGGCTCATCACCGATTCCTCGCGGATCGAATCGATCGGCGGGTTGGTGACCTGGGCGAAGTTCTGCTTGAAATAGGTGTAGAGCAGCTTGCTCTGGTCCGACATCGCCGAGATCGGCGTATCGGTGCCCATCGAGCCGGTGGCTTCCTGGCCGGTGGTTGCCATCGGCGGCAGGATCAGCTTCAGATCCTCCTGCGTGTAGCCGAAGGCCTGCTGCAGGTCGAGCAGCGGAACGTGGTTCTCAGGCGCCTGCGAGGGCACTTCGGGCAAATCTTCGAGGATGATCTGGGTGCGCCCCAGCCACTGCTTGTAGGGCTGCGCGTTGGCGAGCTCGGCCTTGATTTCCTCGTCGGAGACGATGGTGCCGCGCTTCAGATCGATCAGCAGCATCTTGCCTGGCTGCAGGCGCCACTTGCGGACGATCTTTTCCGGCGGGATCGGCAGCGTGCCCATCTCCGAGGCCATGATGACCTCGTCGTCGTCGGTGACGATGTAGCGGGCCGGCCTGAGGCCGTTGCGGTCGAGCGTTGCGCCGATATAGACGCCATCCGAGAAGCACATGGCGGCGGGGCCGTCCCACGGCTCCATCAGCGCGGCGTGGTACTCGTAGAAGGCCTTGCGGTCGGCATCCATCAGCGGGTTGCCGGCCCAGGCCTCGGGGATCAACATCATCGCCGCGTGCGGCAGCGAGTAGCCGCCGCGCGTCAGGAACTCGAGCGCGTTGTCGAAGCAGGCGGTGTCCGACTGGCCAGGGTACGAGATCGGCCAGAGCTTGTTGATGTCGGCGCCGAACAGCGGCGAGGATACCGAGGCCTGGCGCGCCGCCATCCAGTTGACGTTGCCGCGCACCGTGTTGATCTCGCCGTTGTGGCACACGAAGCGGTAGGGGTGCGCGAGCCGCCAGCTCGGGAACGTGTTGGTCGAAAAACGCTGGTGCACCAGCGCGAGCGCCGACTCGAAGTCCGGCTCGCTCAGATCCTGGTAGTAGGCGCGGAGCTGGGCAGCGAGGAACATGCCCTTGTAGATGAGCGTGCGGCAGCTCATCGACACGACATAGAAGTCGTTCGGCTTGCCCTCGTAGGCCGAGTAGATCTTGCCCGAGCAGATCTTGCGGATGATGTAGAGCTTGCGCTCGAACGCCTCTTCGTCCGCCACGCCCTTGCCGCGGCCGATCACCACCTGGCGGTGGCAGGGTTCGGTGGCGGCGATCTCGGGGGCCTTGCTCAGCGAGGCATTGTCGTGCGGCACGTCGCGCCAGCCGAGCACGATTTGGCCTTCGTCCTCGATGACCTTTTCGACCACCTTCTCCATCTTGACGCGCAGATCGGCGTCCTGCGGGAAGAAGATGTGCGACACCGCGTAGGCGCCCGGCGCGGGCAGGGTGATGCCCTGCTTGCCCATTTCCCTGACGAAGAAGGCGTGCGGGATCTGCACCATGATGCCGGCGCCGTCGCCCATCAGCGGGTCGGCGCCCACGGCACCGCGGTGCTCGAGGTTCTCGAGGATGGCGAGACCGCGTTCGACGATCGAATGCTGCGGCCTGTTCTTCAAATCGACGATGAAGCCGACGCCGCAGGCGTCGGACTCGCGGACGGGGTCGAACAGGCCGAACGCCTCCGGGCGATTGGTTTTGCGAATGGCGAGTTCCGCGGCGGGAGGGGTTCCGTTCCGTGTCTGGGCCATTTGCAATGTTCCTTCGTTCGAGGTTCGTCGTTCAGCCGGCGAGCCGGTGTTCCGTCCTTTCGACACGCCTTGCGTCTGGGTCCCACATGGTAGGGCTCAGGCCGATCGGCGCAATCTTATTCGTTGGGGAGCGGCTCTGCATCCAAATGGCCGCTCGTTCGGGCACTTTGCCCCGCCTTCCGTTTCCGCGTTCGACACGCGGGCCAGCCGGTTCGGCGTGCGAACAGTTCCGGGGAGACCGGGTGTCCGCGTTTTAAGACAGCAAAGCTGTCCTATCGAGGCTACATTTGCACAAGTCCAAACGGCGGGCAAGCGCCGGATACGACTTTTTTGTGGCCGTGGCGGCAATGCCGATCCGCGGACGTCACCCTGGAGGCCGCTGGCCACGGCCGCGCACGCACCATTTCCCTCGCCTTCCGGAATTAAGTGGACTGGCGTCGGGCGCGTGCTACCTTGGGCGCGCGGGAGTTCACGCGGGGAGCGTGAACCTGGGCGGACACAGGCTAGGGAGAGGCCACGGTGTCGCTGTCCACGTTAAATACGGTCAAGGTCTGGTCAACCGCTGCCGTCGTCGCGGCCGGGTTGCTTGTTTCGCCCCTTAGCCTGGTGGCGGTCCGCGCGGCCGATGCGATCTTTGCACCGGGTGAGCCGATCATCACCGGCTTCTCGGGGGTCGTGGCCCCGACATCGCCGCCGCCCGCCACGGACCCGCTCGACCGCACCTTCATCGATTCGGCCGGCAAGTCGGTGGTCATCCAGCAGTTGCAGCCCGACGGTCCGCCGTCCGGCCAACTGATCGCCTCGCCCACCGTGTTCGGCGCTACCGCGAGCGATGTGGGACAGGTGTTCGGCCTCACCCTGGACGACGCGCCCGATACCATCGGCGCCAAGGCCCCGAACATCTACGTCGCGGCGACCTCGGCATTCGGCCTCAACCTCGTCGTCCCCGGTCCTGACGGGAACCCGGTGCGCAGCAAGACCGGCGCCGCGGGCGCCACCTTCATGCCGGGACAGTGGGGCGCGGCCGGCGGCGCCATGGGCTATCCGGGCAGCATCTGGAAGATCGACGGCACCACCGGTGAGGTATCGCTGTTCACCACCATTGCGGCCAATACCGGGGCAGGGCTCGGCAACATCGTCTACGATCCGGCCTCGTCGCAGTTCTTCGTCTCCGATCTCGATTCCGGCCTCATCTACCGGCTGGCGGCCGACGGCACGATCATCGACACCTTCGACCACGGTGTGACGGGCCGGCCGACGCACAGCCTCGCCGCGGTCCCCGATGACGGCAGCACGATCGATATCACCAGCGCGAGCTTCAACAGCGAGGACCCCTCGACCTGGGGCTTCACGCAGCCGGAGCGCCGGGTCTATGGCCTCGCCGTCCACGGCGGACGGCTCTACTACGCGGTTGCCGACGGGCCGCAGATCTGGTCGGTCGGCATCAAGGACGACGGCGGCTTCGGTACGCCGCGCTGGGAGCTCGACGTCACCGGCCTGCCGGCACAGAGCGAGATCGCCGGCATCGCCTTCGACGGGCAGGGCCGCATGATCCTCGCGCAGCGTGGCGCGCCGGTCGGGAGCTACGATTATTCCGCGTTCACCAGTTCCGATCCCGCCTCGGTGGTCCGCTACCGTCGTGAGCTGCCGGACGATCCCTCGACGCCGAGCAGGTGGGTCGAGATGCCGGACAGCTACGCCATCGGGTTTGCGCCGCAGGGCAACAATGCTGCCGGCGGCGTCGCGCTCGGCTATGGCTACGATGCGGATGCGAATGCATTCGACGGCGCGTGCAACGCGACGCTGTGGAGCACGGGCGATGCGTTGCGCGACGACCCGTCGCTGTCGCCGGCGTCCGAAGTTGCCGGCCTGCAGGGGAACGATGCGTCGCTGGTGCGGCCCGACAACGACCCGCCGGCCAGCTCGGTCTTCACCGATTTCGACGGCAACACCGATGCGTCGCAATCCGCCGAACATGGCCATGTCGGCTCCGTTGCGATCTGGCAGGTCTGCGGAGGCAGCGCCGCCGTCAATGCCGCACCGCCGCCGCCCGACTACATCCCGCCGCCGGATTTCGTGCAGCCGACGGACTTCAACCTGACGCTGCACAAATGGTCGAAGCCGTACTTCTGTGCCGATGGCGGTGCGAGCTGGTGGTGCAACTTCACCATCCGCATCGAGAACACTGGAACGGTACCCTATTGGGGGCCGCTGGCGGTGCACGACGAACTGCCGGCCGGCAATCCGGGGGCGAGTCTGCACTTCTGGCCGCAACCGCCATGGGCATGCAGCCCGGCCGGCCCGGACGCCGCCGATTGCGAGAGGGGCCCGGTGTTCCTCGACCCCGGCGACAGCGTCGACCTGCATGAGGTGGTGCTGCTGCCGAAGTCGGCGACCTATTGCCAACTGCCGAATGTGGCGAGCCTGGTCTGGCCGTTCTGGGGCCATGACGACGATCCGTCCGACGACACCGGATTCGGCGTCGCCGGCGTCAAGGCGCCGCCCTGCGTGCCGGGCGGCAGCGGGACGAACCTGGCGCTCAAGAAGGTCTCGCTGCCGGTCACCTGCAGCGATGGCGGCGCCGACTGGCTCTGCCGCTATGGCGTCCTTGTGCAGAACCTCGGACCGGGCAATTTCAGCGGTCCGATCACGGTCAAGGATACGCTCGGGGTCAATGCGCCGGCGACGGTCATCGGCCCCTGGGGCTGCGGGCAGGTCGGCGCGGTGCTGACCTGCAATATCGCCGCGCCGCCGGTCAACGCCCCGCCCGGCTGGTCCTCGGGTTTCATCGTCACCGCGCATGTGAAGAAGAACACCGGACAGCCGCTGTGCAGCCTCGACAACAAGGCCAACATTGCCTCGCCGCCCGGCGGCTCGCCCTCGAACCTGCTGCCGGGCGACGATTTCGACGCCGCGACCGACAAGATCCCCGATCCGGCCTGCTCGGCGCCACAGCCAAAGACCGACCTCAAGCTCACCAAGGTCCCGACGGGATGTTCGCCGTTCGTCTATCTGGGGACCAATGGCTACCTCTGCGGGTGGAAGGTCAGCATCTCCAACATCGGGCCCAATGTCTATCACGGGCCGCTGTCGATGTCGGATACGTCGGCGGGAGCAACGTTCAACTCGTTGAAGTCCAGCCCTGCGTGTACCGGGCCGACGTCGAGCGTGACCTGCGTGGCGCCGTCCCCGGTGACGATCGGGGCGCCGCTCAACCTCACCATAAAGACATTCTACAAGGGTGGACCGACAGTTTGCTCGGTGACCAACACTGCCTCGATCCTCAATCCGGCGCCGGGGTCGCCGCAGAATCCGGCGGGCAACGACTCGCAGTCGGCGGCCCAGACGGTCCCCAATCCCGCCTGCGCCGCGCCGCCGGGCACGCCCAAGC
This sequence comes from Devosia sp., assembly GCA_035564755.1. Classification (GTDB taxonomy): domain Bacteria; phylum Pseudomonadota; class Alphaproteobacteria; order Rhizobiales; family Devosiaceae; genus Devosia_A. The sequence continues at coordinate 15,755 of DATMTK010000030.1, read as the reverse complement.
TCAACATCAAGAAGACGGCGGCCGGCTGCGCCTCCGATCCGTCGAGCACGGATTGGCTGTGCGACTTCAAGATCGTGGTGACCAACTATGGCACCGGGCCGCAGCCGCCCCTGCTCAAGGTCACCGACAAGAGCAACAAGCCGACGACGTTCGCCGGCGCGAGCTGTGCCCCGTCGGGGCCCACCACCTATGTCTGTACGCGCTCGACGCCGCTCAATGCGTCGAGCACCTGGCAATTCCAGGCGACGGCGCACGTCAACCCGAACAGCGTCTCGCTGGCCGATTGCGACGTGATCAACAGCGTCCACATCACGACGCCGTCGTCGGCCGATCCGGGATATGCGGCGCAGGCGCAGGAGAAGGTGCCGCAGCTCTTCATCAACTCCGGCCCGGGCCCCGTCGCGGTGTATTGCGATCCGCCCAGCCTCAAGCTCACGAAGACACCGGGACCGTGCGTGCCCGATGATGGCGGCTACGATTGCTCGTTCACCGTCACCGCGACTTCGACCGGCCCCGATCCCTACCGCGGGACCGTCGAGCTCGAGGAGCTGCTGCCCGCCGGCACGACCTACAAGTCGAGCAGTTGGGTGTGCAAGCCCACGTCGGGCAACGATGTCCACTGTTCCTCGACCTATGTGACGCTGGCGGTGGGCAGCAGCACGAGCCTGCAGATTGCGGTGTTCGTGCCCAAGGCCGAGGCGGTGCGCAGCCAGTGCGCCATCACCAACACGGTCAATGCGTCGATCTCGGCCGCGGTCCTGCATTCGAGCAAGGGGGTGCAGTACACGGCCTCAGCCACCGACAAGCTGCCGGCGGCGGCCTGCGCCAAGCCGCCGGTCTGTCCGCCCAACCAGGTCAAGCCCGGCGGCGGATGCTGCGATCCAGGGCTGGTCTGGAACGGCCGCGCCTGCGTGCCGCCCAAGCCGCTGCCGCCGAAATGTCCGCGCGACAGCGTACCCGGCGACAACGGCGCCTGCCTTTGCAAGCCGGGCACGCAGGGAACGCCCGGCCAGTGCGTGCCGGTACCGCCGCCCGCACCGAACTGCCCGAAGGACAGTGTGACGGCTCCCAACGGCGCCTGCGTCTGCAAGGAGGGCACGCATGGCCGTCCGGGCCGCTGCGTGCCGGACCAGGTGCTGCCGATCTGCCCGAAGGACAGCGTCGCGGGCCCCGACGGGACCTGTGACTGCAAGCCGGGCACGCATGGCCGTCCGGGCCGCTGCGTGACGGACCTGCCGCCTCCGCCGGCCTGCCCCAAGGACAGCACCGAGCTTCGCGGCAAGTGCGTGTGCCTCGAGGGCACGCACGGCACGCCGGGCAAATGCGTGCCGGATCAGGTGATCGTCAAGCCGCTGCCGATCAAGCCGCTGCCGATCAAGCCGCTGCCCATCGAGTGCCCGAAGGACAGCCATCTCGACCGGCGGACGCTGCAGTGCGTGTGCAATCCGCCGCTGGTCGGCAAGCCGGGGGAATGCGTGGTCTCGCGCGTACCGGTGCTGCGGTTGCCGCAGACGCTGCAGGTGCCGAGCATCAAGTGAAAATTGGGCGGTGCTCTCGAGAGCATCGCCCATCCGGCTATTCCAGGTGGCTCTTCAGGAACCACAAATTCTTGTCGAGCATGCGGGAATAGGCGGTGAAGATGTCGGCGGTATCGGCGTCGCCGGCGTCGTCGGCTTTGTCGATGGCGGCGCGCGCCGTCTTGCTGACCTTGCCGAAATGCTCGACCAGCGCCTTCAGATGGTCCTCGACCTTGCGGATGTCGGTGGGGTAGGCCGGCAGCGTCGTCGCCTTCGACACGGTCTGGATGGTGCCGAGCGCCACGCCGTCGAGCTGGGCGACGCGTTCGGCGATGATGTCGACATGCTCGTCGACGTCGTCGCGCACTTCGTCGAGGAACTCATGCACCGCGATGAATGTCGGCCCCTTGAGGTTCCAGTGGGCCTGCTTGGTGATGAGCGCGAGGTCGATCGCCTCGGCCAGCCGCTCGTTGAGCAGGCCGATCATCTCGGTCTTGGTGTTGGAGGCAATGCCGGTATCGGGGGATTTCATGACGCTTTCCTTCAAGTACGCGCGTGAATGAACCGAATTCACAACGCAGGTGTGACGATCGCTGTTCCCGGGCGGAAGAGCAAAAGGCGCGGATCCTTTCGGACCCGCGCCTTCTATCCAATCGCCTGTCCGGTCAGGAGGGAGGAGCCTGTCGGGACAGGCCGTTCGTGACCGGAATCAGTTGACCGAGGCGTTCTCGATGGTCTTGGGCGCGGTGCCCTTGATCTCGATGGTGCGGGCCTTCTTGGACTCGGGAAGCTGGCGCTTCAGCTCGATGTGGAGCAGGCCGTTCTCGAGCGAGGCGCCCGAGACTTCGACGTACTCGGCGAGCTGGAAGCGCAGCTCGAAAGCGCGCTCGGCGATGCCGCGGTGGAGGAACTCACGGGCTTTCTCGTCGGCCGGAGCGGGTTTGCCGCCCTTGACCACAAGGCCGTTCTCCTTGGACTCGATGGCGAGGTCGCTCTCGGCGAAGCCGGCGACGGCGATCGAAATCCGGTAGGCGTCGTCGCCCACCTTCTCGATATTGTAGGGCGGGTAGGTCTTCTGCTCCTGGCCGACCAGCGTATCGAGCCGGTTGAACAGGCGGTCGAAGCCGACGGTGGAGCGATAGAAGGGGGAAAAATCGTAGGTTTGCATGTGCACATTCTCCGTGTGAGCAACGTGATGTTGGCGGGTGTCCCACACGCTATCCCTCTGCGGCGACAGCGTATTCCCGGGTGGCCCGGTCCCCGGCACCAGCCGGCAGACAGCCTTGAGATAGGTGAGGCCAAGGGCCATTCAAGCCCCTCTCGACACCCAGGCGTGATCGCCGGTTGCCCAGCCTGTTAACGGGTGGGCAACAGATGGGGCGCTAGAGCCGAGACCATGACGTTCATGGATCGCTCGCCCCGTCCCCGCCCACGTCGCACCGGCCCGTCCTGGGCCGTCGAAGGGCTCTTCGTCCTCGCCGCACTGGTCATCTTCCTCGGCCTCGTGTCGCTGCTCTGGCCACACCACTGAGGGCGGTTTCCCCGCGATTTTTCCCGATGAACGGAATCTGAATGGCCACCTCAGGGTGGCTTCAGGCATCCCCTTATAGAACCGCACCTGTGCTCGCTGTCTGCTGCAACGGCACACCCCGAACGGATCGCCATCACCCGCCCCCCGCATGGCGATCATTTCAGAGGAAAGCCAGTGTCTCGCAAGAGACGCTGGCTTTTCTGCTTCGCCCGGTTTGCGGTAGGCAGTGGCATGACCGCAATCGTCGATGCCGATGGGCCGAAGCTGTGCATCCTGCCGTCCAATCCGGCGCCGGAGGGGATGAAGGCGGGGTATTTCACCACGCCGGACAAGGTGCGTATCCGCTACGCCACCTTCCCCAAGACCGAGGGGGCGGCCAAGGGCACGGTGTGCCTGGTGCAGGGCCGCACCGAGTTCATCGAGAAGTACTTCGAGACCATCGCCGATTTCCAGAAGCGCGGCTTTGCCGTCGCCACCTTCGACTGGCGCGGGCAGGGCGGTTCCGACCGGCTGATCCGCAACCGCACGCTCGGCTTCGTGCGCCGCTTCGAGGACTACTGGACGGACCTGCGCAGCTTCCATGCCAATGTCCTGCTGCCCGATTGCCCGAGCCCGTTCTACCTCGTCGGCCACTCGATGGGCGGGCTGGTGTCGCTGATCGCCGGCACGCGCGACCGCATGATGTTCGACCGCATCTTCCTCAGCGCGCCGATGGTTGGGCTCGACCGGCAGCCGCTGAGCTTTTCCGGCATGGCGGCGGTGGGCGACGCGATCTCGCTGCTTGGGCTGGGCGCGATGCCGGTGGGCCGTGCCGCCGACGCGCCGCCGAGCGAGAAGGCGTTTCCGTCCAACCCGCTGACCTCCGACCTCGTGCGCTACATGCGGACGGTCGACATCTGGCGCGAGCGGCCCGATCTGATGGTCGGCCGGCCGACGTTCAAGTGGGGTGCTGCGGCCATGCACGCGATGGCCTACGCCGCCACCGATCGCTTCCCGCTGCAGGTCAAGGTGCCGGTGATGATGCTCGCCGCCGCCCTCGACCAGGTGGTGTCGACGGCCTGGACCGAGCAGCTCGGCCTCAGGATGCGCACCGGCCGGCACGCCGTCGTGCCCGCCGCGCGGCACGAGCTGTTCATGGAGAACGACACGGTGCGCGGCCAGGTATTCGCGGCGTTCGATGCGTTCATCACGGAGCAGAGCGGGTAGAACCGTAGGGACTCTATTCCTACGGTCCGTCATGGCCGGGCGAAGACCCGGCCATCCAGCCGGCCTCGCCTAGATAATGCCCGGGTAGAGATCATCCCAGGCAGGATTCATCTTGTCGACGAGCGCGGTCTTCCAGCGACGCGGCCAGTGCTTCACGTTGTGCTCGCGTTGGATCGCGTCGCTGATGCTCTCGTGCATCTCGCAGTACACGAGCTCATGCAACCGATACTTGCTCGTAAAGCCCGGAAGAATGCCTTCGCGGTGCTCCCACGCCCGGCGCACGGGGTCAGACGTCACGCCCACATAGATCGCGCCGTAGCGCCTCTTGGCCATGATGTAGACATACGCCGCCATGACGCGAGTGGAACATGCTTCTGGGTGGCCGGGTCAAGCCCGGCCATGACGGAACGGAGGGATACATGCAGCTGACGGCGGCTTCCGATTATCCCCTCAGCAGCTTCAGCGCCGCCTCATGCAACTCGGGCGTTGCGGCTGCCACGCAGTTGCCGCCGGCTTCGGCGGGGCCGCCATCCCAGGTGGTCACCACGCCGCCGGCGTTTTCGATGATCGGGATCAGCGGGGCGATGTCGACGTTCTTGAGCGCGGATTCGCAGACGAGGTCGATGTGGCCGGCCGCCATGAGGCAGTAGCCGTAGCAGTCGAGGCCCCAGCGCACCTGCAGGGTGGCGGCGCGCAGGCGTGCCAGTTGTGCTGTGGTGCCGGCCTGCTCGAAGATATCGGGCGAGGTGGCGGTGACCTTGGCGCGCTTGAGCTCGGTGACAGCGGAGGTCCGGATGGGTCTGGTCTCGCCGTTGCGGCGGTACCAGGCGCCGCCGGGCAGGCCGAGATAGGTTTCGCCGGTAAAGGGCTGCGCCATGAGGCCAGCGACGGCGCGGCCGTGGCGCAGCAGCCCGATCAGCGTCCCCCACACCGGCACGCCGGAGATGAAGGCGCGGGTGCCATCGATTGGATCGACGATCCAGTCATATTCGCCGGCCGACGCCTTGGCGTCCCACTCTTCGCCGATGATGCCGTGCTCGGGAAAACGTGTGCCGAGCACCGCCCGGATGGCGATCTCGGCGTCCTTGTCGGCGGCGGTGACCGGATCGAAGCCGGTCTGCCATTTGTTCTCGACCGCGAGATTGGTGCGGAAGCCGGCCAGGGTCTTGGCGGCGGCCGCGTCGGCGGCGTCCAGCAGCGTCTGGCGCACCAGATCGGCGTCGAGGCCGCCGAGGCCGGGGTTTTTCATCGGAATCGTCCCAACAGAAGATTGTCGTTCTGGTGCAAGCCCATAGCAGTCAAGCGGCGTCACAAGATCGGCATTTTTGTCGATGGGCAAGTGATTCATTTATGCAACAAATGCTCAGCGGCGCCTGTTGATGATTTCTGCCGTGCTTGTATGGCACGGCAAATCAGTTCACCTCGAAGGTGCATGATGGATGGGCGGCTTGCGGTTTCCGCCTCCCGTTTAGGCAGATGCGGGCCGCCATCGTTTCCTCCCTTGACTGGGGCCGTCTCGGCATTCGAGCGGCCCCTTCTCTTCAGGTGAGTTACTCCGCCGCCTTGGCAGGCAGGTGCTGCGGCCCGGTCAGCAGGCCCATGTCGTAGCCGATCAGCGCCAGGGTCAGCCGCTCCATAAGCTGGCGGATGGCATTGAAGCCCTCGTGCTTTTCGAGGGTCACTTCGTTCATATAGAGATGACGGCTGATCTCGACCTGCACGGCATGAATGCCGTGCTGCGGCCGGCCATAGGTGCGGGCGATGAAGCCGCCGGCATAGGGGCGGTTGCGCGCGACGCGCAGGCCGGCGCCGGCAAACACCATCTCGCACAGATCGATCAGACCGGCGGCGCAGGTGGTGCCGTAGCGGTCGCCGAGCACGACGTCGGGCCCGAGCCGGTCGCCCGAGCGGGCGATGCGCGGCATCGAGTGGCAGTCGATCAGGACGGCGACGCCGAACGCGGCGATCGAATCGGAGAGCAGCTTCTGCAGCGTCGCATGATAGGGCAGGTAGATGCCCTCGATGCGCGTGCGGGCGTCGTCGAGGGTCAGCCGCTCGCGATAGATCGGCTTGTTCTCGGCCACGACGCGGGCGAGCGTGCCGAGACCGGCGGCGACGCGCGGACTGGCCGTGTTGAAGCGGTCCGACAGCGGCTCGTCGAACATCTGCGGGTCGAGTTCCCACGGCTCGCGGTTGACGTCGAGATAGGCGCGCGGGAAATGCGCGCGGAGCAGCGGCGTGCCCAGGTGCGGCGCCCGGCCGAACAATTCGTCGACAAAGGCATCCTCGGACTGGCGGATCGACAGATGGTCGAGCCGCGTCATCCTGAGGAAACGGTCGGGATAGTCGCGCCCGGAATGGGCGGAGTTGAACACGATCGGCGCAGTCAGCCGGCGGGGTCGGATGGTTTCGAAAGCCGGCTTATCCCAGTAGTCTGACCGCAAATCACGCCTCAATGGACCGAACGAGGAAAATTATCCTGCATCCCGGTCCCCGCTTTGTCCAGAAGCGCATGAGGGCCGTTGCCATTCAACAAAACTCGATTAAACATTCGGCGCTAGCCAGAACGGGCAAGCGGCGGGGAGTTCGGCAGGCATGAAACGCATCCTTCTGGCGGAAGACGACAACGACATGCGCCAGTTCCTCACCCGCGCACTGAAGAATGCCGGCTACGAGGTCGTGTCGTTCGACAACGGCAAATCGGCCTATGAGCGACTGCGCGAAGAGCCGTTCGCGCTGCTGCTGAGCGATATCGTGATGCCCGAAATGGACGGCATCGAACTGGCCCGCCGGGCGACCGAACTCGACCCAGACCTCAAGGTCATGTTCATTACCGGCTTTGCCGCGGTGGCGCTCAACCCCGACAGCGAGGCGCCCAAGGATGCCTCGGTGCTGAGCAAGCCGTTCCATCTCAAGGACCTCGTCAACGAGGTCGAGCGGCTGCTCGCCGCCTGAGATTTCGCCCGGGCCCGTCCTCAGACGTGCACCTCGTCCTCGTCCGCCCGGTGGCGGCGGCTGATCGCGGCCCAGAGCAGCACCGCGTAAAAGATCGCGACGGCGGCGATCACCGCCCAGCCGGGTATCGGCCCGAGCGCGGCGTTGCCGACAACGGTGCCGAGCGGCGTTGCGGTATCGACGCTCGTCCCCTGCTGCAGCTTGGGCGAGGTGATCTTCAGCACCCAGGCGAGCAAGAGGATCAGGAACATCCAGATGTAGTTGCGCCGCAGCCGCCGGGTCAGCGCCATCCGCAGGTCGAGGCGGAAGCGCGGGTGGCGCAAATCGGCCGACAGGGCCTTGAGCCAGGGTTCGTCGCCGACCTGAGAGCTGGCGAAGAGCTGGCCGAAATAGTGGCGCTCGAACTGGCGCACGCGCATGCGGTAGACGTCGTAGAAGCGGTAGCGCCGCGCCTCGACATAAAGCAGCAGCGCCACCAGCAGGACGGCAAACAGCAGCACGCCGTGATGCGCCGAGGGCGTCGACAGCGACACCGAGAGTAAAGCGGCGACGACGGTGATGGCCCAGTTGCTGGTGCGGTCGAGGCGATCGCGCCAGCCCGACATGCGGGCGATTTCGGCGCGATAGTAGTGCACGAGCGCCGTCGTCACCTCGTTGGGGCTCGAGGGCAGGCGGGGCGCAGAGATCTCCGGCAGGTCCGGCGCCTTGGCATCCATGCGTCAATGACTCGGTGCGGCTGGGAAAGGTTCCCCGGCCATGCAAATCTTTCCGGCGGCGCGGGGCCGGAACCAAAACCGGGGTGGCAGGCTTGATTGTCGCCTGCCAGAGGGAGCGGTCAGGGCAGAGTTGAGCGACAGAGCGATCAGAATCGGGTCGGCGAGCCTTCTCGCCGCCGCCTGCTGGCTGTGCGCGGGGCTGGCGCAGGCCGCCGACAGCGGCGCGTCCGCGGGGAACGGTGCGGGCGGCAGCAGCGAAACGCTGCTCCTTGCGCAGGTGGTGATCCTGGTCATTGGCGGCCGGTTCCTCGGCGAGCTGATGTACCGGATCGGGCAGCCCTCGATCATCGGTCAGATCCTCGCCGGCATCCTCCTCGGGCCGACGGTGCTGGGGAGCCTGTGGCCGGCGGCCGAGAGTTTCCTCTTCCCCAGGACCGGCGAGGCGACGACGATGCTGAGCGGCATCTCGACGCTCGGCATCCTGTTCCTGCTGCTGCTCGCCGGCATGGAGACCGACCTCGGGCTCGCCTACCGGCTCCGGCGAAGCGCGATCGGCGTGTCGCTGAGCGGCATCGCGGTTCCGTTCGTGCTCGGCTTCGCGGTCGGCATGCTGGTGCCGCAGGAGTTGTTGCCCGACCCCGGCAAGCGGCTGGTGGCGGCGCTGTTCCTGGGGACCGCGCTGTCGATCTCGTCGCTCAAGATCGTCGCGACCGTGGTGCGCGAGATGAACTTCATGCGCCGCAATGTCGGCCAGCTCATCGTCGCTTCGGCGGTGATCGACGACACGATGGGCTGGGTGATCATCGCGATCACCTTGGGCATCGCGACCACCGGATCGATCTCGCCGGGCCCGCTGGCGATCACGGTGATCGGTACCGCGATCTTTCTGACGCTGGCCTTCACGGTGGGGCGGCGTGCGGCGTTCGAGGTGATCCGCTGGACCAACGACAACCTCCACAGCGATTTGCCGGTGACCACGGCGATCATCGGGCTGATGTGCGTACTGGCGCTGCTGACGGCGGCGATCGGGGTGCAGACGGTGCTGGGCGCCTTCATCGCCGGACTGCTGATCGGGCAGTCGCCGATCCTGACGCGGCAGATCGACGAGCAATTGCGCGGGCTGACGACGGCGCTGTTCATGCCGGTGTTCTTCGGGCTCACCGGCCTGCATACCGATCTGCGCGTGCTGCTCGATCCGGCGACGGCGCTGCTGGCACTGGGGCTGGTGCTGATCGCCAGCATCGGCAAGTTCGGCGGCGCGTTCCTCGGCGCGCGGCTCAACAACATGAGCAATGGCGAGGCGCTGGCACTCGGCTTCGGCATGAATGCGCGCGGCTCGACCGAGGTGATCGTCGCTTCGATCGGGCTCAGCGTCGGGGTGCTCGACCAGCGGCTGTTCTCGGTGATCGTCACCATGGCGATCGTCACCACGCTGATCATGCCGCCGACGCTGCGCTGGGCGCTCGGCCGGCTGCCGATCAAGGAAGAGGAAAAGGAGCGGCTCGAGCGCGAGGAATTCGAGGAGGAGAGCTTCGTGTCGCAGCTCGAGCGCATCCTCGTGGTTGCCGATCAGTCGCCGACCGGCAAGCTCACCTCGGTGCTTGCCGGCCATCTGGGCGGCTTGCGCAACATGCCGGTGACGGTGCTGGCACCGCCCGAGAAAGAACAGCGATCCACTCAGGCGCCCTCACAGCCGACGCCGGCAAAGGAGACGGCCAAGGCAGAGGCCGCGGCGCCGGCCGAGCAGGTCAAGGCGGCGTCGGAGGAGAGCATCGTCAAGGCCAAGGAAGCGGACGAGACGCGCGAGGCGACCATCCATGTCGAGACCCGGCCGCTGGTCAGGAGCCTCGAGGAAGCGATCGCGGGCGAACTCGAAAAAGGGCACGACCTGATGTTCCTCGGGCTCGACACGGCGGCCGATGTCGAAGGCTACGATCCGCGCGTCGAGCCGGCGCTCGATGCCTTCAGGCAGGCGGCGGCGATGGTCAGCGCGCGCGGCAATCTGCAGCGGCAGCCGGAGGCGCCGCTGCGCATCCTGGTGCCGATGGGCGGCGACAACCGCTCGATGCGGGCGCTGGAGCTGGCGGTGCTGATCGCCAGGGCGAGCGAGGCACGCGTCGCCGCGATCGCGGTGCCCGCGGAGGATGACGGCCCGCGGCCACGATCGCAGATCGAAGCGATGTTCGAGCATGTGCGCGAGGTCGGCAGGCATTTCGAGGTCGAGGTGCGGACCATCCGCGCCGACGGCGGCAGCCGTGAGCTGGCGATCCTGTCGCAGGCGCGGCGCGGCCGCTACAATCTCGTCGTCCTCGGGGTCGGCCGCCGCACCGGCGACCGGCTGTCGTTCGGGACGCTGGCCGACACGCTGTTCGAAACTTCCGACCGCTCGCTGCTGTTTTTCGCCACCGACTAGCAGGTCGCGGCGCGGGGGAATTGACGCTTGACCCCCGCGCGCCTTTTATGGTCTATCCCGCGCCGCGACGGATGCCCGTCCGGCGCACCGGAGAGATGGGTGTATAGCTCAGCGGGAGAGCACTACCTTGACATGGTAGGGGTCACAGGTTCAATCCCTGTTACACCCACCATCTCTTTGAAAGACCACGCCTTTCGGCGTCCCGACAGGATGGGTGCGTAGCTCAGCGGGAGAGCATCGCCTTCACACGGCGGGGGTCACAGGTTCAATCCCTGTCGCACCCACCATCCTTTCCCCAGAAGGTCAGCTTGGTTGAGCTATGGCCGAGAGATCGGCGATCTCTTTGAACAAGGCGCCTGCCTTCGCCATGCAGACAGCAGCGGTGGCGTGACGTCCTTCGGACAGGACGGCGCACGGCGCCCGCGAAACCCTCGCCTGATCTTCACAACGCTGTTGCGAAGCACCGACCACTCGCTCGCGATCACGCTCGGCGTTAATCGCTTGACCGCACTAACATGTTAGCAATAGCGTCTGCTCTCCATCTGCACGCATGCGGTCAATGCTCGGAGCAGATGTGAAGGAGGATTACATGCAGAAATCGCTCGCTCTCGGCGCCATCGCGCTCACACTCATGTCGGGCACGGCCTTTGCCGATACCTCCGGCATGAAGATCGCCTTCTCGAACAACTATGCCGGCAATTCCTGGCGACAGGCCATGCTGCAAAGCTACGACCTCGTGACGAAAAAGGCGCTCGCCGACAAGGTCGTGGCTGCCGCCGACGTGTTCACGACCTCGGATCAGCAGGTGCCGACGCAGGCCGCTCAAATCCAGAACCTCATTCTACAGGGCTACAACGCCATCGTGATCGATGCGGCGTCTCCCGACGCTCTTAACGGCGCTATCAAGCAGGCGTGCGATGCCGGCATGGTGGTCGTTTCATTTGACGGGATCGTGACCGAACCCTGCGCCTACCGCGTCGTGGTCGACTTCGAGTCGATGGGCAAGGAAGAGGTCAACCAAATGGCGAAGTTCCAGCCCAAGGGCGGGAATCTTCTCGAGATCCGCGGGCTTGCGGGTACCTCGATCGATGATGCGATCCATAAGGGCATTCTCGAAGGCATTGCCGCCCATCCGGAGTTCAAGATCGTCAACTCGGTGACCGGCAACTGGGACCAGACCACGGCGCAGAAGGCAGTGGCCACGGTGCTGCCCTCGCTGCCTGACGTCGTCGGCATCGTCGATCAGGGAGGCGACGGATACGGTGCAGCTCAGGCATTCGCCGCGGCCGGCAAGCCACGCCCCACGATCATCATGGGCAATCGTCAGGACGAGTTCCAGTGGTGGAAGGAGCAGAAGGACAAGGACGGCTACACCACTTGGTCGGCGTCGATAGCGCCTGGTCTGTCGACCCTGGCGTTCTGGGTGGCGCAGCAGGTTCTCGATGGTCGGAAGGACATTCCGCACGACTTGCTGGTTCCGTATCTCGCCTTCACGCAGGATACGTTCGAGGCCGAACTCGCCAAGCTCCCCAAGGGCGGCGTTGCAAGCCACGAATACACACAGCAGGAAGCCCTGGACGCCATCAAGGCCAACATCAAGTAGGACCCGAGCGGACGTGAGCTGCGCGGGCGTTTGACGGTGATGTGAAGCATGGCCGCGTCAGGCGTGAATGTCGTTGAACTGAACGGCGTCGAAAGGCATTTCGGCGCCGTTCGTGCCTTGGACGGCGTGGATTTGTTCATTGCACGAGGCGAATGCGTGGGACTTGTGGGCCACAACGGCGCCGGTAAGTCCACCCTGATCCATATCATCGCCGGCACGGGGTCTCCGGACCATGGCGGCATAATCGTCAATGGAGCAAGGCAGACCGAGTACTCCGTGCTCAAGGCGCAGGCACTGGGCGTGCGGTGCGTATTTCAGGAGCTATCCCTGGCGCCCAATCTCACGGTTGCAGAGAACACCCGCGTGAGCCACTCCAGCATCAGCGGCATCGGATGGCGCCGCAAAGCGGCACAACTGATCGGGGACAAGCTGAATGAGATTTTCCCAGGCCACGGCATAGATCCTGCGGATGTGGTTGGAGATCTCCCGATCGGCCAGCGCCAGATGGTCGAGGTGGCTCGCGCGTTCACCGTCACGCGCGACCCGCTGCAACTCGTAATCCTCGACGAGCCGACCTCTTCACTCGACGCCCACCGGGCCGCGCAGTTGCTGGCCTTCGTGAAGCGAGCGACGGCGCAAGGGGTTAGCTGCATCCTGATATCGCACCTTCTCGGCGAGATCCTCGGCACGGCGGATCGGATCGTCGTGATGCGCGACGGCAAGGTCGTTACCGCCGATCAGGCAACCGCCTTTGATCGCGACGGGCTGGTCGCCGCCATGGGCAGCGTTCAGCAGACAGTGGCGGAGGACCGCTCGGGCGTCACCCACGCGACCGGGCCGATCCAGGTTCGGGCGCGGCCGTCGCGCCAGCCAGACGACCAGGAGCTGATCGCCAGAGAGGGCGAGATCATCGGCCTCGCGGGTCTCGCCGGTCACGGTCAGACCCGGCTGTTGCTCGATATATTCGGCGTCGCGATGTCATCTCCCAAAGCTGGAGTCGAGGTCACCGCCCCCGTGGCGCTCGTGGCCGGGGATCGCCAGACAGACGGCGTGTTTCCACTCTGGCCGATAGTGGAAAACATCACCGTCCGGTCGCTGCGTCGGCTGCGCCAGGGGGCCCTCATCTCCGCGGAAAAAGAGATGGCGTTCGCGCGTGATTGGCAACAGCGGATCGGCATCCGCACGCCTGACCTGCATAACAACATACTCTCGTTATCCGGAGGCAATCAGCAGAAGGTCTTGTTCGCCCGCGCACTGGGCTCAGACGCCAGGATCATTCTGATGGACGATCCGATGCGCGGCGTGGACGTCGGAACGAAGATCGAGGTTTATGAGCTGATCCGACGGGAGGCCGCCGGTGGTCGCACCTTCCTGTGGTACACGACCGAGACCGAAGAGCTGGGCAACTGCGACCGCGTCTATGTGTTCCGCAATGGACGTCTGGTCGCCAACCTGAGACGCGACGAACTCACCGAGGAACGCGTGATCCAGTCCTCCTTCGCCGAGCCGGCACCATGACCGCGGTTGCCGAAGTCGGCCAGCGAGGGTCGTCGCGCCAGCCGCAGGGCATAACGCGGCTGCTGCGCGCGCTGCTCCCCGCATTGTCGCTCGCGCTGGTGCTCATCGGGATCGCCTGGCTCAATCCGCGAGCCATCAGCTATTTCGGCTTCAATCTGATGCTGAATCTCGCGATCCCGATTGCCCTGGCGACCATTGCCCAGATGTTCGTCATCACCATCAACGAGCTCGACCTGTCGATCGGGCCATTCGTCGGCTTCGTCGGCTGCATCACGGCCACGTTGCTGAATGACCAGCCTCTCGTCGGCGCGGTGGTCCTGGTTGCCTGCATCGGCGCATACGCCGGATTGGGGGCGCTGATTCATGTGCGCCGCTTGCCTTCGATCGTGGTCACTCTTGGGATGAGCTTCGTTTGGCAAGGGCTGGCGATCCTGGTGCTGCCCAAGCCAGGCGGCAAGGCTCCCGGCTGGCTCCTTTCCTTCATGGGCATGCAGCCTGCCCTGGTGCCATTCCCGATTGTCGCGGCCGTGGTCCTCGCGCTCGTCGTCCATTTTGGACTCATGCGAACTTCGTACGGCGCGGTGCTGCGGGGCGCGGGCGGAAATGCTCAGGCGATCGGTCGGGCGGGCTGGTCGATCCTCAAAATCAAGATGGTGATGTTCGGGCTTGCCGGTTTGTTCGGGGTGCTCTCCGGTCTGGCGTTGATCGGCACGACCACCTCCGGCGACGCCAATATCGGGAACGGCTACACGTTGCTGTCGATTGCGGGCGTCATTCTGGGTGGCGGCGAATTCGTCGGGGGGCGGGTCTCGCCCGTCGGCGCCGTCCTCGGCGCCCTGACTTTGGCGCTGGCGGCGAATTCGCTGCTCAGCTTCATGCACATTCCACCTGATTGGCAGTACGCAGCATACGGATTGATTCTGATCATCGTGCTTGCCGCGCGCACGCTGATCAGCCGCCGCGAGGGCCGCTCGTGAAGCTCATCGAGGCGCTCGCGCGCAGCCCGTGGATCTGGTCCTTCGCCGGCGCCCTGCTGGTGCTGATCGCCACAATCGCGTTTACGGGCGGGGCGGGCACCGGCGGCATCGTGACCGCGGCGTTGTCGCTGGCGATCTTTTCCGTGGTCGTTGGTGTCGGGCAGATGTTCGTCATCGCCCTGGGACCCGGTAATGTCGATCTGTCGCTGCCCGCCAATATCGGCCTTGCCAGTGCGGTGGCCATGAAGACGATGGGCGACAGCGACGCGATGGTCGCAGTTGGCCTTGCTGCGGCGTTGGGAAGCGGCTTAGCGGTGGGTGTCGCGAACTACGGCCTGATCCGGTTGCTTCGCATCCCTCCGATCATCGCCACCCTCAGCTCCAGCTTCATCATCCTGTCGATCGATATCAGCTATGGGCGTGGGCTGCAGATCAAACCGCCCGACGGGTTCGCCAACTTCACGAACATCCAGCTCCTGGGCATTCCGGTGCTGGCGATCGTCGTCCTGCTGTTCACGATCGTGATGGGCGTCGTGCTGCACAAGGTGATCTACGGCCGCTCCGTCCTCGCCATCGGCCAGAACATGCGGGCGGCATGGCTTGCCGGCATTCGCGTCGAGAGAATTCGATTCTACACTTATGCCTTGTGCGGTGCTCTTGGCGGCCTCGATGGGGCCCTGCTCGCCGGCTATTTCCGCGGTGCCAGTGTGGACATCGGGAACGAGTACTTGTTGACGTCGATTGCCGTGGTGGTGATTGGCGGGACCTCCGTTGCCGGCGGCAAAGCGAACGTACCGGGCATTTGGGGCGCGTCGCTGTTTCTGGTGCTGTTGCTCACGATGCTCAACACGTTCGGCGTGAGCCCCGGCCTGCGTCTGGTTTTGACAGGTCTCATCATCGTGGCGGTCATCACGGCCGCCGGTGGGGAGAAAGCCGCCCGCTAGGGGTGGGAATGGCTCGTATCCCAGCGTCGCTCCGGTTCGCGGTTGGCCGGTGGTCGGGGGGATGCTGGGTAAGGTTGCACCATTTTTTGCCAATTGCACCGGAGCGGCTCGGCTCGACGACGCGGTCGCCGTTCCCTACGAGGAGCAGGGACAGCCAATCGCCATCTGCCAGGGCCGCAAGCAGCCTTGGCCGTCGATCTGGCCAGCGCTGAAGCCTCTCGACTGGGCGCCAGTCCGGCGAGGCGAGCCGGGCCGCGCAAACTGCCACGCAGAGGCGATCCGTGAGGGGCCACGCACACCGACGATGGCGGCCGTTGGAATCGAGGCAACGTCTTCGGAATCGGCCGGCTGCGGGAGCATCGAACCCCTCAGGCG
>DATMTK010000029.1:0-7390 GCA_035564755.1 Devosia sp. | reverse complement strand
GCTGGCGCATGGGCGAGCGCTAACCTTGGCGTTGACGGGACGACATTGGACATTTTGTCCAATGCCTGACGCGAACCTTTTGCGGCAGGACTGAAATGCCATTTGGAACTGCCGCCGTCTGTGCGACTATAGGACGGTGTGCGGCGGCGTATCAATCCAGGGAGCAGGCCACGTGACCGCAACGAACACAGCGAACTCCACGCCGCTCGAGCGCGATGCGCGGCTGGTCAATGCGCCGGACCACCGCGTCGCCCCCGGCGAGATCGCCATCGGCGTCATCATCGGGCGCACCAGCGAATTCTTCGATTTCTTCGTCTATGCGATCGCCTCGGTGCTGGTGTTCCCCTCGCTGCTGTTTCCCAATGTGGATGCGGCGACCGGAACGCTCTACTCCTTCGCGCTGTTTCCGCTCGCCTTCATCGCGCGGCCAATCGGCTCGCTGATTTTCATGGCGCTCGACCGCAAGCATGGCCGCGGCGCCAAGCTCACCGTCGCCTTGTTCCTGTTGGGCGGCTCGACCATGGCGATGGCGTTCCTGCCCAGTTTCCAGCAGGTCGGCTGGATGGCGGCGCTGCTCCTGGCGGTGTTCCGTGTCGGCCAGGGCATCGCGCTCGGCGGCGTCTGGGACGGCCTGCCGTCGCTGCTGTCGCTCAACGCCCCCGCCAATCGGCGCGGCTGGTTCGCCATGGTGCCGCAACTGGGCGCACCGATCGGCCTGCTGCTGGCGAGCGGCCTGTTCACGTTCTTCCTGAGCACGTTGTCATCCGAGGATTTCCTGGGCTGGGGCTGGCGCTATCCGTTCTTCGTGGCCTTCGCCATCAATGTCGTGGCGCTGTTCGCCCGCCTCCGCCTCGTCGCCACGCCCGAGTTCGAGCAGTTGTTCGAGACCCGCGAACTGCAGCCCGCTCCCGTGGTGGAAACGTTGCGCGCGCAGGGCCGCACGGTCATCCTCGGGGCCTTCGCGCCGCTGGTCAGCTTCGCGATGTTCCACCTCGTGACGGTGTTCCCGCTGTCCTGGGTCACGCTGTTCACGCAGGACAGCCCGGTCAGCTTCCTGCGCATCGAGATCGCCGGCGCCGCCGTGGGCATCCTCGCGATCCTCGCCTCGGGCCTCTTGGCCGACCGCTACGGGCGGCGGACCCTGCTGGCGGTGTCGGCGGTGCTGATCGCGGCCTATAGCGGCTTCGCCCCGCAGTTCCTCGACCGCGGCGGCTGGGGCGAGCTTGCCTACATGCTGGTGGGCTTCGCGCTCCTGGGACTGGCCTTCGGCCAGTCGTCGGGCACCATCAACTCGTCGTTCGCGCCGACTTACCGCTACACCGGCGCCGCCATCACCTCGGACCTTGCCTGGCTCATCGGCGCCGGCTTCGCGCCGTTCGTGGCGCTGATCCTCGCGACGCATCTGGGCCTGTGGTCGATCGGCCTCTACCTGCTGTCGGGCGCCGTCTGCACGCTGCTCGCGCTCTACTTCAACCGCGGCTGGGGCAGCAGGGCCCCGGCCCCGGAGGATTCGGCGCAGGGTTAGCGCGTCGCAGCAGGCAGCTCACTGCGGCGGCAGATGCGCCGCCAGCAGCTCGGCCAGGTGCAACGTCGTGCGGCCGGTGCCCTGCTCGATCTGCTCGCGGCAAGAAAAGCCGTCCGCCAGGATCAGCGTTTCCGATGCCGCTTCGCGGACCCGCGGCAGCAGCACGCGCTCGCCGGCGGTCTGCGACACCTCGTACTTGTCCGCCTCGAAGCCGAACGAGCCGGCCATGCCGCAGCAACCGGACCTGAGCACCTCGTAATCGAGCCCGACCCGGTCGAGCACCGCGATCTCGGCGTCGGGCTTGATGATCGCGTGGTGGTGGCAGTGCACATGCACCAGCGCATTGCCATGGACCTTCGGCAAGGCCGCCTCATGGCCGTCCTGTTCGAGGAATTCCGAGAGCAGTGTCACCTGCCGTGACAGCCTGCCAGCGAGCTCGTTGCCGTGCATGAGGCTCGGCAGCTCGTCGCGGAAAGCGCTGACACAGGCCGGCTCGAGCCCAACGATCGGGGTGCCCTCGCGTAGCGCCGGCTCGAGCGCATCGATCGTCTCGAGCCAAAGCCCCCGCGCCTTGGCGAGCATGCCCCAGTCGTAGAGCGGCCGGCCGCAGCAGAGCGGGCGCGGCGGCAGGGTCACCGCATAGCCCAGCGATTCGAGGACCCGCGTCGCCGCGATCGCCGTCTGCGGACGGAAGTAGGAATTGAAGGTGTCCGGCCACAGCATCACCTTGGGCCGCGCTTCGGCCTTGGCCGGCGGTTCGTGCCTACCGAACCAGCGGCTGAACGGCTCGTCGGCGTAGCGCGGAATGCGCCGCTGCTGCGCAATGCCGCCGATGGCCTTGGCGAGGCCGCTGAGCCCCGGCGTCTGCAGCGCGAAATTGGCGAGCCACGGCACGCTGCCGGCGATCCGCGACCAGTCGCGGATCAGCCCCATCGAGTAGGCCGCGCGCGGCCTGAGGCGCCCCTTGTAGTGATGCGCCCGGAACTCGGCCTTGTAGGTCGCCATGTCGGTGTTGACCGGACAGTCGCTCTTGCAGCCCTTACAGCCGAAGCAGAGCGCGAGAGCGTCCTCGACCTCGGCGCTGCGCCACATGTCGGCAATGGGCCCGCCCTCCATCATCTCGAACAGCAGGCGGGCGCGCCCACGCGTCGAGTATTTCTCCTCGTTGGTCGCCATGTAGCTGGGGCACATGACGCTCTTGTCGCTGTCGCGCCGCCGGCAGGAGCCGACACCGACGCAGCGGCGGGTCGCCTTGCTGAAGCTGCCTTCGTCTTCGGGATAGCCGAACCAGATCTCGGGCTGCGGCGGCTGGTAGGCCGGGCCGAGCCTGAGATTGGAGGTGATCGGATAGGGATCGACGATCTTGCCCGGGTTCATCCGGCCCTCGGGATCCCAGATCGCCTTGAACTCGCGGAAGGCCTGCACCAGCTCGCGGCCATACGTCTTTTCGAGCAGCGCCGCCCGCGCCTGGCCGTCGCCATGCTCGCCCGACAGCGTGCCACCGAACTTGACCACCAGATCCGCTGCCTCGCCGAGGAACCGCCGCCAGGCCCGGACCCCCTCCTCGGTCCTGAGCCGGAAGGGGATACGGCAGTGGATGAGGCCATCGCCGAAGTGGCCGTACACCGACACCTGCTCGTAGCCGTATTTATGGAACAGCGCTTTAAGCTGCCGCAGATACTGGCCGAGATTGTCGCGGCGGACCGCGCTGTCCTCCCAGCCCGGATGCCCTTCGGCCGTGCCCGGCACGTGCGCGGTTACTCCGAGGGCCGCGTCGCGCACCTCCCAGATCTTGCGCTGCTGCTCGGGCTTGCGCACCAGCGTCGTGGCATGACCGTCCTTGAAGCCGTCGATCGCCACCTGCGCCCGGTCGGCGGCCTCGTCGGGCGTGTCGCCGCCGAACTCGCCGATCAGCCAGCCATGTCCGTCCGGCAGCATCGCCACGTCGTCCGGATACAACTGCTTTTTCAGCACGAAATCGACCAGCAACTGGTCCATGCCCTCGAGCGCCATCGGCTTGAATTTCAGCGCCCGCGGCACGGCGTCGGCGGCCTCGAACACGTCGTCGAAGCCGATAATGGCGAGCGCCCGGTGCGGCGGGCTCGGCACAAGATCGAGCGTCGCCTCCAGAATGGTGACGCAGGTCGATTCCGTGCCGACCAGGGCACGTGCGACATTGAAGCCATTTTCATCGAAGAGCTGATCGAGGTTCTCGTAACCGGAGACGCGGCGCGGAATCTGCGGATAGCGGGCCACGATCAAATCGTGATGGCGGCGGCGGAACGCATCGAGCGCCCGGAAAATCTCCGCTTCGCGGCTGCCGGCCCCCAGATGCGCCTGGAACGCGGTTTCATCCGTGCGGCCCACCGTCATCCGCACCCCGTCATACGTCAAAATCTCGAGCGACTCGACATTGTCGGAGGTGCGTCCGGCCATGACCGAATGCACGCCGCACGAATTGTTGCCGAGCATGCCACCAAGCGTATTGTGATCGTGCGTCGCGGGATCGGGCCCAAAGGTCAGGTGATGCTGCTCCGCCGCCTGCCGCAGATGGTCGAGCACGCAGCCGGGCTCGACCACCGCAAGCCGGCGGTCCGCGTCGATGCTCTTTACCTCGTGCAGATATTTCGAGAAGTCGACCAGCACCGCGACGTTGCAGCCCTGCCCGGCCAGGCTGGTGCCGCCGCCGCGCATCACCATCGGCGCATCGTGGCTGCGGCAGAGCTCCACGGTCTTGACCACATCGTCGATCGTGCGCGGCAGCACGACGCCGATCGGCACCTGCCGGTAGTTGGACGCATCGGTTGCATAGAGCGCCCGCGATCCGGCGTCGAACCGCACCTCGCCGGCAATGCTCGCGGCCAGCGCGTTGCCGAGCGCGGTGAACGCCCTGGCCGACGCCTCCGGCGCTGCCGTCTGGATCCGGCCGTTGGGCGCGCGACCGAGCAGCCGGTCCGGATGGCTGGCAAAATTGAGGTCGAGCGGGCGTGCGGTCACGGCGGATGCTTTCAGTTGAGTACGAACGAGGCCGCCTCGGACCGGCGAAAGCTCAGCCCATGGCCTGTGCGGCGGGGATCGGGTGCGATGGCGCCGTCGTGCGGCACCGGCGCGCCGTCGAACAGCATGGCTTCGATGCGCGCGTGATCGTGGAACCATTCGATGTGGCGCAGGCCCGATGCGGCACAGCAAACCGGAAGATGCAGCGCCGGGGCCGTATGCGCCGAAAGCGGCAGGCCCCAGGCATCGGCCAGCGCCGCGGCCTTGAGGAAGCCGGTATAGCCACCGCAACGCGTCGCGTCAGCCTGCAGCACGTCGACGGCGCCGGCCTCGAGCAGGTGCCGGAACGTGAAGGAGTTATAGCCGTACTCGCCCGCCGCGATGTCCATGCCGGCCGGTGCCCGGTCGCGCAGCAGGCGCAGGCCGTCGAGATCGTCGCTCGATACCGGCTCCTCGAACCAGCTCACGCCGAGTTCGGCGAAGCGCTCGGCAAAATCGAGCGCCTGCTTGCGGGAATAGGCGCCGTTGGCATCGACGAACAGGCCCGCGTCACCGATCGCCTCGCGCGCAAGCCGCACCCGGTCGAAGTCCGCTGCGGGGTCGGTGCCGACCTTCATCTTCACCCAGCGGCACCCCTCCTTGGTCGTCCAGCCGCCGAGCTGCGCGGCCAGCCGATCGTTCGAATAGGAGGTAAAGCCGCCGCTGCCGTAGATCGGCACGCGCTGCCGGGCACGCCCGAACAGCTCGGCGAGGTTGACCTCGAGCAGGCGCGCCTTCAGGTCCCACAGCGCCACGTCGAGGGCCGAAATCGCGCCCATGGCGATGCCGTCGCGGCCGATGTTGCGAACCGCCGCCACCATCGCGGACCACAGCGCGGGAATATCCAGCGGGTCCTGTCCCGTCAGCACGTGCTTCAGCGTTCCCTCGATGACGCGAAGGCTACCGGCATCGGCGTAAGCATATCCCATGCCGCTCTGGCCGCCCGCCGTGACGTCGGCGACCACCAGCGTCGTGGCGATCCACGCAATCGTGCCGTCGGCCTCCGGAGCATCGGTCGGAATCCGATAGGCCGCCGCGCTGACCCGATCGATCCGTGGACGCGGGCCCGACATCGCCGCTAAACGACTTCACGCACGACGTCTGAGGCGAGCGTCAGCGCGATCTTGTTGGCTGCCGGGGTGCCCTCGGCCAGCGCGCGGGCGAGGTTCGAGACCTGCTTGAGCGTCGCCTTGGGCGGCATCGGCGGCTCGTGCGGATCGACGACGGCCTCGATGAGCGCCGGTCCGGGAGCGGCCAGCGCCTCGCGCAGCACGTCGCCGCAGGTCTTGGGATCGTCGGCGACATAACCCTTGACGCCGAAACCGCGCGCCACGGTGGCGAAGTCGATCGGCTGCAGCTCGCAGACATACTCAGGGTTGCCCAGAAACACCATCTGCTCCCATTTGATCTGGCCAAGAACGTTGTTCTTGATAACTACGACCTTGACGTCCAGCCCATATTTCACGCAGGTCGCAAGCTCGCCCAGCAGCATCGTCAGGCCGCCGTCGCCGACGAAGGCGACAACCTGCCGGCCGGGATGCGCAACGGCCGCCGCAATCGCATAGGGCAGGCCGCAGGCCATGGTCGCAAGGTTGCCCGAGCATGAGAACATCATCTCGCCGCGGATCATCAGGTGCCGGGCGATCCAGGTGGTAATGGTGCCGGAATCGGTGGTGACGATCGCGTCGTCGCGCAACAGCTTGTTGAGCTCGTGCGCCACCACTTCCGGCTTCATCGGCATTTCGGTGCGAGTGCCGCGCTCGGTCATGAGCTTTTGCCAGTCGCCCATGTCCGCCTGCGCATGGTCGAGGAACTTGCGATCCTCCTTGCGCGTGAGCTCGGGCAGCAGCGCCCGCAGCACGCTGCCGGTATCGCCGACGAGGCCGGCTTCCACCGGATAGCGCAGCCCGATGCGCTGCGCGTCGATATCGATCTGCACGGCCCGGGCAGCGCCCGGCCTGGGGTAGAATTCGATATAGGGAAACGAGCTGCCGGCGATCAGCAGCGTGTCGCAAGCCTCGAGCGCCTCCTGCGCCGGCTTGGTGCCGAGCAGTCCGATGCCGCCCAGGCTATAGGCGCTGTCGTCCGGCACCGCCCCCTTGCCGAGCAACGGCTTGATGATCGGCGCGCCGAGCCGTTCGGCCACCGCCAGCACCTCCTGCCGTGCCGCGAGCGCACCGCGGCCGGCGAGGATCGCGATCTTCTTGCCGCTATTGAGGATGGCCGCAGCCTTGGCCATCTGCTCCGCATTGGCGAGGTTGGCCGGGCGCGCCATCATCTCGGAGACGTGGTTGGGAATGTTGCGCTCGGAGCGCGGGGCGCGCTTCACTGGCTGGGACTGCATGTCGACCGGAATGGTGACGTGGGCGACACCGCGCCGGGCCAGCGCGCTCCGGCAAGCGAGCTCGGTGACGTTTTGCACGTGCTGCGGGCCCATGATGCGAGCGTTGTAGACGCACACGTCCATGTAGAGTTTGTCGAGCTCGACATCCTGCTGCGTGAAGGTGTCCAGCAGGTCGTGGAACTGCAGCCCGGTGATGGCCAGCACCGGCTGGCCATCGAGCTTGGCGTCGTAGAGGCCGTTGAGCAGATGGATCGCTCCGGGTCCGGAAGTCGCATAGCAGAGGCCCACTTGACCGGTGAATTTGGCATGCGCGGAAGCCATGAAGGCGGCCATCTCTTCATGGCGCACCTGGACATATTCCATGACGTCCTTTGCCTTCTCCAGCGCTACGTCCAGACTGCCGACACCATCGCCGGGATAGCCGTAAACACGTTTCAATCCCCACTCTGAAAGCCGATGCCAAATGAAGTCACTGACGTTTTGGG
>DATMTK010000028.1:0-21185 GCA_035564755.1 Devosia sp. | reverse complement strand
GGGCGACCGGTTCCAGCCGAAATGGCGCTCCATCAGCTCGTAGGTCTTGACCATGCCGACGCGCTCGGAAATGGCGAGGCGGCCTTCGAAAAAGCCCCGCTGCAGCACGCGCTTGCTCGGCTTGCGGCTGGCCCAGAGGTGGTCCTTCTCGACCGGCTCTTCCTCGATGTCGCGGATCGAAATCGGGCCGTCGCGGCGGATCTGGCGCACCAGCTTCAGCACCGCCTTCTCGTCGGCATCGGCATACCAGTGCGTCGGGGCCTTCCGCTGGGCCTTCATTACCGGCCAGAAGACGCGGAAATCGCGCACCGGCACATAGGCGAGGGCGTGCGTCCAGTACTCGAACACCGTTTTGTCGACGGTTTGCGCTCGATGGAGGTCGGCGCGGCGATAGGCGGGGATGCGGGAGAACAGGATGTGGTGGTGCGACCGCTCGATGACATTGATGGTGTCGATCTGCACGTAGCCGAGGTGTTCGATGGCGCGCCGGGTCGCCTCGGGCCCGGCGCCAAAGGGCTCGCGCGTATCCAGCCGCTGCGCCCGCAGCCAGATGCGCCGGGCCTGCGGCAGCGAAATCTCACGGGGCCGCACCGCCATCAGCCCGCCAGGCAGGCGTCGTTCTTAAGCATATTCAAGAAAGCCGCTCCACTTTGCGCAATATATGGTGTATTGGGAAGCTGCGGCGAGCAAAGAGTACCTGCGTATGACCACCGCCATCTTCATCGTCATTTATGCCCGCAACAAGTGGTGGATCGACCTCAATGGCAAGTCCAAGGGGCCGTTCCTGAGCCGCGAAAGCGCCGAGCTCGAGGCTATCAACCTCGCCAGCACGTTCGCCCGCGAGGGCCGCCGTGCCGAGGTGCAAGTCGCCGAACCGGGGCAGAAGAACCACATCGTCTGGCAGAGCGCCGAGCAGGGCATGCTCGGCCGCGCCGCGGCGCTGGTGAACCACTAGGCTCATTTCGCCCACATCGTGCGCATTTGTGCCCTGAGGTCGATATTGGCCCTGGGCATGATACGATCGGCATCGAGCGGCTTCAGCTTCGGCCATAGAATGTCGTCGTAGAGCGGCAGCATGGCGCGGGTGATGAAGCGCGTGCGCTGCGCATACATGTGGCGGTCGCCGTGCTTTTGCTGCTGGGTAACGAAGAAGCGCTGCGGCATCACCAGGTGCAGCGCATCGCGGGCGCGGGTCATGGCGACATAGAGCAGCCGGCGTTCTTCTTCGAGCTCGTGGGTCGAGCCGGTGCCGAGGTCGGACGGGATGCAGCCATCGACGACGTTCAGCACGTGCACGCTCTTCCACTCCTGGCCCTTGGCCGAGTGGATGGTCGACAGGATCAGATAGTCTTCATCCTTGAGGCCGGGGCCGGACAGGTCGGACGTGGCTTCGGGCGGATCGAGCGTCAGCTCGGTGAGGAAGCGCTCGCGGCTCGGATAGCCGGCGGCGATCTGCTCGAGCTGCAGGAGATCGAGCAGCCGCACCGCGGCATCCTCGTGCGCCTCCTCCAGCACCGGCTCGTACCAGGCGCGGGCGCGGCTGAAGGTGGCCGGCCAGTCGCGCGATCCGGCAAGCCCGGTGACGGCGGCGACGAAGCCGTCCCAGCCTTCGGCGCGGGCGGGCGCCGGCAGCCCCGCGAGCATCGGGAAGGGACGCGGCGCCTCGTCCATGGCGTCGAGCACCTTGCCGGCGGTGCCGGGACCGATGCCGGGCAGCAGTTGCAGCACGCGGAAGCCGGCGACGCGGTCGCGCGGATTTTCGGCCCAGCGCAGCAGCGCCAGCATGTCCTTGACGTGTGCGGCGTCGAGGAATTTGAGGCCGCCATATTTCACGAACGGGATGTTGCGGCGGGTGAGCTCGATCTCGAGTGGCCCGGAATGCGACGAGGTGCGGAACAGCACCGCCTGCTGCTTGAGCGGCACGCCGCGCTCGCGGGTCGCGAGGATGTCCTCGACGATGTAGAGCGCCTGGGTCGGCTCGTCGCGGACGGTCACGAGCTGCGGCTTCATCGCCGACGCGCGGTCGGTCCACAGGTTCTTGGTGAAGCGCTCGGCGGCCTCGGCGATCACCGCATTGGCGGCATCGAGGATGGGCGCGCTGGAACGATAGTTGCGGTCGAGCGTGACGATCTCGGCGGGGGGCGAGAAGCTCTGCGGAAACTCGAGGATGTTGCGCACCGTGGCGGCGCGAAACGAATAGATCGACTGCGCATCGTCGCCCACCACGGTCAGGCCGCGTCCATCGGGACGGAGAGCCAAGAGGATCGCGGCCTGCAGCCGGTTGGTGTCCTGGTACTCGTCGACCAGCACGTGGTCGAAGCGGCTGCCGAGGTCGCCGGCGATGGCCGGCTCGCGCATCATCATCGCCCAGTAGAGCAGCAGGTCGTCGTAATCGAGGACGTTCTGGCTCTGCTTGACCTCGACATAGCGGGCAAAGAGCCGGCGCAGCTCGGCCTCCCACATCGCGGCCCAGGGGAACGCTTCCTTCAGCACCTCGGCGAGCTCGCTCTGCGCGTTCACGGTGCGCGAATAGATGGCGAGGCAGGTGCCCTTGGCGGGAAAGCGCGACTTCGACTCGTGGAAGCCGAGGTCGTGGCGGACGATGTTCACCAGGTCCGCCGAATCCTCGCGGTCGTGGATGGTGAATTGCGGGCCGAGGCCGAGATGCGGCGCGTATTCGCGCAGCAGCCGGGCGCCGATGCCGTGGAAGGTACCGGCCCAATTGAGAGCGTCGGTGACCGCGCCCGAACTCGTCCCCATCACCTGGCCGGCGATGCGTTCGACGCGGCGGCTCATCTCGGCGGCGGCGCGGCGCGAGAACGTCATCAGCAGGATGCGGCGCGGATCGGCGCCGTTGACGATCAGATGCGCGACCCGGTGCGCCAGCGTGTTGGTCTTGCCCGAACCGGCGCCGGCGATCACCAGCAGCGGACCGCCGACCGTGCCGGTGCCGACGCCGTGCTCGACGGCGCGGCGCTGCTCGGGATTGAGGCGATGGAGGTAGTCGATCTCGGCGAGCACGGCGAATCAGGGCGGTTGGCGCGAAGCACCAGTCAGCATAATTCTCGTTTTGTTCGCAATCGATGAAGACTGGCGTCCGGCGGCTGCGGCTGAGATTGTGGCGAGGGAAGAGACTCAGCGGAGGCCGAATTGACGCGATCCACCCCCTTGGACGAGGCGGCGCGCCGCGACGCCGGGCAGGCGGCGATCACTGCCATAAGGGCGATGCGGCTCGATGACGGGTTCTGCCTCGTCCGCGTCGACACCGACGCCGGCATCTCCGGCTACGGCGAATGCGGCAACCTCGACGGCGACTTCGTACGGGCGGCGATCCATACGCACGCCGCAGGTGGCGGCCGGCTGCCACATCTGGGGTTGATCGGGAAGGACCCGCTGGCGATCCGGGTGCACCACCACAACATGTTCACGGCGTTTCCGCAGCGCGGGCGGCAGATGCCGGTCTGCTCCGGCATCGACATGGCGCTGTGGGATTTGGCCGGCAGGCTGCTCGGCCAGCCGGTGCATGCGCTGCTCGGCGGCAGGTTCCGCGATGAAATTCCGCTCTACTCGCATTGCCCGCAGGGGGATTTCACCGATGCGGCCGCATGGCGCGACCGCGCGGCGGAGCTCAAGGCCGATCCGCACGGATTTACCGCGTTCAAGGTCGATATCCATTCGTGCCTCGGGCTCCACATGCAGCAATATGTGCCGAGCCTGTCGCCGGCCGACATCCGCAAGGTGCGGCGCTCGTATGAGCTGGCGCGCGAGCACCTGGGCGAGGAGATCGACATCATCGTCCATTGCCACAACGAGCTCGACACGCCGAGCGCGATCGCCGTGGCCGAGGCGGTGGAGGCGATCAAGCCGCTCTACTACGAGGACCCGCTGCAGCCGGGCTTTGCGGAAAACTGGCTGGCGCTGCGGCGCACGACGCGGCTGCCGATCATGACGGGCGAGAACATCGAGCTGGTGGACGATGCGCTGCCGTTCCTCGAGACACAGGCGGTCGATTGCCTGCAGCCCGACATCGTCAATTCCGGCGGCATCACCGGGACCCGCGCCATTGCAGAGCAGGCGGCAATCTATCGAACGCCGGTCACGCTCCACAATGTCAGCGGGCTCTTGCTCAACCTGGCGAGCCAGCAGCTCGGCGCGGCGATCTTCGATTGTCCGCGGATCGAATGTACCCGCGGCGCCACCGCCAACCGCTGGGCGGCGGAAAATCCGCTCAGGATCAAGGACGGCCGGATGCAGGTGTCGAACGCGCCCGGACTTGGGGTCACGCTCGACGAGGACTGGCTCAAGGGCCATCGCTTCGCCGGCGAGCCCTACTGGGCGTGAGCCGCGGTGCAACGACCAGATCGATGACCTGAGGCTCCTCAGGGCGAGGTTGCGCCGGTTCCGGTCGTGCCCGTCGTTGCCGCGCCTGGCGTCTTGCCGGCGGCGGGATTGGTTGCGGTGCCGGGCGGCGCCGCAATGTTCTGCTGGTTCTGCGCGCCGGCATTGTTGAGGTCGTCGTTGACCGCGCCGGCGCCGGAGTTCGTGGTGCTGTTGGGGCCTGCGGTCCCGCTGCCGTTGGTGGTCGACGCTGCGCCGCCACTGGAGTTTGCAGGGACGTCGCCCGAGCCGTTGCTGACCACGGCGCCGGAGACCGGGCCGCTGACGATCCCGCCCGGGGTGCCGTGCATGCCGGTCGCTCCACCGTGGTTGACGATGATGTCGGTGAGCAGCACATCGGGCGCCGCCTTGCAGGCCGTGATGATATCCTGCGGCTGCAGGGTCAATCCGGCAACCACGCCGGTGGCGTTGCTGCCGCCATTGTTGGTGTCGACGGTCGCGCCCGGGGGCGGAGCGGAAGAGGCGGCCGGCGCAGACGGGGAGGCGATGGCCGCGGACGCCTGCGCCTGCGTGCTCGGCGCGGATGGAGCGGCCGAGCCGAGATCGGTCGAGGGAAGTGCGCTGGAGCTCCTCGCCGTCTGCACGCCCTGGACGCTGAGGCCGTAGTCGAGCCCGTCCCTGTAACCGGCGGCGTAATAAATCACCGCCGCCTGATAGGCCGGCTGCACCTTGGCGATATCGCGGCAGGTGACGGTTGCGATCGGCAACGGCTGGGCAAGCTGGGCGAAGGCCGGTGAGACGGCCAGTGCCAGCATTGCCGGGGGAAGGATAAACTGCAGGCGCATGGGACAACTCCGATCGAGATCGTTGTTGTCCCCAACCTTCGAACGGGACCGATGTTCCCGTCAGAACGTGCAGTAGCGAGGCACGCCGTCGCGGCCGGTATAGGTGTCGTCGACGAGATTGTAGCTCGAGAAGCGGGCCTGGCACTTGCTCCAGTGGGCGCTGAAGGAATCATGCGTGCGCGCCAGGGTCGAGGCCAGCGCCGGGCTCATGGCATAGTCGACGCGCACATGGTGGGCCCAGGGCACGGCAACCAATGCATTCTGCGCGGCGCCGGCGGGATCGAACGGCAGCGAGAAGCTCGGAGGCTGCACGGCATAATAGTCATAGCTTTGTGATGGTGGCAGCGGCGCTTCGTAGTAGCCGCCGGGAACGGTGATGTGCAGGGGCTGGGCGAGAGCGGCGCCGGGCAATGCAATGGCGGCCAGGCCAAGCAGGGCGGCGATGGCGGACGGACGAGACATGGCGGTTTCCTTTCGATGTCAGCGCCTGAGCAGGAACGCGCCGGCGGAACCGCACGTTCCCGGGGGCGCCGGAACCCGGCATCGGTTGACCGGCGGCCCGCGCCAGCCTAAAGCCGGGCGCCGGCGGCGCAAAGCCGCCGAACGAATTGAAGCGTACAATTCTGCGAGACGTCGCCCGCACCGACGCCACCCGCCGGGCGAGGCGCATATTCGATTTTACGGACAGAGCAATGGATAAGGCCGTACCGCATACGGAACTGAGCGACCGCGACCGTTTGGTCACCATGATCGGCATTCTGACGGCGATGCTGCTCGCCGCGCTCGACCAGTCGATCGTGACGCCGGCCATGCCGACCATCGGCGGGCAGCTCGGCGATCCGCAATACCTGCCGTGGATCGTGACGGCCTATCTGCTTACCGCGACCGCGGTGGCGCCGCTCTACGGCAAGATTTCCGACATCTATGGCCGGCGGCGGACGCTCTATGCGGCGCTGATCCTGTTTCTCGCCGGCTCGGTGATCTCGGCGCTCTCGCCCAACATTTTCGTGCTGATCGGCGGCCGCGCCATCCAGGGCATCGGCGGCGGCGGGCTGTTCGCGCTGTCGCAGATCATCATCGGCGACATGCTGCCACCGCGCGAGCGGGGCCGCTATTCGGCCTGGATCTCAGGGATGTGGGCGGTCGCCGGCATCGCCGGGCCGCTGCTCGGCGGCACGCTGGCCGAGTGGAACTGGTCGCTGATTTTCTGGCTCAACCTGCCGCTCGGCGCGGTGGCGATGATCGTCATCAACAAGCCGCTCAAGAAGCTGCACGCCGTCACCCGCGCGCACAAGCTCGATTATATCGGCTCGCTGCTGCTGGTCGTCGCGACCGCGCTGCTGCTGCTCATGCTCAACTGGGGTGGGGCGGTCTATCCCTGGGCCTCGGCGCAGATCATCGGCCTGGGCATCGTGTCGGTGCTGCTGTGGATCGCCTTCGGCATCCGGCTCCGCCGCGCGGCAGAGCCGCTGGTCTCGCTCGAGGTCTTGTCGAGCCCGATCGTGCTGGCGGGGTGCTTTGCCATGTTCATGATCGCCGCCGCCAATGTCGGGCTCGCGGTGTACCTGCCGGTTTATGGGCAGGCCTGGTTCGGCCTGTCGCCCGCCGGCTCGGGCTATGCGCTGCTCGGCTTCCTCCTCGGCACCACGGCCGGTGCGACCTTCGCTGGCCGACTGACGCTGCGCGTGGTCCGGGTCAAGAACATTGCGATCATCGGCTCAATCGTCAGCGGACTCGGGCTCATTGCGCTGGGGCTGTGGGCGTCGCAAACGTCGCTGATCGTGCTCGAGGGGTTGCTGGTCGTCATCGGCTTCGGCCTGGGCACCACGTTCCCGGTGACCACGGTGTCGGTGCAGAACGGCGTCGACCAGAAGCATCTGGGCGTGGCGACCGGCATGCTGACGTTCCTGCGTTCACTGGGCGCCGCGCTCGGCGTTGCGGTGCTTGGCGCCATCGCGCTCGGCTACGGCATCCCGCTCGGCGCCGAAGCCGGCGGGAGCATCCAGCACGTGACCGACACGTTCCCGTTCTCGGTGCTGTTCTATGCCAATGCGGGCCTGATGTTCGCCGGCGCCATCATCATGGCGCTGATGCCGCACAAGCAGCTTCGCGGCCGCAACGAAACCGCGGCGCCGGCGCCGGCGGTGGCGGAATAGCCTGCCGCAGTTTCTCCTCGCGGCGCGCCGGGAAGATTTGCCGCCGGGCCGCATCCAATGGTTTGCGGACAGCAAGAGCCGCCCGCGATCAAAGGAGAAACGAATGATCCGTACCATCATGATCGCCGCGCTGCTGGCGATGGGGCTCAGCGGGGCGGCCATCGCCGCCGACGCGCCCACCGATCCGCAGATCGCCCACATCGCCTATACCGCCGGGCAGATCGACATCGCCGCCGCGCAGCAGGCGATCGCCAAGAGCAAGAACGCCGATATCGTCGCCTTCGCCAAGCAGATGGCAGAGGACCACAAGGCGGTGAACGACCAGGCGCTGGCGCTGGTCAAGAAGCTCAACGTCACGCCGGAGGACAATCCGACCAGCCAGGCGCTGAGCAAGGCGGCCGCCGACAAGCTCGCCGAACTCGCCAAGCTGGACGGCGCCGCTTTCGACAAGGCCTATATCGACAACGAGGTCGCGTACCACAAGGCGATCGACGCGGCGCTGAGCACGACGCTGATCCCGGCGGCCCAGAATGCCGAGCTCAAGGCACTGCTGCAGCAGGGCCTGACGCTCTTCACCGAGCACGAAAAGCACGCCGAGATGGTCGCGGCGGAGTTCAAGTGAGAATGGCGATGCGCATCCTCAGGGTTGCGGTTCTGGCGGCGGCCCTCATGGCCGCCGGCAGCTTCGGCGCCACCGCGGCGCAGTATACGATCGTGGTCGCGCAGATGAAGTTCGGGCCGGTGCCGGCAGTGCTGCATCCGGGCGACACCATCGTCTGGCAGAACGACGACATCCTGCGCCATTCGGCGACGGCGCGCGACAAAAGCTTCGACCTCGATCTGCCGGCCAAGAGCTCGGCGACGATGACGGTCGGGGCTGCCGGTACGGTGGCGTTCTACTGCAAGTTTCATCCGGGGATGACCGGAACGCTGGTCATCACGCCGCCCTGATGCGAGCCACAGGATCGCGGAGCAATCGGCTTCGCGATCCGCTATACTGATCCGAGCAACACCGCAGGAACCAAGATGAGTGGAGCAAGCGCGGCGACCGCGCGCGACCTGGCCGAAACCCCAGAAGCCGAGCTCGTCTCGCGGGCGCAGGCGCGCGACGAAGCGGCGGTACGTGAGATCGTCCGCCGCTATAACCAGCGGCTGTTCCGTGCCGCCCGGTCGATCATGCGCAACGATGCCGATGCCGAGGACGTGGTGCAGGCCGGGTATGTGCAGGCCTTCACGCACCTCAATGGGTTTCGCGGCGAGGCGCAGCTCAGCACCTGGCTCACACGTATCGTGCTCAACGAGGCGCTCGGCCGGATGCGCAAGCTTCGCCCCACCACCGGCCTCGAACAGGTCGAGCTCGAACAAGCCAGCAGTGCGCAGATCATCCAGTTTCCGCTGCTGCAGACCCACACAGATCCGGAGACCGCCATGTCCCGCCAGGAAATCCGCGAGTTGCTCGAGCAGGCCGTCGACGCCTTGCCGGAGGCCTTCCGCGCCGTGTTCGTGCTGCGCGACGTCGAGGGGATGAGCGGCGAGGAGACCGCGGCGCAGCTCGGGATCAAGCTCGAGACGGTCAACACCCGGCTGTTCCGCGCCCGGCGCCTGCTGCGGACGGCGATCGAGGACCGGCTGAGCCTCGCGTTCAGCGCGCTCTTTCCGTTCGACGGCGAACGCTGCGTACACATGGCCGACCGCGTGGTGGCCGACCTCAAGGGCGCCGGCCAGCTCTGATCTTCACACGCCTGTGATCGGGCGGCCGGAATATCCCGGTCGCCCTGCCGGTCTCCTCGACGTGCGCCCCATGGCGCCCAAGGAGACCGACAATGACCGACAACAGCGAGGCCAAGCCGGGCAAGCTCAGCCGCCGCCATGCGCTCGAATGCATGGTGTGGGCCGGCACCGGCGTGATCTGGACCCTGTCGGGGGGCATCCCGAAGTCGCTCAGCCTCCTCGATGAGGCCCAGGCGGCGGAAGCCGCCGCCAGCAATTTCACGTTCCTGCAGATCTCGGACAGCCATATCGGCTTCGACAAGGAAGCCGAAGTGACCGCGATCGATACGCTCAACGAAGCGATCGGACGGATCAACGGGTTGGCGGTGAAGCCGAACTTCATGATCCACACCGGCGATATCACGCACCTCAGCAAGCCCGACGAGTTCGACGACGCCGACCAGATCATCGGCTCGACCAAGATCGTCACCCACTATGTGCCGGGCGAGCACGACATGGTCGATGCCGGGCAGGGCAAGGCCTATATGGACCGCTACGGCAAGGACAGCTGGGGGCAGGGCTGGTTCTCGTTCGACCAGAACGGCGTTCATTTCATCGGGCTGGTCAATGTCGTGAACCTCAAGGCCGGCGGCCTCGGCAATCTCGGGCCGGAGCAGCTCGACTGGCTGCAGAAGGACCTCGCCAACCGGCCGAGCTCGCAACCGATCGTGGTGTTCGCGCACATCCCGCTGTGGACGATCTATCCGCAATGGGGCTGGGGCACCGACGACAGCGCGCAGGCGCTGGCGCTGCTGCAGCGCTTCGGCTCGGTGACGGTGCTCAATGGCCATATCCACCAGATCATCCAGAAGGTCGAAGGCAACATGACCTTCCACACCGCACGCTCGACGGCCTTCCCGCAGCCGGCGCCGGGCGCGGCGCCCGCTCCGGGGCCGATGATCGTGCCGGCGGAGCAGCTCAGGGGCCTGCTCGGCCTCACCTCCGTCAACTACGTGGTCGGCCAGCGCGACCTCGCCATCACCGACAGCACCCTCTGAGGCGTCCATGCCTCACCTTCCTCCCAACTCAGGACACGACCATGTTTCTGCGCCTCCCCCGTATCTCCCTCAGCCTCGGCATGGCGGCCGGCCTTGCGACACTTGCCTTCTGTATGCCGGCGTTCGCCAAGGACGTGACCGTCACGATCTCCAATTTCGCCTTCGCACCGGCGGCGACGACGATCGCCGTGGGCGACACGGTGACGTTCGTCAATGGTGACGACACCATCCACTCAGTGATCGCCGACGACGGCAGCTTCCACTCCGACGGGCTCGACACCAACGACAAGGTCACCTTCACCTTCTCGAAAGCCGGCAAGATCGGGTATCATTGCGGCCTGCACCCGTTCATGAAGGGCACGATCGTCGTGCAGTGACGGGCACTCCTCACATGGTGCGCGCGCCTTCGGGCGGGCGCACCGATCGGCCCCAGACCAGGCAGGCATTGGACCAGGACCGCGCGGCAGAGCTGTTTCGTCAGGTCGTCGTGCCGCATCTGGCCGACGGTCTGGCGCTTGCGCGCTGGCTGGCGGGCAATGCCAGCGACGCCGAAGACATCGTGCAGGACGCCTGCATGCGGGCGCTCAAGGGCATCGACGGCTATCGCGGCGGCAGCGCGCGGGCGTGGCTGTTGACGATCGTGCGCAACACCGCCTTCAGCTGGCTCGCGCGGCAGCGCTCGAGCGCGCTGGTGATGGTGGGCGATCTCGCCGATATCGACGAGGCGTCGGCCGCCAATACCTCGGGCGGCGCCGATCCGCAGCCGACGCCCGAATCCGAGCTGATCCGCCGCGCCGACCAGCAGATGGTGGCGGCGGCGATCGCGGCGCTTACCCTGCCGATGCGCGAGGTGCTGGTGCTGCGCGATGTCAACGGCTGTAGCTACAAGGAAATCGCCGAGGTGCTCAACCTGCCGATCGGGACCGTCATGTCGCGGCTCGCCCGCGGCCGGCAGCACCTGGCGGCGCTGGTCAGGAGGGCGGAGCAATGAGCCGGAGCCTCAGCGACGACGAGCGCATCGCGCTCAACGCCTTCGTCGACGGCGAGCTCGATGCGCGCGAGGCGACGGTGTGGGCCAACAGGATCGCGGCCGATCCGGATCTGGCGGCGGCGCGCGACGAGATCGAGGCGACGCGCGCGGCGGTGGCGGCGCTCGATCGTCCGGCGGTTTCGGCCGAGTTGCTGGCTCGCATCGAAGCGCTGGCGGCGCCCGCACCGGCCGCCAGACCGGCCCGACGGTGGGCCGAGGGCTGGCAGAACATCGCGGCAGCGGTTGTCATCACGGCGCTCGTCGCGAGCGGCGCGACCTATTATCTCAGCGCCCCGCGCGGCACCGCGTTCGAGACGCTGGTGGCCGACGCGCATCGGCGGAGCCTGCTCGCCGCGAGTCCGGTGGATGTGTTGTCGTCGGATCGGCACACGGTGAAGCCCTATCTCGACGCGCATCTCGGTCTCTCGCCGCCGGCACCGGACCTTGCGCCGCAGGGCTATCCGCTGGTCGGCGGCCGGGTCGACGTGTTCGGCGAAAAATCGGTGCCGACGCTGGTCTACCGACACAGCGAACACACCATCTCGGTGGTGGCGCAACCGGGCACGACGGCAATCGTCGCGCCGAAGCCGCTGGCCTCGGGCGGCTACAACATGGTCGAGTGGAGCGGCAACGGCTTTGTCTTCACCGCCGTGTCCGATCTCGAGCCGGACGAGCTGTTGAGCTTCGTGGGGGACTACGAAGCGGCGGCGTCCAGCCCCTAGCCCAGGCGGCATGGACGCGCCGGCTCGCCGCCGGCATGGTCCCGGCGATTCGAGTGTGCCGCGGAGCTTTCCCCATGTCGCTCATCCCCTTGCTCGAGGCGCCGACGATCATCGAGTCGCACTGAGGTTCAGGCGGTCGCAGGAGTGGCCGCGGCCGCGCGCCGCGTTCGCATCATCTCGAGGATACCGGTCCAGACGGTCGCGGCGACGATGATCGCAGCGGCGATGGCCAGCGGTTCCCACCAGGCGAAGCCCAAACGATAGCCGTACGCCCAGCGCAGGGTGAAGATCGCGAGGTTGGAGACCAGCAGGGCCGCGAGCACGTGCCGGCCGGTGCCGAGCAGCCAGCCCGGGGGCTGCAGCCGGCCGATGCCGCGGGCAATGGCGAGGTAGAGCAGCAGCGGCAGCGCCGGACCGACGATCCACAGCACGGTGGGCGGGAAGCGGCCGGGCAGGTCGTGGTTCTGCCAGAGATAATAGACGAAGGCGGCGGTCGCGATGGCGGCCACGATCCACTCGAGCCAGGGCGGCAGGCGTCTGCCGCGGGCCATGGCGATGCCGATGAGGAACCACGGCAGGTAGGGCAGGAGCGGAAAGCTCGCGAAGTCCGTGGTGCCGACGATGGCGGGGACCAGGGGCCAGCCGGTGTTCAGCACGATCCAGGTCGAGGCGAGGCAGGCGACGATCGCGATGATCAGCAGCCAGCGGCTGGTGGCGATCGCGACGAGCAGCGGCCGGGCCATCGCGATCACCAGATAGAGCACGGTGAAGCTCGCGAGGAATTCGCTCCAGCCGTAGAGCCGGCGCAAGGTCAGCAACGGCAGCAGCAGGTCAGGCCCGATCGCCTGCCGGTCGACGAGCACGGCGAAGGCGAACTCCGAGGTCCAGGTGGCGAGCAGCAGGAGCAGCACCGGCCACAGCCGCCGGCCCCAGCTCTTGGTGCGCCGCGACAGGCCCACGCCGATGCCGAAGGCCAGCATGAAGCCCGAGAAGGTGACGATGTTGATGAAGTTGCTCAGCACTGCTTCGGCCGGCGCCGGCCGCACCATCAGCAGTTGGATGCAGTGGGCACAGATCATGCCCGCCACGAGCAGCACCTTGAGCACATCGAGCCAGTCGGCGCGCCCGCCGGCGAACGACGCCTCCGGGCGGCCGGCCGGCGGCACGCCTCAGACCACCTGGCCGAAGCTGATGCGCAGCGCCTTCTGCCGCGCCACGTCGAGCGACTCGCTGGGCACGGCGTTGCTCGGGCGCATGATGATATCGCGGAGCTTTTCGACCGGCAGCTTGGGGTTGCGGTTCTCGTCGAGCAGGCCGTTGGTTTCCTGCAGCGTGTCGGTGATCTGCGTGTAGCAGTAGCCGGCGAGATCGGTGCTCTCGTAGATCGCGTCGAACAGCGACTTGATCATCGCCAGGTATTCGTCGTCGCTCTCGGCGGTGGCGTAGCCGAACCAGGCCTGGCCGGTCTTGGGGTGCATCGACAGGCCGCCGAATTCGGTCAGCATCACCGGCTGGCCGCGGCGATCCTCGGGCCTGAGCAGCAGACGCTTGCGGGTTGGCCGCATTTCGGTGAGCGTGCGCTCGATCGCTTCCCTGGTGCCGTAGCGCTCGGCGAGGTGCGCCTTGAACTGGGTGTAGTCGTGGAAGCCCCAGATGTCGGAGATGGTGTGTTCCCAGCCCTCGTTGGAGATCACCGGACGGGTCTGGTCGATCGCCTTGGTGAGGTAGTAGAGCGACGTTGCAAAATCCTGCTGGTCGCGGCGGATGGCGATGTCGGAAACGCCCCAGCTCTCATTGATCGGCACCCAGGTGACGATACACGGATGGCTGCGGTCGCGCTTGACGGCGCTCAGCCATTCGCGGGTTAGCCGGTCGACCGCCTGCGCGTTGTACTCGTAGGCATTGGCGATCTCGCCCCAGACCATCAGGCCGAGATGGTCGGCCCAGTAGAGGAAGCGCGGGTCCTCGATCTTCTGGTGGATACGCACCGCGTTGAAGCCGAGCGACTTGATCAGCTCGACCTCATGCTTCAGCGCGTCGGCGCTCGGCGCGGTGAGGTGCGATTTCGGCCAGTAGCCCTGCTCGAGCACCGAGCGGACGAATACCGGTCGGTCGTTGAGGAGGAACCGGCCGTTGGCGATACCGACGCTGCGCAGGCCGAAATAGCTCTGCACGCTGTCGACGGATTTGGCGTCGGCGCCGAGGAGGGTCGCGGTGACGTCGATCAGGTTCGGATTGTCCGGCGTCCAGTAGAGGTCGTTGCGGTTGACGCCGTTGGTGGCGGCCGGAATCTGCAGGCGCGTCTCGAGGCGGTCGCCGTCGAGCCGCACGCTCTGCTCGGCCAGCACGACGCCACGCGCCGCCAGCCGGACGTGGAGGAACCCGGAGAAGGCGGCGTTGAGCGCCGCCTCGACCTTGACGCTGCCGTCGGTGAGCTCCGGCGTGAGCTGGAAATCGGCGATGTAGGTCCGCGGCACCGGCTCGAGCCACACCGTCTGCCAGGTGCCCGAGGTGCGATTGTACCAGATGGCGTGGGGCTTTTCCTGCCAGTCCTGCTTGCCGCGCGGCTGCGTGACATCGCCGGGCCGGTCCTCGGCGCGGACGACCACGACCTGCTCCGCGCCGGACTTGAGGCTGGCGGTAATGTCGGCGGTGAAGGGCGTGTGGCCGCCCTCGTGCGTCGCCACCAGGTCGCCATTGACCCAGACGCTGGCGCGATAGTCGACGGCGCCGAAATGCAGCAGCACACGGCCGGCAGTCGCCGGCGCGGCGAAGGTCCGGCGGTACCACAGCACCGGGTGAAAGCCGGTGTCGCCGATGCCGGACATTTCCGATTCGGGCGCGAACGGCACGACGATCTGCCGGTCGAACTTGCCGGGGTTCTCCGGCCAGCGCTCGCCAAGGCCAGCGTCGGCGTCGTCATAGGCGAATTGCCAGGTGCCGTTGAGGTCCACCCAGTCGGCCCGGGTGACCCGTGGGCGAGGATGGAGGACTGGGGTCTGGTCGGTCATTTCACGTCTCTCGTAAAGAAAGGAGGATCGGGTGGCGCGCGGGAGGCGTCGGCCATCCGATCCTTCTCAAGGCCGGCCGCAGGGCCGGTTATCTCCGGGTGGTGAGGCCCGGGAGCTCATTCCACCTGCAGGCGGATCATCTGGTACGAGTAGGGCGGCAGCTTTCCGGTCAAGGTTCCGCCGTCGACCTTGAGACCCGATCCGGCCTTCGGGACGACATCGTTCTGGCTCTTGAGGCCGTTCACCGCACGCAGGTCCCTGTGGGTCATGACCTGGTGATCGATGACGCGGGCGTTGCCGAAGCCCTGCAGGTTCACGGCGATCTCGGCGTCGTCGGTGGCGTGGCGGTTGACGGCGAACAGGGTGACGGTCTTGCCCTGCTTGTCGTGCACGCCGGCGACGTCGACATAGGCCACATTGTCGGCGATGTCGGCATCGTAGCCGGGGCTGTCGACGCTGAGGTTGAGCGCGGTGCCGCGGCCGAAGATCGAGGCGAAGTAATAGGGATAATAGATGGTCTGCTTCCAGGCCGGCCCGCCCGGCTCGGTCATGATCGGGGCGATGACGTTGACGAGCTGTGCGATGCAGGCGATGCGCACCACGTCGGAGCGGCGGATAAAGGTGTTGAGGATGCAGCCGACCTGCAGCACGTCCTCGAAATTGTAGGCGTCCTCGAGCAGGCGCGGGGCATGCGGCCAGCCGCTGTTGCCGTCGAGCACGGCGCGGTCGGCGGCGTTGGAATGATACCAGACGTTCCACTCGTCGAACGAGATGGTGACGTTCTTCTTGCTCCGCTTCTTGCCCTTCACGAAGTCGATCGTCGAGGCGACGGTGCCGATATAGGTATCGAGCTTGTGGTTGAGCGCCAGGTAGTTCGCCGTGTTGTTCTCGCGGTTGGCGAAGTACATGTGCAGCGAGACGTGATCGATCGACTCGTAGGTGTGCTCGAGCACCACCCGTTCCCACTCGGGATAGGTCGGCATGTTGGAGTGCGACGAGCCGCAGACCACGAGCTCCAATGACTTGTCGAAGGCGCGCAGGGCCTTGGCCGTCTCGTTGGCGAGCCGCCCGTATTCGTCGGCGGTCTTGTGCCCGACCTGCCAGGGACCGTCCATCTCGTTGCCGAGGCACCAGAGTCGGACGTTAAACGGATCGGCGTGGCCGTTGCTCTTGCGCAGGTCGCCCCAGTACGAACCGGTCGGACCGTTGACGTATTCGACGAAGTTGCGAGCCTGGTCGAGGCCGCGCGAGCCGAGGTTGATGGCGAGCATCGGCGCCGTGCCGACGGTCTCGCACCAGTCGATGAATTCGTGGACGCCGACGGCGTTGCTGTCGGAGGTATGCCAGGCGAGGTCGAGGCGGGTCGGGCGCTTGTCGCGCGGGCCGATGCCGTCTTCCCAGTTGTAGGCCGAGACGAAATTGCCGCCCGGATAGCGGACGTAGGGAATCTTGAGGTCGCGCACGAGCTGGGCGACGTCGCCGCGCATGCCGTTCTTGTCGGCGCTCGGATGCCCCGGCTCGTAGATGCCGGTGTAGATGGCGCGGCCGAGATGCTCGAGGAAGGCGCTGTAGAGCCGGTCGTCAATATCGGAAATCGTGTAGTCGCGATGCGCGGTGACGGTGACCCGCATGGAAGCCCCTCCTGAAAACCCGACTTATTGATGTACATCGGGTTGTTGGGCTTATTGGAACCGATCGGCCCGGTCCTCGTCAAGCCGGAATCCAGCGTCCCGGACCCGGCTCGGTCAGCACCACTGACGCATCCGGAAACGCGCCTCGGTCCGTCGCCGAAACATGTCAGATTTGTGCAAACTGGCCAAGAACCGGGCAGGTAATGCAAACTTCGGGCGATTTGGCCCTGCCGTGGAGAACGATGCACGCTCGGTGCCCGAATTTAAATATCGCGAGGTCTGAAAGACTCCGAGAGTACACCAGACATCTGGAACAACAATTCCGGTATTGATCGGTAGTTTGGATGTGCTTATGGTCCCTATCAGCGGTTACGGGCGCGAGGGATGTCCGCCGCCACGTTCGGGCCAATTACCCAAAAAAGGGAGGGCCACGTGTTCAACAATGGGAGGATTGCAGTGATCCGAAATATCGTCAGGGCAGCTCTGCTGAGCTCGGCCTTGCTGACCGTGGGCGTCGGCGGCGCACTCGCCGAAGACACCATCGTGTGGTGGGACTTCCTCGGTGGCGGCGACGGCGTCCGCATGAAGTCGCTGATCGACCAGTTCAACACCGAGCACAAGGGCCAGGTCCAGATCCAGGCCACTACGCTCGACTGGGGTACCCCATTCTACACCAAGGTCCAGACCTCGACCGCCGTCGGCCAGGGTCCGGACGTCATGACCTACCACGAATCGCGCATCCCGCTCGGCATCACCACCGGTGCACTCAGCGTGATCACTCCCGAGGAGCAGGCCGCGTCGGGCATCAAATCGAGCGATTTCGAGCCGGCGAACTGGAAACAGGCGCAGGGTCCGGACGGCAAGCAGTACGCCATCCCGCTCGATATCCACTCGATCATCCTCTACTACAACAAGGATGAGCTGAAGAAGGCCGGGCTGCTCGGCGACGACGGCAAGCCCAAGGGGCTCGACGGCGCTGCCAACTTCGATGCGGCGCTCGCCGCACTCGCCAAGACCGGCGTGACGCCGCTGTCGATCCCGACCGCCGACGGCGCCACCATGTGGCGTATCTTCTACACCCTGTTCAACCAGCAGAACGGCGCGCAATTCCTCAGCGCCGACAACAAGTTCCTCGATGGCGATGCCAATATCGCCGATGCCACCAAGGCGCTCACCGAGATGAACAGCTGGGTAAAGAACGGCTATACCCCGGCCAAGACCGAATATCCGGCCTCGATCGCCCTGTTCACTTCGGGCAAGGCGGCCATGCACATCAACGGTGTGTGGGAAGTGCCGACCATGGTGGACCTCGCCAAGAAGGGCCAGCTCTTCGACTGGGGCGCCATCCAGATCCCGGTGTTCTACGATCACGCCGCGACCTGGGCCGACTCGCACTCCTTCGCCATTCCGGACCGCAAGGGCAACGAGGTCCCTGCCGCCAAGCGCAAGGAAGTGCTCGACATGATCCACTGGTTCAACGAGCACTCGCTGTCCTGGGCCGGTGGCGGCCACCTGCCGGCCTACAAGCCGGTGCGTGACAGCGCCGACTTCAAGAACCTCAAGCCGAATTCGGATTACTCGAGCCTCGCGGCCACCGCCGTGTTCGATCCGGTTTCGACGCTCGCCGGCGTGGCTTCGCCGGTCTATGACGCCGCCGGCAACTATCTGATGCCGGGCATGAACGGCGAAATGGCCCCGGCGGACGCCATCAGCCAACTGCAGAGCGACCTGCAGGGTCAGGTCCAGTAAGACGATCTGGGGTTATCGGGCCGGCGGTGTATGCTGCCGGCCCAGCCCGGCCTCAGAGGACGTGCCATGACGACCATTTCCGAGACGACCCCGCCGCAACCGCTGGTTGAGCGCCGGCCGCGACCGGCCGATCGATCAGAATGGTGGGCGGCCCTGATCTTCACGATCCCTTTCGTCATCATCTACGCCGTGCTTTTCATCTATCCGACGCTGCAGATGATCTGGCTCAGCCTGCAGAAGGCCCCGCTGATCGGGCCGGGCACCTTCAACGGCATCAACAACTACGTCCGACTGTTCCACGACCGCCTGTTCTGGGTGGCGTTCTGGAACACCGCCTATTTCGTGCTGCTGTCGGTGATCCCCTCGACGCTTTTGGGCCTGTTGATTGCGCTCGGCGTCAACCGCCTCAAGGGCTTTGCCCAGTCGATCGTCCTCGCGTGCTTCTTCCTGCCCTATATCCTGCCGGTCTCGGTGGTCTACCGCATCTGGCTGTTCATGCTCGACCAGCAGTTCGGCGTGCTGCAACCGATCATCGCGATCTTCGCCGGCACGCACCTGAACGTGTTCCGCACGCTGTCGCTGTTCATGCCGGCCGTGGCCTTCGTCACAGTGTGGTGGCTGACGGGCTTCAATGTGCTGCTGTTCATCGCCGGGCTGCGCAACATTTCGCCCGACATCTATGAGTCCGCCTCGCTCGACGGCGCCACGCGCTGGCAGCAGTTCTGGCGCATCACCTGGCCGCTGATCTGGCCGGTGACGGTGCTCGTGCTCACCATCCAGCTCATCCTGCAGTTCAAGATCTTCGACCAGGTGTACCTGTTCGGCGACGGCGGCCGCAGCGACTCGACCATGGGCATGGTGCAGCTCATCTATAGAAATGCGTTCCAGAAGAACATGGGCGGCTATGCGGCCTCGGCCGCCGTGGTGCTGTTCGCCATCATCGTGATCTTTTCGGTGCTACAGTACCAGCTGCTCAGGGCGAGGGGCGAAAAATGAGCGCAGCAGCAACCGACACCGCTCCCGCCGCCGCGACGATGTCGCCGCGACAGTACCGCCTGATCAAGGCGCTCGACATCGGCGGGCTGATCGCCACCATCGTTACCGTTATCGGCGCCATCTGCTGGGCGTTCCCGCTCTACTGGGGCGTGATCACCACGCTCAAGCCCGAGGAAGACGTGGTGAAGCCCGGCTTCCAGCCGTGGCCCGAGCACTTCACGCTCGATTCCTATACGCACGTGATCTTCGGCACCAGGATCGGGCAGTGGTACGTCAACTCGCTGACCACCTCGATCGCGATCACCGTCATCGTGGTGATCATCAGCGCGCTTGCGGGCTACGCCATAAGCCAGCTCAAGTTCCCCGGTCGGCGCATCCTGTGGTGGATCATCCTCGCCAGCTTCATGATCCCGGTGCCGGCGCTGATCGTGAACCACTTCGTCCTGATGAGCCAGTTCCACCTGATCAACACCTGGCTCGGCGTGATCCTGCCGCAGCTGGTCTATGGCCCGGTCACCGTGATCATCTACAAGCAGTTCTTCGACTCGGTGCCCAAGGAATTCCGCGAGGCGGCCAAGATCGACGGGGCCAACGAGTACCAGTTGTTCTTCCGGCTCTATCTGCCGATGAACTGGGGCATCACCACGGCGCTGGCGATCATTACCTTCATCGGCGCCTGGAACCAGTTCCTGTGGCCGTTCCTGGTGGCGACCGAGGAACCGATGTTCAACGTGACGGTCGGCATCACGCAGGTCACCGATGCGTTCGGCGTCAAATATTCGCGCGACCTCGGCAGCGCCATGCTGGCCGGTCTGCCGGTCGCCATCGTCTATCTCATCTTCCAGCGCCGCGTCACGCAGGCCATCATGCTCACCGCGGGCATCAAGGGCTAGGCCGGGCGACAACGAGAAACAGGCAGAATGGGCAACGTCCAACTTTCACACGTCAGCAAGCGCTACGGCAACGTGCAGGTGATCACCGACCTCTCGCTCGATGTCGAGGATGGCTCGTTCACGGCCCTTCTCGGACCATCGGGCTGCGGCAAGTCCACGCTGCTAAGGATGATCGCCGGGCTCGAGGAGATCACGGCGGGCCAGTGCTTTATCGACGGCGCCGAAGTGACCGACACCGCTCCCGCCAAGCGCGGCGTCGCCATGGTGTTTCAATCCTATGCGCTCTATCCGCACCTGACGGTGAGGCAGAACATCGCGTTCTCGCTGTCCATCGCCGGCGCCAAGAAGGAGCAGCAGAACGCGCGCGTCGCCGAGGTTTCGCGCATGCTGCAGCTCGATCAACTGCTCGACCGCCGGCCGGCGCAGCTATCCGGCGGCCAGCGCCAGCGCGTCGCCATCGGCCGGGCGCTGGTGCGCGATCCGCAGGTATTCCTGTTCGACGAGCCGCTCAGCAACCTCGATGCGATGTTGC
This sequence comes from Devosia sp., assembly GCA_035564755.1. GTDB lineage: Bacteria > Pseudomonadota > Alphaproteobacteria > Rhizobiales > Devosiaceae > Devosia_A. The sequence continues at coordinate 514 of DATMTK010000028.1, read as the reverse complement.
GCGTGCAGATGCGCCTCGAGCTCGCCAAGCTGCACCAGGATTTGCGAACGACGATGGTCTATGTCACCCATGATCAGGTCGAGGCGATGACGCTGGCCGACAAGATCGTGGTGCTCGACAAGGGCCGGATCAGCCAGCAGGGCACGCCGCTCGAGCTCTACAACAGGCCGACGAACAAGTTCGTCGCGGCCTTCATCGGCTCGCCGGCGATGAACTTCCTCAAGGCGCATGTCGCGGGCAAGCAGGGTAACGACGTGTCGCTGACGTTGCCGGGCAACCGCACCGCGACGATCGCGTCACGCGGCGGCAATCTCAGCGAAAGCGAGATCGAGATCGGGGTGCGGCCCGAGCATCTGCGGCTCGGCCAGCCGGGTAACGGCGCCGCCTTCGATGGCGAGGTGCGCATCGTCGAGCAGTTGGGCAACTCGACGCTGATCTATGTCGATACGGCGGCGGGGCAGCTCATCGTCGAGGGCGAAGGCAATCTCGAGGTCGAGCCCGACGAGAAGGTCGG
>DATMTK010000027.1:0-1955 GCA_035564755.1 Devosia sp. | reverse complement strand
GACGAGGGCAGATCGAGATGGGCGACATAGCGCACGTCGGGCTTGTCGATGCCCATGCCGAACGCCACGGTCGCGACGAGGCAGACCGCATCCTCCTTGAGGAAGGCATCCTGGTTGCGGGCCCGCACATTGGCGGCGAGCCCGGCGTGATAGGGCAGCGCCGGCACGCCATGCTCGGTCAGCCAGGCGGCGGTCTTTTCGACCTTGTTGCGGGAAAGGCAATAGACGATGCCGCTCTCGCCCCGGTGGCGTTCGAGAAATCCAAGGAGCTGTTTTGGCCCGTTGCTGCGCTGCACGATGGAGTAGCTGATATTGGGCCGATCGAAGCTGGTCGAAAACAGCTTCGCTCCGTGCAGCCCGAGCCGCTCGACGATGTCGGCGCGCGTCGCCGGATCGGCGGTGGCGGTGAGCGCGATGCGCGGCACGCCGGGAAAGAGCTCGGTGATTCTGGCGAGCTCGCGATACTCGGGCCGGAAGTCGTGGCCCCACTGGCTGACGCAATGCGCCTCGTCGATGGCAAACAGCGCGATTGGAACGTCGCTCAACATATGCGCGAAGCCGGGCGTCGTGAGCCGCTCGGGCGCGACATAGAGCAGGTCGAGCTCGCCGCGGGCCAGCGCCTGGCGCACTGACGCCGCATGTTCGGGCGTCAGCGACGAGTTGAGCGCTTCGGCGCGGATGCCGTATTGGCGCAGCGCCTCGACCTGGTCGCGCATCAGCGCGATCAGCGGCGAGACCACGATGCCGACGCCGGGCCGGCAGAGCGCCGGCACCTGGTAGCAGATCGACTTGCCCGCGCCGGTCGGAAACAGCACCACCGCATCGCCGCCGTCGACGACGTGGTTGACCACCTCCTCCTGCAGCCCGCAAAAGCCGGCATGGCCGAAGACCTGATGCAGCACGTCGCGAGGGTTTTTGACGAGAGGGAGGAGCAAGGCGGCCGGGTCCTGAGTCGCGGGAGCGCTCAATGAATCATGCGATGTCGGGTAAGGGCAAGGCCGCGACCATTGTCTCTCGGCCGTCATGGCCGGGCGTCAGACCCGGCCACCCAGAAATGTGTGCAGCGCTAAGGGAGGTTCGGAAGGTTCTGCCGCCACCGAACGCTCCGCTGGGTCCGCGGGTCAATCCCCGGATCAAGTCCGGGGACGCGGATGACGGAACGGAGAGATTGGCGACGACGGAACGGAAACATGAGTGATGGCGAAAGAAAAGGCCGGGATTACCCCGGCCCTTACATTGAATCGCGATTCCAACCTTACAGCACGAACCGGCTGAGATCGGTATCATCGGCCATCTTACCGACCTTGTCGGCGACGTAGGCCTTGTCCACGGTGATGGTCTCGCCCGTCTTGTCGGGGGCCTCGAAGCTGAGCTGTTCGACGAGGCGCTCCATGATGGTCTGGAGGCGCCGGGCGCCGATGTTCTCGACGCTCGAGTTGACCTTCACGGCCGCATCCGCGATCGCCTCGATGCCGTCTTTGGTGAAATCGAGCGTCAGGCCTTCGGTCGCCATCAGCGCCACATACTGCTTGATCAGCGAGGCATCGGTATCGGAAAGGATGCCGATGAGATCCTCCTTGCTCAGTGCCTTGAGCTCGACGCGGATGGGCAGGCGCCCCTGCAGTTCCGGCAAGAGGTCGGAGGGCTTGCTGACATGGAAGGCGCCCGAGGCGATGAACAGGATGTGGTCGGTCTTGACCGGCCCGTACTTGGTCGAAACGGTCGTGCCTTCGATCAGCGGCAACAGGTCCCGCTGCACGCCCTCGCGGCTCGGGCCGGAATAGCCGCGGTCGCCGCCCGCGACCTTGTCGATCTCGTCGATGAACACGATGCCGTGGTTCTCGACGAGGTCCACCGCCTCGCGGGTGAGCTGGTCCTGGTCGAGCAGCTTGTCGGCCTCGTCGGCCATCAGCAGTGCATGCGACTCCTTGACCTTGACCTTGCGCTTCTGCGGC
>DATMTK010000026.1:0-32942 GCA_035564755.1 Devosia sp. | reverse complement strand
GCGACCCGCATGCGCAGCTACGACATCACGCGCGTCGCCGAGGCCTATTCGCGCGGACTGCCCAACCTGTTCTCGCTCGAATGCTGGGGCGGGGCGACGTTCGACGTCGCGATGCGCTTCCTCAACGAGGATCCGTGGGAGCGGCTGGCGGCGGTGCGCGAGGGTGCGCCCAACATCCTGGCGCAGATGCTGCTGCGCGGCAGCAACGGCGTGGGCTACACCAACTATCCCGATAACGTCGTCCGGTTCTTCGTGCGCCAGGCAGCGAAGGGCGGCGTCGATGTGTTCCGCATCTTCGACTGCCTCAACTGGGTCGAGAACATGCGGGTCTCGATCGATGCGGTGGCCGAGGCGGGCAAAGTGGCGGAAGGCGCCATCTGCTATACCGGCGATTTGTTCGATCCGAACCGGGCCAAGTACGACCTCAAATACTACGTCAACCTCGCCAAGGAGCTCGAGGCGGCCGGCGCGCACGTGCTCGGCATCAAGGACATGGCTGGGCTGCTCAAGCCGGCCGCCGCAACGAAGCTGGTTGCGACGCTGAAGCAGGAGATCGGGCTGCCGATCCACCTGCATACGCACGATACCTCGGGCGCCGCGGCGGCGACGATCATGGCAGCGGTGGCGGCGGGCGTCGACGCGGTGGACGCGGCGATGGACGCGTTCTCGGGCACCACCAGCCAGCCGACCTTCGGTTCGCTGGCGGCGGCGCTGCGCGACACCGACCGCGATCCGGGGTTCGACGCCAAGGTCATCCGCGAAATCTCGTTCTACTGGGAAGCGGTGCGCACGCAGTATCGCGCGTTCGAGAGCGACCTCAAGGGCGGCGCGTCGGAAGTGTACCTGCACGAGATGCCGGGCGGGCAGTTCACCAATCTCAAGGAGCAGGCGCGCTCGCTCGGGCTCGAAAGCCGCTGGCACGAGGTGGCGCGCACCTATGCCGACGTCAACCAGATGTTCGGCGACATCGTGAAGGTGACGCCCTCGAGCAAGGTGGTGGGCGACATGGCGCTCGCCATGGTGAGCTCGGGCCTGACGCGCGCCGACGTCGAGGACCCGAACCGGGACGTGGCGTTCCCGGATTCGGTGGTGGGGTTCTTTGCCGGCGATCTCGGGCAGCCGCCGGGCGGCTTCCCCAAGGCGCTGCAGAAGAAGGTGCTGAAGGGCCGCACGCCGCTCACCGAGCGGCCGGGCTCGTATCTCAAGGACGTCGACATCGAGGCCGAGCGGGGCAAGCTCGAGAAGGAGACGGGCGAGCCCGTCGACGATTTCCGCCTCGCGTCGCACCTCATGTATCCCAAGGTCTATGGCGACTTCCTCAAGACGCAGGACAAATACGGCCCGACCGCGGTGCTGCCGACGGCGGTGTATTTCTACGGGCTGGAGCAGGGGCAGGAGATCTTCGCCGAGATCGAGCGCGGCAAGACGATGGTGATCAACTATCTGGGCCGGGCGGAGACCAACGAAAAGGGCCAGGTGCGGGTGTTCTTCGACCTCAACGGCCAGCCGCGCACGATCACCGTGCCGGACCGGCTGAAGGTCGGCGAGGTGCAGGTGCGCGCCAAGGCGGCGCTGGGCGACGCCAAGCAGGTCGGCGCGCCGATGCCGGGCGTGATCTCGGGGCTGCAGGTCAAGGTCGGCGACAACGTCGCGGCCGGCGACGTGCTGCTGTCGATCGAAGCAATGAAGATGGAAACGGCCATCCATGCCGAACTGGACGGGGTGGTCGCCGAGGTCACGGTAAAGCCGGGTGACCAGATCGACAGCAAGGACCTGCTGGTGCGGTTCGAGTAGCGACTCCAGCGTTGCGGCGGCGTTGCGCCGGCCGCGCCATTCTTTCCGTCCGTCATCCGCGGGCTTGACCCCGCGGACCCAGCCGAACTCTCGGCGTATCCTGCACGCGCATCTGGGTGGCCGGGTCAAACGCCCAGCCATGACGGAACCGGGAGGACTGTGCTGTGCTGCTCGGTAGAGGTGAGCACCATCCTCACGCTACCCGCCGGGTTATTCCCGTGCCAGTGGGAACTTCGGTTATCGGGCCAACGGCGGTTCCCGCTTTCGCGATGATCACTCCGTGAGCGGGGACGATGTTTTGTATGTCCGATGCGCGACCTACAGCCGCCGGTAGTCACCGTCGATGATCTTGCTGCCGTCGCTGCGGGGGGTGCGCGGGGCGGGCTGCGGCAACATGCGGACGATCAGGTGGACGAGGATGGGGATGACGATCGCGTCGTCGAGCCAGCCGACGACCGGAATGAAGTCGGGGATGAGGTCGATCGGGCTCAGCAGATAGGCCGGGATCAGCAGCATCAGGCCCTTGAGCCAGGCCGGGGTTTCGGGCGCGAGGAAGGCCCTCCAGAGGATCACAAGCTCGTTCCGGAATTGCAGCAGTCGGCGCATGGGGATCCTCCTTGCCCATGCAATGTGGGACCGGCCGATGTGGTTTCAAGGGTTTCACATTCCGGCAACATTGCACGCGTCGCGCAATCGGCCTATTTCGAGGGCCCATGAGCATTTCTCCGCGCAAAAAGACCGTCGGCGTCGATGTCGGCGGCGTGACCGTCGGCGGCGGCGCGCCGATCGTCGTGCAGTCGATGACCAATACCGACACGGCGGACGTGGACTCCACCGTGCGGCAGGTGGCGCAGCTCTGGCGCGCCGGCTCGGAGCTCGTGCGGATCACGGTCGACCGCGACGAAAGCGCGGCGGCGGTGCCCCATATCCGCGACCGGCTGGCCCGCATGGGCATCACCGTGCCGCTGATCGGGGATTTCCACTATATCGGGCACAAGCTGCTGACCGATCATCCGGCGGCGGCCGAGGCGCTGGCGAAGTACCGGATCAACCCGGGCAATGTCGGCTTCAAGGCGAAGCGCGACACGCAGTTCGCGACGCTGATCGAGCTGGCGATCAAATACGGCAAGCCGGTGCGCATCGGGGTCAACTGGGGCTCGCTCGACGAGGAGCTCTTGACCCGGCTGATGGACGAGAATTCGGCGTCGCCGAACCCGGTTTCGGCGGCGGCGGTGCAGCGCGAGGCGATCATCCAGTCGGCGCTCCTGAGCGCGCAGCGGGCCGAGGAGATCGGGCTCGGGGCGAACCGGATCATCCTCAGCACCAAGGTCTCCGACGTGCAGAATCTGATCGCGGTGTACCAGGAGCTGTCAACGCGCTGCGATTACGCGCTGCATCTGGGCCTCACCGAGGCGGGGATGGGCTCGAAGGGTATTGTCGCGTCGTCGGCGGCGATGGGGATCCTGCTGCAGCAGGGGATCGGCGACACCATCCGGGTGTCGCTGACACCCGAGCCGGGCGGCGACCGCACGCAGGAGGTGCGGGTGGCGCAGGAGCTGCTGCAGACCATGGGCTTCCGGCAGTTCCTGCCCATCGTCGCGGCGTGCCCCGGTTGCGGGCGCACCACGAGCCAGACCTTCCAGGTGCTGGCCAAGGAAATCCAGGACAATCTGACGTCGTCGATGCCGGAGTGGCGCGAGCGCTATCCGGGGGTCGAGCAACTCTCGGTGGCGGTGATGGGCTGCATCGTCAACGGGCCGGGCGAGAGCAAGCACGCCGACATCGGCATCAGCCTGCCAGGCACCGGCGAGACGCCGGCGGCGCCGGTGTTCATCGAGGGCAAGAAGGTCGCGACGCTGCGCGGCGCCGACGTGGCCGAGCAGTTCAAGGCGATGGTCGCCGACTATATCGAGCAGCGCTTCGGCGGCGGGCCGAAGGCCGACGCCGCCGAGTGAATGTGGCTGTCGCAACTGCAGCGAAGAGCATCGTCAGCCAGCGTGTGATACTGGCGCGGGAGGGGCGCAATTCGTGGCTCGTCGCCCGGATGCGCAGCGGCTGGCTGGTGATGAGCGACACGCAGGTGGTCCCTGGCCAACTCATCCTGCTCAGCGACCCGGTGGTCGGTTCGCTCAATGATCTCGACGCGGGGCAGCGGGCGCTGTTCCTTGCGGACATGGCGCTGGCAGGCGACGCCCTGTTGGCGGTGACGGGATGCCTGAGAGTCAACTACGACATTCTCGGCAATTCCGATCCGGCGCTGCACGCGCATATCGTGCCACGCTACGCGAGCGAGCCGGAGGAGCGGCGGCGGATGCCGATCTGGCTCTACGACTGGGGGACGGCGGAGCGTTTCTCGGAGCAGACGCACGGGCCCCTGCGGCGGGAGCTGGCGGACGCCGTAGCGCCGCTCAGTTGATGGCGGCGGTGTGGCCGAACAGTTCGGTCAGCGCCAGGCGGCTTCGTTCTTCTGCTCGAAGTCGGAAAAGGCCTTCACGAGGCCGCCCAGCACCTCGGCCGAGGTCTCGAACATCGCCTTGAATTTGGGGTCGTCGACCTTGTCGACGTCCTCGCGCATGTGAGTGAGCGTGTCTTCGAGGCGCTGCCGCACCTTGCGGGCGTGGAATATTGGATCGCCGTCGAGTTCGCTGGCCATGGGGTTCTCCTCACTGGGGGCCCTGAGGTACGAACTCTCAATTGCCGGGACCGGTTCCTCTCAGGCCAGCAGATCGCCCTGCGCCAGCTTCGCCTCATACTTTTCCACGAGCTCGCGGTGGATGGGCGCCTTGAGCAGGCGGCGCATGCGTTCCGGCGCGGGGTTCTTGTAGTCCTGCATCAGCTCGATCACGTGCACCGGCTCGCCGGCATAGGGGATGTGGCGGACCGGCATGCCGGCCTCGACGCGGCCGGGGTGGAGCACCCGGGCGTAGACGCCGGGACGGTTGGCGGCAAAGAACCGCTTGAGCCAGTGCGGGTCGCCCATACGGGCGGCGAAGGTGGCGCAGGGGATGCGCGGCGAGGTGGCTTCGAGCAGCACCTCGCCGATCCCGAAGCGGTCGCCGATGTGGATTGCCTGACTGTCGAGACCGCCGATGGTGAGGTTTTCGCCGAAAAGGCCGGGCGGCAGCTCGCGGCCGAGCTCGCGCTCGAACACGTCGTAGTCCGGCCGGCCGTAGAGGTAGACCGCCTGATCCGGCCCGCCGTGATTCTTGGTATCCATCACGGCATCGCCCTCGAGGCCGAGCGGCGCGATCATCGCCGCGTCGACCGGATGCTTGCAGATGCCGGTGAGCGCGGCGTGGCCAGGGATGTGCTCGGGGCGGCCCCGATTGACGGCGATGATGTGCATGCCGGTCACGATGCCGGCACGTCGCAGGCGTCGGCCCAGAGGTTGCCGCAGAGCGCGGCGAGGCGGCCCAGCGGCAGGCGGACGGAGGCGTGGGTCGAGCCGCCGGCGGGGATGACCTCGCCGTAGATTTTCAGCGAGACGTCGCAGTAGATGGTCAGCGGGGCAGGGAGGCCGAACGGGCAGACGCCGCCGACCGGGTGGCTCGTGAGCCGCAGTACGTCTTCGGGGCCGAGCATGCGGGGGCGGCCGCCGAAGGCCACCTTGGCCTTCTGGTTGCTCAGCCGCGCATCGCCGCGGGTCACCAGCAGGAATTCGCGGTCGCCGACGCGGATCGCAAGGGTCTTGGCGATCTGGCCGGGCGCCACGCCGTGCACGGCAGCGGCGAGCTCGACGGTTGCGGTCGAGTCCTCGGTGACCATGACGGCAAGATCGGGGGCGCGGACCGCGAGGTCGGCCTGAACAGATTCAAGGCTCATTCAATTTTCCCGGGTGGCGAAATAGCGGGCGGCGGCGCGCAGCGTGTCGGCTTGGGGGCCGAACGGGGTGAGGGCGGTGATGGCGTCATGGACGATGTCGCCGAGGTGCCGGCGGGCGGCGTCGGCGCCGAGCACGGACACCAGGGTCTGCTTGTTGCGGCCGGCGTCCTTGCCGGTGGCCTTGCCCATGGCTTCGGTCGAGGCGGTGACGTCGAGCAGATCGTCGGCGAGCTGGAAGGCGCGGCCAGCGGCCTCGGCATAGGCGGTGAGGTGGCCGAGCGTGTCACGATCGGCGCCGGCAAGGATCGCACCCATGCGGATGGCGGCGCGGATCAGCGCGCCGGTCTTCATCGCCTGCATGCGGGCGATGTCGAGCTGGGTGAGATGCGTGGTTTCGCCCTCGATGTCGCGCATCTGGCCGCCGACCATGCCGCCGGCGCCGGCGCTGGTGGCGAGCTCGACGACGAGGCGGGCGCGGATGGCGGGGTCTTCGGCCCCATGTTCGCCCAGATGCGCGAAGGCGAGGGTGAGCAGGGCGTCGCCGGCGAGGATCGCGGTCGCCTCATCATAGGCCCGGTGCACGGTGGGCCGGCCGCGGCGAAGGTCGTCGTCGTCCATGGCCGGCAGATCGTCGTGGATCAGCGAGTAGCAATGGATCAGCTCGACCGAGACCGCGGCAGCGAGGCTGAGCTCGGGCGCGGTGCCCAGCATTGCCGCCGTTTCGCGCAGCAGGAAGGGCCGCAGGCGCTTGCCGCCATTGAGCGTGCCGTGGCGCATCGCCGCGACCAGGCGGTCGGGCGGCAGGTCCGGATCGGCGAGGCGCTCCCGATTGAGCAGGGTTTCGAGCGCGCGCTCGATATCGGTGGCGTTTTGGACGAGTTTCTGGTCGAACGGTGCCATGGCGGGGCATTACCCGAAACCGGCGAGAACCACTAGCCAAAGGCGGTTTTCTTCTCTATAGAGCCGCCAACTTTCCGGCAGACCCCGATCTGTCGCCGTCGGCATGGCCGGCGAACCCTACGATTTTACGGAGACCGAAATGGCCGTTCCAAAGCGCAAGACCTCGCCGATGAAGCGCGGGTTCCGCCGCTCCGCCGATGCCCTGACCGCCCCCGCCTATGTCGAGGACAAGGATTCGGGCGAGCTGCGCCGTCCGCACCATGTCGACCTCAAGACCGGCATGTATCGCGGCAAGCAGATCCTCGAGCCCAAGAAGGCCTAGGCCCCGGGTTCGGAACTATTGAGTTTTGATACGGCCAGTCCCAAAAGGGCTGGCCGTTTTCTTTGCCCTTCGGGGCTCGCTGCGCTCGCACCTCAGAATGAGGGTGACCGAAGTGCCAGGTTTCTTTGGGTGAAAATCAATGACCTCGATGCGTACTGAATCGGACTCGATGGGCACCATCAACGTGCCCGCGGACAAGTATTACGGAGCGCAGACGGCGCGCAGCCTCGCCAATTTCGACATCGGCGGGCAGAAGATGCCGGAGGAGATCATCCGTGCCTTCGGCATCCTCAAGAAGGCCTCGGCCATCGCCAATGCCAAGCTGGGGCTGATGGACGACACGACCCGCGACCTGATCGTCGCGGCGGCGGACGAGGTGATCGCCGGCAAGCTCAAGGACCACTTCCCGCTGGTCGTGTGGCAGACCGGCTCGGGCACCCAGTCCAACATGAACGTCAACGAGGTGATCTCGAACCGCGCGATCGAACTGGCGGGCGGGACGATGGGATCGAAAAAGCCGATCCACCCCAATGACCACGTCAATATGAGCCAGTCGTCGAACGACACCTATCCGACGGCGATGCACATCGCGGCGGTCGAAGCGCTCGAGGGCTATCTGTTCGAGCGCGTGCGGCTGTTGCGCAATACGCTGCACGACAAGTCCAAGCAGTTCATGGACGTGGTCAAGATCGGGCGCACGCATCTGATGGATGCAACGCCCTTGACCCTCGGGCAGGAGATGAGCGGCTGGGTGGCGCAGCTCGACCACGGGCTCGAGGCGATCAAGGCCACGCTGCCGCAGCTTTACGAGCTGGCGCTGGGCGGCACCGCGGTGGGGACCGGCCTCAATGCGCCCGAGGGTTATGCCGAGGCGGTGGCGGCGGAGGTGGGCAAGCTCACCGGACGCCCGTTCGTCACGGCGCCGAACAAATATGCGGTGATGGCGGGGCACGATGCGTTCGTCGGCACGTCGGGGGCGCTCAAGCAGCTCGCGGTGGCCCTGATGAAGATTGCCAACGACGTGCGCTGGCTCGCCTCGGGGCCGCGCTCGGGGCTGGGTGAGATCAGCATTCCGGAGAACGAGCCGGGCTCGTCGATCATGCCGGGCAAGGTCAACCCGACGCAGTCGGAAGCGCTGACGATGGTGGTGGCGCAGGTGATCGGCAACGACGCGGCGATCAGTTTTGCCGCGAGCCAGGGCAATTTCGAGCTCAACGTGTTCAAGCCGGTGATCGCCTACAACTTCCTGATGGAAGTGCGGCTCGTCGCCGATGCGTGCAAGAGCTTCAACGACCATTGCGCCATCGGCATCGAGCCCAACCGGGAGCGGATCAAGCAACTGGTCGACCAGTCGCTGATGCTGGTGACGGCGCTCAACCGCAAGATCGGCTACGACAACGCCGCCAGGATCGCCAAGAACGCGCACAAGAGGGGCACGACGCTGCGCGAGAGCGCCATCGAGCTCGGGCTGCTGACGGGCGAGGAGTTCGACGCCGAAGTGCGGCCGGAGAAGATGGTCGGGCCGCTCAAGGTCTAAGGCTGTCCGAGGGGGGGCGATCGTCCGGATGGAGTTGGTCCCACCCGGTCGTTTGAGGCAGGACGCCCAGGTCAAACCCTGCTCCGTAAATTCAGCGCCACATGCTGCGGGCGACGATGGCGGCGCCGACGACGATGATGATCACCGGCCAGAACAGGCCGAGGCCGATATCGAAGAACAGCGCGAGCGCGAGGGCGAGCATGACGAGGCCGCCGATGGCCGAGCCGATGACGCGCGGGCTCTGGCCTTCGGCGCGGTAGAAGCGGATGGCATTGACGAGCGCCGCGACCGCCGGGATGAGGATGAGGATCGCCCACCAGTTGTGCGGGACGCTGTAGCCGAGGTTGCCGGCCAGCAGCACGACGCCGATGACGAGGACGATGAAGCCGCCCATCGGCAGACCGCCCCAGCCGGGATGGCTGCCATTGCGCCAGGCCGCGCGGCGGGCATGACGTTCGGCGCGGCGCTGGTCGCGCCAATTGCCGCTGTAGCCGGACGCGGCCGGATCGGGGCTCGGGGAACTCGTGGTGTTCGGGTCGGACATCGGCGCCTCCTGGTGCTGGCGCAGCATATCGTACTGAGACCGGCGGGGTGCAAGGAGGGGCTGGCGAAGCCCGGCACTCTTTGCCATTGTCGCGCGACGCTGAACGGAGGGAGTTTCAGATGAGCGAGACCGTGATCGTGCCACCCGCCACGGCTGCCGGATTGCGGCGGCGGCGCGGACCGTTCATTCCGCCGCTGCTGGTCATCCCGTTCCTGCTGTTCAACATTCTCGGCTTCACGATGTTCGGCGGGCAGCCGGCGGGCTGGGCCCAGCAACTGTTCCAGGTGCGCATGGTGTCGGGCACCGAATGGTCGCTCACCTGGGGCGATTTGATGCTGGTGATCGGGCTCATCTGCCTGTTCTTCGAAGTGCTGAAGTCGACCAATACCGGACGCTCGTCGCTGATCGAGCACATGCTCTCGACGGCGCTGTTCATCATCTTCCTGGTCGAGTTCATCCTCGCCGGGGTGGCGGCAAGCTCGGTATTCTTCCTGCTGATGGCAATGAGCCTTGTCGATGTCGTCGCCGGCTTCTCGATTTCGATCACCGGCGCCGGCCGCGACGTGACGATGGAATAGCGCCCTGGCGTTATTCCATCGTGGTTTTGTTTCCGCTCTGGACCGAGCGGCCGCCGGGAGGGCGTCCGTTCGGCCAACCGCTTGTGTATTGCGCTCTGGACCGATCGATCCCAAACGGGCTCGATCAGCCAACCGCTTGTGCCTTGCGCTCTGGACTGATCGATCCCAAACGGGCTCGATCAGCCAACCGCTGGAGTCCTGACTGCAGGGAGTCGTGACGGAAAAGGCCGGGTCAGGCGTCGATCGACATTCGGTAGCCGGGGGGCAGGCGGCGTTCGGCGATCCTGCCGCCGGCATCGTAGGTCCTGAGGACGTCGGCCACTGGCGCCTGGCGGCGGGCGCGCTGCGTCGCCATGTGGTGACGCTCGGCGATGAGCTGGCTCAGGAACGCGGCCTTCGAGGCGCCGCGATACGACGAGAACTGCGAGGCCGTTCCGGTCGGAACGGGCAGTTGGCCCCTGATCGTATCGAACTGGCGCATGGCGTGCCGCCTTTGTGTCGATCCGGCGCAGTTGTCTCAAAATGGAACAACCAAAACGCCGGTCTTGCACGTAACGTCGCAACGGGCATGCCAGTTCGCAACCCTCTGTTAATCTTTTGGGGCGGTTTCGCGGCGGGTGGTTAATTCCCGCAAGGGTCAGCCGAAGCTGTCCTTGGCAGCGCGCAGGGCGGCAAAGACCGACGAGGCGTCGACATCCGGACCGAGGCCCATGGCCCTTGCCATCTCCGGCCGGTCGGCGCGCAGGAACGGATTGGTGCGCTTTTCCATGCCGATGCTGACCGGCACGGTGAAGCGGTTTTCGGCGCGCATGCGGTTGACCTCGGTGGCGCGGATGTTGAGCGCCGCATTCCTGGGATCGACGCTCAGGGCGAAGCGGGCGTTGCTGGCCGAATATTCGTGGCCGCAGAACATCAGCGTCGCGTCGGGCAGGGCCCGCAGCAGCTTCAGGCCTTCCCACATCGGGCCGGGCTTGCCCTCCAGCATCTTGCCGCAGCCCATCGAGAACAGCGCGTCGCCGGTGAAGACATGGCCATCGGCGGCGTTATGGTAGGCGATATGGCCGAGCGTATGCCCGGGCGTCGCCAGCACGGCGAACGAGGTGGCGCCGACCGAGACGGTGTCGCCGGGCGCCACCATGACGTCGAGGCCGGGGATCTTTTCCGCCTCGAGGCGGGGGCCGGTGACGGTGACGTCGAAATCGGATTTGAGGACGGGCAGGCCCTCGACATGATCGCGGTGGTGGTGGGTGACGAGGACGTCGGTGAGCGTCCAGCCGCGATTGTTAAGGGCCACCTTGATGGCGGCGGCGTCGGGCGCATCGATCGCCGCGGTCTTGCGGGTCTCGACGTCATGCACGAGATAGCCATAATTGTCGGTCCGGCACAAAAACACATCGACCAGGACGGCCAATTTCTCTTGCTCCACTCAAATCAAACAGCCAGCTTCTAGCCGCTTGAGCCCGCCAAAGCCATGTCCGTCGACGTCAAACGCCTGATCGGGTTCTACAAATCTCCGTTGGGGAAGATCTCCCGCGCACTGTTGCGCGAGGAGATCGTCCGGCTGGCCGGTTCGGTCGAGCGGCAGCGCATCCTGGGGCTGGGATTTGCGACCCCGTACCTCAGGTTCACGCTCGAAAAAGCGGAACGCGTGCTGGCCTTCATGCCGGCGCGGCAGGGCTCGTCGGCGTGGCCGCGCGAAGGCCCGTCGCACACGGTGATGTGCGATCCGCTCGAAATGCCGCTCACCGATGCCGCGGTGGACCTGATCGTGGCGGTACACGCGTTCGAGCACGTCTCGGATGCCGAGGAGCTGATGCGCGAACTGTGGCGCGTGGCGGCGCCGAATGCCAAGCTGATCGTGGTGGTGCCGCGGCGGCGCGGGCTGTGGGCGGCGCTCGACAATACGCCGTTCGGCGACGGCAACCCGTTCAGCCGGACGCAGGTGGAAAAGCTGCTGCGCGACCATAGCTTCGTGCCCATCGCCTGGCGCGAGGCGCTGTACCTGCCGCCGTCGGGCCATCGGCTGTCGCTGAAGCTCGCGCGCTTTTTCGAACGATTCCTCAGGCTGTTCGGGCCGGCCTTTGCGGGGGTGATCGTGGTGTCGGCGAAAAAGGAGCTGTTCCCGGCCGTGCCGCGGCGGAAGAGGATCGAGCGCTATATCCGCGTGCCGGGCATGGCGCCGCAGGCGGCGATGGAGAGCCTGCCGGAGCGGTAGAACGTTATTCGGTGCGCTTGACGACGCGGAGGCGCCCGGCACGCTGATGGGCAATGACCTGGTCGCGGATTTGCAAATACAGGCGTTCCGGCAGCAGTCCATAGGCGAAGGATCGCGACGCCGATCGGGGATCTGGAATGGCCTCGAGGTCGACGCCGGGCCATACAAATGCGTTGAGTTCGTGCGTGATGATCCAGCTTTGCTCGTTGTCGAGGCCGAGACGTTTCTTGACGGCAAGTGGAAGGACGAGGGCGCCGACGTCATTTTCCGGCGGGCGATGGGTGATCGGGCAGACCGTGACGACCAATTGATCCTCGTGCATCGACGTTGCTACGACGATGGCACACGGCCGGGATTTACTCGCGCTGTCGCGCCCCGCGTCTGCCTCACGTCCCCAGACGAAGCCATAGCGGACGACGAGACCGGGCTCGGGGGCCGGTATAGCCACGGCCTACTCGTCGAGTTCGTGATTGTACTGCTTGGACTCTTCGGGCGGGCGAGCTTCTTCGAGCGCCTTCACGATCTCGTCCGGCAACTCCCAGGCGTAGTAATGCCTGGGCGCGTAGTAGGCGGCCTTCATCTGTTCGAAGGTCTCGCTCGACACCAGAACCAGGCTGTCGCGGCCGTGCCGGGTGATGGTCACGGGCTCCCGCTGGGCTTTTTCGGCATAGGCCCCGAACTGCTTGGCCAGTTGGGCGGCGGTGACGCGAACCACGGATTTCCTCCATATTCCGTATTTTGCGGATAATACGCACAATGCCGGTCAAGCGAAAGCCTAATTTCGTCGGTGGGCGGCGCTTCCGTTCGCGGGGCTCGTCCCCTATGGTCCCGGCGATTTTTCGACCCGCCGCCGCAACATGTCCGAACCGCCCGACCGACCGCAGCCGCAGCCCGGCATATTGAAGATTGCGCCTTATGTACCCGGCCGCTCGGACGCGCCGGCGGGGGTGAAGCTCGTCAAGCTGTCGGCCAACGAGTCGCCGCTCGGTGCGAGCCCGAAGGCGCGGGCGGCGTATGAGGCGGTTGCGGGAAAGCTGGAAATCTACCCGGAGGGCTCGTCGCGGGATCTGCGCGAGGCGCTGGGCGAGGTCCATGGGCTCGACCCCAACCGCATCGTCTGCGGCTTCGGCTCGGACGACCTGCTGCATCTTCTGGCGCAGGTCTATTTGGGCGAGGGCGACGACGCGGTGATGAGCCAGTACGGCTTCAACGTCTATCCGATCATCACGCGCGGGGCGTCGGCTGAGGTCATCATGGTGCCGGAGAAGGGCTTCCGTGCCGACGTCGATGCGATGCTCAAGGCGGTGACGCCGCGGACCAGGATAGTGTTCCTCGCCAACCCGAACAACCCGACCGGCACGTATCTGAGCACGGCCGAGATCGAGCGGCTGCATGCGGGGCTCAGGCCCGACATCCTGTTCGTGCTCGACAACGCCTATGCCGAGTATGTGACGGCGGCGGACTTCTCGGTCGGCATCGGACTCGTCGATCGTGCGCAGAACGTGGTGATGGTCCGCACCTTCTCGAAGATGGGAATTGCCGGCGAACGCGTGGGCTGGATGTACGGGCCGGCGCATGTGGTCGACGCGGTCAACCGCATCCGCGGGCCGTTCAACGTCTCGCTGAGCGGGCAGGCGGCGGCGGCCGCAGCGGCGCGCGATGTGGCGTTCACGGCGAAGCTGCGCGAGCATAACGACAAGTGGCGGACCTGGCTGACGGAGAGCCTGCGCTCCAACGCCATCCAGGTGCCCGACAGCCAGGGCAATTTCGTGCTGGCGCTGTTTCCGGACAAGGAGACGGCGCGAGCGGCGTTCGAGGCGCTGCGCGCCGAGGGCTATCTGGTGCGCGAGATGCACGGCTACGGTATTCCGCAGGGCCTACGCATTTCCATCGGACTCGAGGAGCATATGCGGGCGGTGGTCGACATACTGAAGGCGTTCGGCGCGCCGGGGCAAAGGGACTAGAGTGATGTTCGAGAAACTGGCGCTGATCGGGATCGGCCTCATCGGGTCGTCGATCGCACGGGCGACGCGCCTCAAGGGGCTGGCCAAGACCATCGCGATCTCGACGCGGCGGCAGGAGACGCTCGACGAGGCGCGGGCGCTCGGGCTGGGCGACATCTACACCATGGACCCGGTCGAGGCGGTGCGGCACGCCGACCTCGTGATCCTCTGCATCCCGGTGCAGAGCTACGGAGCGGTGATGGAAAAGATTGGGCCGTATCTCGAGCCCGGCGCGATCCTGTCGGATGTCGGCTCGGTCAAGGAATATGTGACCAAAGCGATGGCGCCGCATATTCCCAAGGGCGTGCACCTGATCCCAGGACATCCGATTGCCGGCACCGAGCATTCCGGGCCGGCGGCGGGCTTTCCCGAGCTGTTCATCAACCGCTGGTGCGTGTTGACGCCACGCGGCGACGTCGATCCGGGCGCGGTCAGCAAGCTCAGCGCCTTCTGGTCGGCGCTCGGCTCCAATGTCGAGCAGATGGAGCCGGCGCATCACGACATGGTGCTGGCGATCACCAGCCACATCCCGCACCTCGTCGCCTACAACATCGTGGGCACGGTCGCCGATCTCGAACAGGACACGCAGTCGGAAGTCATCAAGTTCTCGGCCTCCGGCTTCCGCGATTTCACGCGTATTGCGGCCAGCGACCCCGTCATGTGGCGCGACGTGTTCCTGACCAACCGCGACGCGGTGCTGGAGATGCTCGGGCGTTTCCTCGAGGATCTGAGCAAGCTGCAGCGCATGGTGCGGGTCGGCGACGGGCCGGGAATGGAGTCGCTGTTCACGCGCACCCGGAAGATCCGCCGTTCGATCATCACGGCGGGGCAGGAGACGGCGGCGGCCGATTTCGGCCGGCCGCATGGCGAGGCGCGAACGATCAGCGGGCCGTCGGGAACGGCGGTGCTCGACGGGGCTGCGGCGCCCATCGTCGAGGTCAATGTCGAGCCGCAGCAGCCGGTGCGCGAGCACGGCGGCGGCGACGACGCCTAGGCAGCGCCCAGCGTCTTCAGTGTGTCGATGACGCGCTTGCCGTCGGGGGAGTCCCAGACGGCCGGGCCCTGCAGGACGCCGAGCTCGCAGCCCTTGGCGTCGAGCAGCAGCGAGGTGGGCAGGCCGAGCGAGACGGCGGTGGTCTTCAGACGCTCGAGCACGGCGAACTTGTCGTCGATGTAGAGCGGCAGGTGGGTCCAGCCGCCGGCGTCGAAGAATTCCTTGCCCTTGCCGGGCTGGGCTTCGCCGGTGTTGACCGGCAGCACCATGAAATGGGCGTCGTCTTCCTGTGCCGCGAGCTTGTCGAGCGCCGGCATTTCGGCGCGGCAGGGGACGCACCAGCTCGCCCAGAAGTTCACCAGCAGCGTCTTGCCGGCGAAATCCCTGATGCTCATCGGCTTGCCGTCCTTGTCGGTGAAGGCAAGGTCGGCGTAGCCGCGGCCGGTGCCGGTGCCGTTGAGGGCGGCGAGCTCGCCGGTCGCGACGGCATCGAGCTTCTGCGCGGCCGCGGCCTGCGGCGAGCAGGGCATCGCCGTGCCGGCATTGCTCACGAAATATGTAATCGCTATAGCTAGCGCCACAATCAGGACGGCCGCGACCGCCATGCGGCTGGGTGTCAAAATCGGGCGCGCTTTGACGGGTTCGGACACTCGGAACTCCAAGGGATTTCAGCGATGAGCAATCGCATGTGGGGCGGCCGCTTCTCGTCTGGCCCCGACGCCATCATGGAAGAGATCAACGCCTCGATCGGCTTCGACCAGAGGCTCTACCGCCAGGATATCGCCGGATCAATCGCCCACGCCCAAATGCTCGCGGAGGCGGGCATTCTGACGCAGCAGGACAAGGATGCGATCGTTGCCGGTCTAAATGCCGTGCTCGGCGAAATCGACTCGCAGACGTTCACCTTTTCGCGTGCGCTCGAAGACATCCACATGAATGTGGAATCGCGTTTGCGGGAGCTGATCGGCGATGCGGCGGGGCGGCTGCACACGGCGCGGAGCCGCAACGACCAGGTGGCGACCGATTTCCGGCTCTATGTGCGCGACGCGATCGACATGCTGCTGGCGCAGATCAAGGTGCTGCAACTGGCGCTGGTCGACCGCGCCGAAGCGGAAGCCGAAACGATCATGCCGGGCTTCACGCACCTGCAGACGGCGCAGCCGGTGACGTTCGGGCACCATTTGCTCGCCTATGTCGAGATGCTGGGGCGCGACAGCGGGAGGCTGGCCGATGCGCGCAAGCGGCTCAACGAGAGCCCGCTGGGCTCGGCGGCGCTCGCCGGCACGCCGTACCCGATCGATCGCGAGATGACGGCGAAGGCCCTCGGCTTCGACCGGCCGACGGCGAATTCGCTCGATGCGGTTTCCGACCGCGACTTCATCCTCGAGACGCTGGCGGCCGGCAGCATCATGGCGATGCACCTCAGCCGCTTTGCCGAAGAGCTGGTGATCTGGAGCTCGGCGCAGTTCAACTTCGTGCGGCTGAGCGACAAGTTCAGCACCGGCTCGTCGATCATGCCGCAGAAGCGCAACCCCGACGCGGCCGAGCTGGTGCGCGCCAAGGTGGGCCGCGTAGTGGGGGCGCTGACCTCGCTGATGGTGGTGATGAAGGGGCTGCCGCTCGCCTATTCCAAGGACATGCAGGAGGACAAGGAAGTCGCGTTCGACGCGCTCGACTCCCTGTCGCTCAGCCTGGCGGCGATGACCGGCATGGTGGGCGATCTGCAGGTCAACCGCGAGCGGATGCGCGCCGCGGCCTCGATGGGGTTCTCGACCGCGACCGATGTCGCCGACTGGCTGGTCCGGCAGGCCAATATCCCGTTCCGCGACGCGCACGAGATCACCGGCCACATCGTCATGCTGGCCGAAGAGAAGGGGATCCCACTCGACGGGCTGACGATCGAGGACTTCAAGCTGATCGACCATCGCATCGACAGCCGCATCCACAAGGTGCTGAGCGTCGAAAGCTCGGTGCGGGCGCGCCGCTCCTATGGCGGCACGGCGCCCGAGAACGTGCTGGCGCAGGCGGCGCGGTGGAAGTCGCTGCTGACCGGGCAACAGGTCGAGCCGCGTGCGCCGAAGGTGTCGCTGGGCGGCGGCGGGCACGGCGACGGCGGGATCGACTGACGGCAATGCCTCGGGCGTCCCGGCAGATGCGGCTCACCGAGCGCCACGTGGCGCTGATGCGGCGCGACATCAAGGACGAGGGCGGGCCACCGTCGGGCCATATTCCGATGACCGAGGACGACTACCAGCGGGTCATGGGGGAGTTGCTCGGCGGCATGACCGAGGGGGCGGCGTTCTGGATTTTCGCCTACGGCTCGCTGATCTGGAAGCCGGCCTGCGAGGTGGTGGAACTCAGGACCGGCATCCTGCGCGGCTGGCACCGGGCATTCTGCCTGGGCTGGAACACGCGGTTCCGCGGCTCGGAATCGGCGCCGGGCCTGATGCTGGCGCTCGATCATGGCGGCGCCTGCAAGGGGGTGCTGTATCGATTGCCGAACGAGGCGGTCGAGGCGAACCTGCACAAATTGCTGGAACGCGAGATGGGCTTCAAGCCGGCGTCGTTCCCGCCGCGCTGGGTGAGCGTCGAGACCGAGGACGGGCCGATCCGCGCCGTGACCTTCTGCATCGACCGCAAGTCGCCACGCTACATCACCGGGCTCACCGAGGCGCAGATCGCCGACGTGCTGTCGCGAGCCACCGGCAGCCGCGGCTCGATGGCCGAATATCTCCATGCCACCGTCGATCATCTCGAGCGGCTGGGTATCCACGACCATCATTTGTGGCGGCTGCAGGAGCTGGTCGCCGACCGCATCGACGCCGCTTATCCCACGGAGCCCTGAGTGCATCACTTCGAGTATCGCGACGGCGCGCTGTTCGCCGAAGACGTCGACGTGACGGCGCTTGCCGGCAAGGTCGGAACGCCGTTTTACGTGTATTCGGCGGCGACGCTGCGCCGGCACGTGCGGGTCATGCGCGACGCCTTCGACGGCATCCCGACGCTGGTCGCCTTTGCGATGAAGGCCAATTCCAACCAGGCGGTGCTCAAGCTCATCGGCAAGGAGGGGGCGGGCGCCGACGTCGTTTCGGGCGGCGAGCTCGAACGCGCGATCGCGGCGGGTATTCCGGCCAGCCGCATCGTGTTTTCCGGCGTCGGCAAGACCGTGGCCGAGATGCGGCGCGGGCTGGAGCTCGGGATCAAGTGCTTCAACCTCGAGAGCGAGCCGGAGCTCGAGCGGTTGAGCGAGATTGCGCAGTCGGCGGGCAGGATCGCGCCGGTGTCGGTGCGTATCAATCCGGACGTGGACGCCGGCACGCACGCCAAGATTTCGACCGGCAAGAAGGAGAACAAGTTCGGTATTCCATACGCGAGAGCGCGCGAGGTCTATGCGCGGATCGCGGCGCTGCCCGGGGTCGAGGCCGTCGGCATCGACATGCATATCGGCAGCCAGATCATAGACATGACGCCGTTCGACAACGCTTACGCGCTGATGGCGGAGCTGGTCCGGGCGCTGCGTGCCGACGGCCACAATATCCGCCACGTCGATGTCGGAGGCGGGCTCGGCATTCCGTACCATGCAGAGGGCGATGCGCCGCCGCTGCCGAGCCAATATGCCAGGATCATCATCAAGCACCTGGGCGGGCTCGGCGCGGAGCTGGTGCTGGAGCCCGGGCGGCTGATCGTGGGCAATGCCGGCATCCTGGTCACCACCGTCGAGTACGTGAAGGAGGGCGACAAGACGTTCGTCATCGTCGATGCGGCGATGAACGATCTGATCCGGCCGACGCTCTACGAGGCCTTCCACGAGATCGAGCCGGTCCGGCGCTCGAACCTGCCGCCGATCACCGCCGACGTGGTCGGCCCGGTGTGCGAGACGGGCGACTACATCGCGCTCGGGCGCAGGATGGAGGGCGTCAAGCAGGGCGACCTGCTGGCGGTGATGTCGGCGGGCGCCTATGGCGCGGTGATGGCCTCGACCTATAATTCGCGGCCGCTGGTGCCGGAAGTGCTGGTCGACGGCGACAAGTGGCACGTCATCCGGCCGCGCAAGTCGATCACGGAGCTGATTGCGCTGGATTCGGTGCCGGAGTGGATTTGAGCCGCTCCTGACACTCTTCGTCAGCAGGCCATGGCATGGTGCAATCCATGGACACGCTCAGCACCCGCCGGCTCAATCGCGCCACGCTCGATCGCCAGATGTTGCTCGAACGGCAGCGGCTGGGACTGGTCGCGGCGGTGGACACCCTCATCGGGCTGCAGGGGCAGGTCAGCGAGGGGCCGTACCAAGGGCTGTGGTCGCGGCTCGAGGGCTTCCGGCACGAGGAGCTGACGGCGCTGATTGTCGATCGCACCCTGGTGCGGGCGACGAGCCTGCGCTCGACGCTGCACCTGCATACGGTCGATGACCTGCTGGGTTTGAGGCCGCATGTGCAGCCGACGCTCGACCGGATGTGGCAGAGCGCGTTCGGCAACAGGCGTTTTGGCGACAACGACGTCGCGGCCGTGCACAAGGCAGGAGTCAGGCTGCTCGACAAGGGCCCGATGACCGGCGGGGCGCTGGGCAAGGCGCTGCAGGCGCGGTTTCCCGACGGCGAGCCGCTGGCGAAATCGGTGCTGCTGCAGGTCAAGGAAATCCTGATCCAGATTCCGCCGACGCGGCTGTGGGGCTCGGGACATGCGCCGATCCTGACGCGCGCGCAGAACTGGCTGCCGAAGCCCCATAAGCGGCCGCTGAAGCTCGACGAGCTGGTGCTGCGATATCTGCGCGCCTATGGCCCGGCGTCGGTGCTCGACATGCAGAGCTGGAGCGGCATCGCCAAGCTGGCGCCGGTATTTGCGAAACTCGGAGACGAGCTGCGGACCTATGCCGGCGAGGATGGCCGCGTGCTCTACGATCTCGCCGACGCCGCGTTGCCGGATGCCGATGTGGACGCACCCGTGCGGTTCCTGCCGGACTACGACAACGCCGTTCTAGGCTATGAGCGGCGTGAGCGCATCGCCGGGGCCGACGACCAGAGGCGGCTGGTGGCCCTCACGCGATCGTTCCGCGGCGTGCTGGTCGACGGGTTCGTCGCGGGAGCGTGGAGCATCGCCCGGAGGAAGGGCGACGCGACGCTGACGGTGGTGCCGTTCCGCAGGCTGCTGAAGCGCGAGCAGCGCGCCATGGAGCAGGAGGGCGAGGCCTTTCTGCGGTTCATGAACAAGGACGCAGAGCGGCGCGAAGTGGTGTTTGCGCCCGTTCCCGACTAGCCCGCAAGCTTGCTCAGCGAGGGCATCTCGAGCGGCTTGCCTTCGAGCGCGTCGGCGACCTTGGCCAGCAGCACATCGAGCGAGAAGGGTTTGGGCACCACATCGTAGATCAACGCGTCGAGACCATGGGCGCGCTCGCGCTGGTCGGCAAAGCCGGTCATCAGCAGGATGGTCAAATCGGGAAAGTCGGCGGCGACGGTCAGCGCCAGCGCGATGCCGTCCATCACCGGCATCTTGATGTCGGAGAGCAGGAGGTCGAACGCCCCCTGGCGCTCGGCGCAGATCTCGGCGGCGAGGCCGCCATCCTCCGCTTCGGTCACCTCGTGGCCCACATGGGTAAGCGCCCGGGTGACGAAAGCCCGCACATTGTCGTCGTCTTCGGCCACCAGAATGCGTGCCATCACGAAGCCTTTGTTGTGAAACTGAGACGGACCGCGACGGCGCCGGCCGGCGGCGCGTTCACTTCCGTCGAAAAATCGATGAGCTCGCCGGGCTCCATCTCGCGCACCGAGGGCGTCGCGGTCCACTCATAGACCGTGCCGCCCTTGTCGTTGAGCAGCGTCACCAGCACCGGCGGGACCGCGACGGGCCGGCTCGCGACGGCATGGATGCGGGCCGAGACCTGCATCACCATCTTGCCTTCGCGCAGGGTGTTGATCGTCTTGCTGTCCTGGAATTCGAGACCGACCACGTTCACGGGCAGGCCGATGGCCGCATAGAGGCCGGCAAGGGAGGGGAACCAGGTCACGAGATCGGTGCGCAACGAGAAGCCGAGCACCAGCATGGAGACCAGCAAGACGAAGGCGCCGAGCCGGGCGGTGCGCCGCATACGGGCCAGCGGCAGCCTGCGGACGGCCTGCTTCTGCCGCCGGTCGAACGACCTTCGGGCCTTGTCGAGCGCCTTGGCGTCGACAGTGTTCGCCGGGCCCTTCCTGGGCTTGGGAGCGATGGCGGCGCGGATCTCGGCCAGCGTGCGGGCGTGATCGGGATCGAGCGGCGGCGCGGCAGGGGCCGGCGAGGGCGGCGCAGCCGGCATCGACTTGCTCTCCTCCTCGAAGGCGAGATCGAGGGCCTTTTCCTCTTCCGGGAACAGCAGGTCGGGATCGACGGCAGGGGGCGGCGGCTCGTTGGCAGTCGCATGCCAGGGCTTGCTGCATTGAGCGCACTGAACCTCGCGCCCGTCCGCGCCGATGGTCGCGAACGGCACCTGGTATTGCGTGCCGCAGTGCGGGCACGTGATCACAACCGTTGCGAGGTCGGCCGAACTCATGGCCGAACCTAGTGCGGACGAGGTTAAGTTTCCTCAAACTTGCCCATGTTAGGGGGTAGCGGAGTGGCCGCGAATTCCCCGAGTCCGGGCGGCGCCCGGGGTTTTCGGTGCCGCCGACGAAAATGCGGTTCCGCTGCTATGATCGCGCCGGCTGATTCGGAGAGACACTCCCGAGTGATCGAGTTCACCAATGTCGGTTTGCGCTATGGCCACGGCCCGGAAATCCTCCGCGATCTGAGCTTTCGCATCGAGCCGGGCTCGTTCCATTTCCTCACCGGGCCTTCGGGGTCGGGCAAGACCTCGCTGTTGCGGCTGTTGCTGCTGTCGCTGAAGCCGAGCCGCGGCACGCTGACCATGTTCGGGCGCAATGTCAGCCAGCTCGACCAGGATTCGCTGCTCGACATGCGCCGGCACATCGGCATCGTGTTCCAGGAATTCCGGCTGCTCGACCATCTCACGACGTTCGAGAACGTCGCGCTGCCGCTGCGCGTGCTCGGAGAGCCGGAGTCGCTCTACCGCTCCAACGTGACGGAACTGCTCGAATGGGTGGGCCTGGGCGAGCGCATGGACGCGCTGCCGCCGCTCTTGTCGGGCGGCGAGAAGCAGCGCGCGGCGATTGCCCGGGCGGTGATCGGCCGGCCGGACATCCTGCTGGCGGACGAGCCCACCGGCAATGTCGATTCCGAGCTGTCGCTGCGGCTGGTGCGGCTGTTCGCCGAGCTCAACAAGCTGGGGACGACCATCATCCTTGCGACGCACGAGCTCGGGCTGCTCGACGCCTTCGATTTTCCGCGCATGTCGCTGAGCGACGGCCAGGTGACCGTGGATGGCTGAGGTCAGTATCGAGACGATGACGGTCGCAACGACGGTCAAATCGTCGCCCAAGCGTACGGCGGCGATCGTGCCGGAGCGTTCGGTCGCCGGGCGCACGCTGGTGCTGCTGATTGCCATCATGACGTTCCTTTCCGGCGTGACGCTGGGCGGTGTGGTGCTGGTGCAGAAATCCGCCATCGCATGGTCGTCGGACGTCGGCCGGCAGGTCACCATCCAGATTCGCCCGATGGAGGGCGAGGTGATGGACAGCAACATCCGTACCGCCATCTCGCTGGCCGAGAGCATTCCCGGCGTCAGCGACGCGCACGCGCTCAGCCTCGCGGACAGCGAGAAGCTGCTGGAGCCATGGCTCGGCGCCGGCCTCGATTTGAGCCAGCTCGACATTCCCCGGCTGATCGTGGTCGACCTCGGCGATCCCAAGAGCGTCGATCTCAACCTGCTGTCCAAGGACCTGCAGGCGGTGAAGGGCGCGACGCTCGAAACGCACGCGGCGTGGCGGCAGCAGCTCAACACGATGGCCGGCACGCTGGTGCTCTCGGGCGTCTTGGTGCTGGTGCTGATCGTGGTGGCGACGGTGCTGGCGGTGGTGTTCGCGACACGCGGCACGATGGCGTCGAACCGCGAGATCGTCGACGTGCTGCACTTCATCGGCGCCTCGAACGCGTTCATCGCCGGCGAATTCCAGGGCCGGTTCCTGGCGCTCGGCTTCCGCGGCGGCGTGATCGGAGGCGTCGGCGCGGTGCTGTTCTTCTTTGCGGTGGCGGGGGCGGCGGGATCGATCGTGCCCGACCAGGCGAGCGCGCAGCTCGGCTTCCTGTTCGGCCGCTTCTCGCTGGGCGTCGACGGCATCCTCGGGATCGCGGCGGTGGTGCCGGTGATCGCCTCGCTCACCGCGATCACCTCGCGGCTCACGGTGCGGCGGTTCCTCAGCCAGACGTCCGGGCTTTGAGCGAGGACCAGGCATGAGAGCCGTCCAGGCCCTCCGCACGGGTGTGTTCTATGCCCTGTTCATGGGGCAGACGATCGTTCTCGCGATCGTCGTTGGCACCATCGCGATCATCGCCAAGCGGCGGACCGAACTCTCGTGGCGCATCGCCAAATACTGGCGCAACTCCAACATCGCGTTCCTGCGCGTCATCGTTGGCGTAAAGACCGAGGTCACCGGCGCCGAGAACATTCCGCCCGGCGCCTGCATCATCGCGGCCAAGCACCAGAGCGACTGGGACATCTTCGCGATCCTGCCCTTTACCGACGACAAGCCGGCCTTCATCGCCAAGAAGGAGCTGATCGACATCCCGATGTTCGGGCAGGCGGCGCAGTCGATCAACACCATCTCGATCGACCGCAAGCTCGGAGCGGAGGCGATCCCGCGCATGCTCGAGGATGCAGCGGAGGCGCTCGGGCGCGGCTGCCGGATCGTCATCTATCCCGAGGGCACACGGAAGAAGCCGCTGGCCGAGCCCAACTACCGGCAGGGGATCGCGCGGATGTACGCGGCGCTCAACGTGCCGGTGGTGCCGGTGGCGCTCAATTCGGGGCTCTGCTGGGGCAAGCTCAGTGCCACCATCTGGCCGGGCACGGCGCGGGCGAAATTCCTGCCGGCGATCCTGCCCGGGCTCAGCGCCGAGGCGTTTGCGGCGACGCTGCAGGCGATGATCGAGCAGGAAAGCGACCGGCTGATCGTGGCGGCGGTGGAGGCGGGGATCGCCCGGCCGCTCAGTGCCGACTTCCTGGCGCGGGTCGCGGCGGCCAAGCAAAGGCTGGTGGCCGGCGCCTAGTCGGCATACCATAGGTTGACGCATTCGGCGAAGCAGCCCATAGATGTTGCGTTAAGGGTCGAAATTCGATTGACTTTATCCCTCAATTTGTTCTAGTTTTGTTCCCTTTCAGGAGTCGGGGGCATGCTGGCTATGGCGACAGGTGCGGAGCGTCGGGTGGCAGTCTTGCCGCGATCGCGGCAGGTCAACTGGCGGGGCCGGTCGGGCCGCTTCTACGCGCTGACGCCGGAACGCCTCGACAGCTTCCAACTCGCCGATGACGGCCTGTTCCTGCTCGCCCGCGGCACGCTGCCGGTGTGGGTCGGCTCGGCCTTCGACGTGATCAACGACGCGCAGAGCCGGGCTCGCTTCCGTCTGGCGCTCGAGGCGGCCGACCGCGCCTTCGCGGTCGATGTCGAGGCCGACGAGGTGAGTCGCATGACCATCGTGTGGGATCTCGAGGGCGCCGAACCGGCGAGCGGGCTGAGCGCGGCGTGAGACACCAGTCTCACGCGCTTTCGACCATCAGCCCCGCATCGCCATCGAGCGCGGCGACGATCTGCATCAATGCCTTGTCGCGGATGCCGAGCGAGAGCAGGTGGCGGGCGGTGTTGCGCACATATTCGCTGTTGCGGCCCGACTCGCCGGTCGAGCGCGCGACGAGCCGCACCTGTTCGCCGAGGTCGAGCCGGCCGGCAAACTGCGGGTGCGCTTCGTTG
This sequence comes from Devosia sp., assembly GCA_035564755.1. Taxonomy (GTDB): domain Bacteria; phylum Pseudomonadota; class Alphaproteobacteria; order Rhizobiales; family Devosiaceae; genus Devosia_A. The sequence continues at coordinate 8,400 of DATMTK010000026.1, read as the reverse complement.
ACGAGATAGGCAAGGGCCTTCACCCGCACGCCGCTCGCCAGGGTGACGGTCCGCCAGGCCTCGCGATAGACGCCGCGATCCTGCTCGCGGGCCTGCAGGTAGTCGAAGACCTGCGGCCAGCCGATGGCATCGACCTCGAAGGCGACGCCCAGGCAACTGCCGCCGCGGCTCAGCCCGAAGACGAGGCCGGGCCGCTCGGGCGTGCCGCGATGGCGATGCGAGTAGATCGACAGCGAACGATGGGCGCCGTGCAGCATTGCCTTTTCCGAGCGCAGGAACGCAAAGCCCGGGTTCCAGATCAGCGAGCCGTAACCGAAGACCCAGGGATTGGGGGGCGTCATCAATCGTCCTTCCACCGCCGACGGCGCATCCACATCCTCTACGTCATTCGGGCGAAAGCGGGAATCCGGGCCGAACGCGCGGATATCCGCTCATTCCGCCCGGGTGACCGCATTCGCGGGGATGACGTCGCGGTGAGGTCTCCGCCCCCCAAATGCCGGCCTTGCCGAGGCGGCGTGACGGGTGGCCGCGCCGTCTGTAGAAGGTGCGCGCATGAAGCGAATCATCGTTCTCGGCATCGTCGTGTTCGTCGTCATCCTCGCCTGGACGGGGGCGTGGTTCTATGGCGCGAGCTTCATTACGGGCTATCAGCGGCAACTGGCCGAGGCCGACGGCGTCAGCACGCCCAAGCTCACCTGCGACAGTTTTGGCGTGAGCGGCTGGCCATTCGCGTTCGATGTCACCTGCAGCAAGCCGAGCGTCACCTATGGCGATCTCACGGTGACGGCAGCGGCGCTCAAGGGCTCGGCGCAGGTCTATGATCCATTCCATGTGCTGCTCATCGCCCAGGCGCCGATGAACCTTGCCGACGCCTTCACCGGCAGCCAGAGCCGGGTGGACTTCACATCGGCCGAAGCGAGCGCGCGGCTGACCGGCTGGCGCATCGCCCGCATCTCGCTGGTGGCCGACAAGCCGGTGTGGAACGACACCGTGCTCGACGACCGGCTGCTCGCCAGGGCCGATCATCTGGAGGCCCATCTGGTGGATCTGCCGGACCTTGACGACGCCAAGGCGCACCTTGCCGGGCTCGGGGAATATGTCGAAATCGATGCGCTCAACGCGCCGGGGTTCGAGATCAATGCGGGCAAGGCGACGTTCGAGGGCGTGCTCGACAAGCTGCCCGACGATGTGCGGACCTATGGCGATGCCGATCTGCTCAAGCGCTGGCAGGCGGCCGGCGGCAGCTTCACGCTCAAGGGGTTCAACGGCACCGACGGCGACACGCATTTTTCGGCGACGGGCCAGCTGGCGCTCGATGCCCAGGGGCGCGTCAATGGACAGGTGAAACTCAGCTCCAAAGGCGTCGTGGAGCGGCTCGGACCGCTCCTCCCCGACCAGTACAAAGGGCTGATCGTCGGGGGGCAGGCGGCCGACGGGTCGTACAGCCAGACGATCAGCATTGCCGCGGGGTTGGCGTTCGCGGGACTGGTGCCGGTGGGGGTCATTCCGCCGGTGTTTTGACGAAACGCCGACATTGCGCAGGAATGACGCAGAGGCTCGTTGCCAGTCACGCCGTCTTGTCGACCGTGTGGCTTTCGGCGCGGACGTGTTCGGCGTGGAGGCGGTCCGCTTCGTCGGCGAACGCCTGCGCAGTCTGGTTTTCGGTCTTGCCGGCGGCCTGGACGTTGTCGGCCTGCTGGCTGGCGACAGCCATGCCGACCATGGCCTCCGCAACGGAAAAGCGCGCCTGTTCGAAAGCGAGGCGGCGGATGGCGGCGTCGGTGTCCATCAGGCCGTCTTGTCGACGGCGAGCCCCATACCCGGAGGCGCCGGCGCCTTATTCGCGCTGGGATCGAGCAAAGTCAGCACCGACTTTTGCATATCGAACTGCTTTTTCATTACGGCAATCTGCGCCGACTGGCGCGTGCCAGCGGCCTGCATCATCACCAACGCTGCAGCAAGATCGCCCATGTCCCTTAGGCTATGGCGTGGGCGTAAACAGTTTCTTACCGCGATCCGGACAGTTCAGGACTGCGACGCGTCCTTGTTGCCATGGCCGTGGCGGCCGGGCACCCATAGAACATCGTTCCTGCCGAGATTGTTGGCGACCCGGGCGAGGACGAACAGCAGGTCGCTGAGGCGGTTGAGATAGACGACGGTCTGGCCGTTGCTGCCGGGCTCGTCATGCATGAGTTCGACCACCTGCCGCTCGGCGCGCCGCACGATGGTACGCGCCATGTGCAGATTGGCCGCGAGCGGGCTGCCGCCGGGCAGCACGAAACTGGTCAGCGGCTCGAGGCCCTCATTGTACACGTCGATCATCTGCTCGAGCCAGGCGGACTGCTCGGGCGTGGCGCGCAGCGACGGGGTGGTGCCGGGTGCGTCGGCGCCAGGCGTGGCGAGATCGGAGCCCACATCGAACAGATCGTTCTGGATGCGTCCCAGCATGCTGTCGATCTTGGGCATCGAGGTGGTGAGAAGCCGGCAGATGCCGATCGCCGAATTGGCCTCGTCGACCGTGCCGTAGCACGCGACGCGCAGATCGTATTTGAAGCGGCGCGGGCCACGCACGAGGCCGGTCGTGCCATCGTCGCCGGTCCGGGTGTAGATCTTGTTGAGCTTGACCATGGCTTAGCTGTGCGGGCCGCGGCCGAAGAAGAACAGCGCCCCCATGAGGATCACCAGCGCCACGAACTGCGCGATGACGCGGGCGCGCATCAGCGTCTGGCTGCGGTTGGCGTCGCCGCCCCTGAACATGTTCCACAGACCCATGAACAGGATGACGGCCACCACCACGCAGGCAAGCACCGTTATCAGGGTGACGACGTCGTTCATGAGGCGGTCCGTTCGTTGGGAGCCCGGGTCGCCCGGGCAATATAGGCCGTCAAGCCGGCCGCGAGGCGGTCATAGATGGCACGAATTCGTGGGCTGAGGAACAGTTCCCGGTGGGTGGTCAGCCACACTTCGAGCGGCGGTATTTTCAGTGCCGGCAGGAGGGCGCGCATGCCGGGGGTGTCGTTGACCAGGCCGAGCTGGGCGAAGCCGAGCCCAAGCCCGGCCTTGAGCAGCTCCCAGCCCGCGGTCTGGCTGTCGCTGCGCAGCGCGAAATCGGGACGCTTGAGCTCGAAGCCGAGGCTCTTTGCCGCGCTGATGAGCAGGTCGGAGCGATCGAGGCCGATGAGAGTGTGGTGGCGCAGATCGTCCGGCGTCGCCGGCGTGCCGTGGGCGCCGAGATAGCTCGCATGGGCGGTGGTCACGATCGGCAGCTCGCCGATCTTTTTGGCGATGAGCTCGAGCTGGGTCGGGCGAAACATGCGGATGGCGATGTCGGATTCGCGCAGCAGCAGGTTTTCGATCGAGTCGGAGGGCACGATCTCGATGGCAATGGCCGGGAACTCCTCGCGGATCGGCCGCAGCAGCGCGGGCAGGATATAGTGCGCAACGATGGTGCTGGCGGTGATCCGCACCGTGCCTTCGAGGTCGCCGGTCGAGCCTTCGGCAACCAGTGCGGCCTCAGCAAGCTTTTCCTCGGCCGCGGAGACGGACTGGTAGAGGCGCAACGCGGTCTCGGTCGGCTTCAGCCCCTGCAAGGTGCGGTCGAACAGGGTCAGGCCAAGCTGCTGCTCGAGCGCCTCGATATGGCGGCCCAGCGTCGGCTGGCTGTAGCCGATGCGGCGGGCCGCGGCCGACAGCGAGCCGTCCGCAACGACGGCAGCGAAACTGCGCCAAAGGGCCCAATCCGGTTCGGTGCTCGCCATCTATTCAATCCTGTATGGCTGTTCTTCAATCATGGCCAATTTTGCACTGGAAGTGAATGGCTCATGTTCACGTCATCCACCGCGAAAGGAGCAGGGACATGAGCAAGGGAAAAGTTGTCGTTCTGGGTCTCAACGGGCATATCGGCCACGCCGTGGCGGTCGCGTTTCGCGACGCCGGCTGGGACGTGGCCGGCATGGCGCGCAGCGACAGGCACAGGACGCCGGGCATCCGCTACGTGCAGGGCGATTCGGATTCGGTCGAGGACATGCGCCGCGCGATCGGCGATGCCCAGATCGTCGTGAACGCGCTGAACATGCGCTACGACCAGTGGTTTGAGGGCCGCATGGAAGCGCAAATGGCGCGCGTCCTCGAGGCCATGGGCCGGACCGGCAAGACCATGCTGTTCCCCGGCAACATCTACAATTTCTCGGCGAGCGACCGGGTGATGACGCCCGATTTGCCGCAGCGCCCGCAGACGGTGCGCGGCGCGCTGCGCGTGCGGGTCGAGCAGCAGTTCGAGGCGGCGGCGGCGCGCGGCGACGTCCAGGTGCTCATCGTGCGGGCCGGCGATTTCTACGGCCCCGGCAGCAGCGGCGACTGGTTCGACCAGGTGGTGTTCACCGACATCAAGAAAGGTGTGGTCAAGACCATGGGCAAGCCGGGGGTGCCGCATGCCTGGGCGTATCTGCCGGATCTCGGACGGGCATTCGAGGCGCTGGCCTCAGTGCGCAAGAGCCTCAAGGCGTTCGATCGCTTCCATTTCGCCGGCAACTTCGTCACCGGCGAGGAGATGGGCGCCGCCATCGCCAGGGCCGCGCCGGCGCCGGTCAAGGTCAGCGCCTTCCCGATGTGGCTGCTGCAGGTGGCGGGGCTGGTCGACCCAGTGGTCCGCGAGGTCAGCAAGATGCGCTACATCTGGCAGAACCCGATGGAGCTCAGAGACGAGCGGCTCGAGGAGATTTTGGGCGAAGGGTTCAACACGCCGTTCGAGCAGGCCGTAGCTGCGGCTGCGGCGCCGTATCTGGCAAAGATGCAGGCGCAGAACAAGGTCGCGGCCACTGTGCTCGCCTGACGGAGCTGTGGGTGGTGGAGATGCACGACAACTAGAACCCTAGTTCACTCCAGATGCTTTCGGGCGTCCGTCCGGCGGCGCGCAGATCGCGAAGGCTCGGCGAGTTCCTGGACTTGCTGAGCTTCTTGCCGCTCGCATCGAGCAGCACCTTGTGGAAGGTGTAGATCGGCTGGCCGTAGCCGAGCAGCATCTGCAGCAGCACATGGATATCGGTCGAGGGCTCCATGTCACGGCCGCGAGTCACGTGCGTGATCGCCTGCGCCGCATCGTCGACGACCACGGCCAGATGATAGCTGGCCGGCACGTCCTTGCGCTGCAGCACGACATCGCCCCAGCGCTCGGGGCGAGCGTAGCGAATCTGCGGCCGGTCGAGGGGGGTCGGCTGCGCGACGGTGAAGCTCAGCGGGCCGGTGAGCGCCACGGCGCGGCCGAGGTCGAGCCGGGTCTGCACCGGCCGGCCGCCGGCGGGGCCGTGGATGCGGCATTTGCCGTCGTAGAGCGGGGCGCCGTCGGGATCGGTGCCGGTGGCGCGGGCGGCAATCTCCTGTCGGGTGCAGTCGCAGTCGTAGAGCAGGCCCATCGTGCGCAGCCGGTCGGCGGCCGCAGCATAGACGGGAAAACGCTGCGACTGCACCAGCACCGGCTCGGGCCAGTCGAGGCCGAGCCAGTGCAGATCCTCATAGATTGCCGCGGCAAATTCGGGTTTACAGCGCGTCGTGTCCGTGTCTTCGAGGCGCAGCAGGAACCGGCCGCCCAGCCGGCGCGCCCAGAAATCGGTGAAGAGGGCCGAATAGGCGTGGCCCAGATGCAGATAGCCGTTCGGGCTCGGCGCGAAACGAAGGATCGGCATGGCCGCCCATAGCACAGCCCGGCACAAGGCCACAGACCGGCTGACGTCGCCCGATGCATTGCAGTGGCACATGCGGGCGTTGCTCAGGAAGAACCCGCCGCTGCGGCCGGTCGCGAAGATCGCCGGCGCCTTCGATATCCGCCTGACGCCGGGAGGCTTCCCCGGCCTGGTCCGCGTGATCTGCGGCCAGCAATTGTCGGTGGCGAGCGCGCGCGCGATCTACGGCCGGTTCACGGAACTGCCCGGTGCGCTGGACCCCGCCGGCTATCTCGAGCTCGATGAAGCAACGGTGCGCGGCGTTGGGTTCTCGGCCGGCAAGTTCCGCACGGTACGGGTGATCGCCGAAGCCGTGGTGGCCGGCGAGCTCGACTTCGAGCTGGTCGAAACGATGGCGCCCGACGAAGCGCTCGCCTACCTCACCGCGCACAAGGGCATCGGCCCCTGGACGGCAGAGATCTACCTGATGTTCTGCTCGGGCCATCCGGACATTTTCCCGGCGGGCGATCTTGCGCTGCAAAAGGCGGTGGGGCATGCCCTCGGCATGGACTACGCGCCGGACGCCAAAGAGCTGATCGAGATTGCCGTTCCCTGGTCGCCGCACCGCCACGCAGCGGCGCTGATGTTCTGGAAATATTACGCAGTGGTGATCCGCAGGGCCGGAGGCATTGCCCTATGACGATCACGCTCTCGGGCCCGATGCTGCCGCCCAAATCGGGCCAGGCGGCGAAACAGGTGATGGTGCTGCTGCACGGATACGGCGCCGACGGAAGCGACCTGATCGGACTGGGCGGCGAATGGCGCGATCAGTATCCGGACATGCTGTTCGTGGCGCCGAACGCGCCCTGGCCATGCGCGCGCAACCCCGCCGGCTTCGAGTGGTTTCCGCTGAGTGACCGGCCGGTCGAGGATTTCCGGCGCGACGGCGCCGACATGGCACGGCCGGTGATCGTCAATTTCCTCATCGATTTGTGGGCGCAAACCGGCCTCAGCGCCCGCGATACCGTGCTTTGCGGCTTCAGCCAGGGCGCCATGATGGCGCTCCACACCGGCCTGTCGCTCGATCATAAGGTGCTAGCGATCATCGCGTTTTCCGGCGCGCTCATTCCGCCGCCAGGGGCCTGGGCCAAACCCCCGGTGGCGCTGATCCACGGCGATCTCGACGGCGTCGTGCCGGTGCAGTTGAGCCGCGACGCCGAAGCGGCGCTGAACGCCCAGGGCGTCGATGTCCGCTTCCACCTCGAAGCGGGAACGGGACACGGAATTGCACCGGACGGGCTGGGATTTGCCAGCGCGTTTCTCGCCGAAGTGGCCGCGAAGACTTAGAATTCGCTGGCGAATTGCGGCTTCACGCCACCGCCACACTGCATATAGTATATGGCCAATATGCGTGCTGCCGATTCCCACAGTGGGGGTCTTTGGTGACCGTGCATGTGTCGCCCGAGTCGTGTCCCGCGCTGGTTCTGAACGCCGATTACAGGCCGCTCAGCTACTATCCCTTGTCCCTGTGGTCGTGGCAGGACGCGATCAAGGCGATTTGCCTTGACCGCGTGCAGGTCGTTTCGACGTACGACCGGATCGTGAAGTCGCCGAGCTTCGAGATGTTCCTGCCGAGCGTGGTGTCGCTCAAGGAATATGTGAAGCCGGCGCGGCATCCGGCATTCACCCGGTTCAACGTCTTCCTGCGCGACCGCTTCACCTGCCAGTATTGCGGCAGCAAGGAGGACCTGACCTTCGATCACGTGATCCCCAGGTCGAAGGGCGGGCGCACGACCTGGGAGAACGTTGTCGCGGCCTGCGCGCCGTGCAATCTCAAGAAGGCCAACCGGCTGCCCAGAGAGATCAAGATGTTCCCGATGCAGGCGCCGTTCCAGCCGACGGTGCACGATCTGCACAATGCCGGGCGGGCGTTCCCGCCGAGCCATCTGCACCAGAGCTGGCTCGACTATCTCTACTGGGACATCGAGCTCGAGCCGTAGGCTTGTCGGTCGGCCTGCCAATAACTATTATTGGTCTCTCGGTTCGTGGAGGCCAAAATGGCAATCAGCGCAGATCTGGGTGAAAAGCTCGAGGCGGTGGTCAACGACCTCGTTGCCAACGGCCGCTACAACAGCAAGAGCGAAGTGCTGCGCGAAGGCGTCCGGTTGGTGCAGGAGCGCGAGGCGGCGCTGGCACGATTGTTGGCCGCTTTCGACAAGAGTATCGACGATTTCGAGGCCGGTCGCAGCGAACCGCTCGAGGATGTCATGGAGAGGTTGACGGCGAAATACGGGCGGTCGGAACGCAGGTCGGCCTGAGATGCGCGTGCGCATCTCCGGTGCTGCCACTACCGAACTCGAGGCGATCGCCGCCTATATCGCCCGCGACAACGAGGTGCGCGCTTTGAGCTTCTCGCAGGAGCTTATCGACCGCTGCTTTGGACTGGCGGAACATCCCGAAAGATATCCGTTCTTCATAGAGCATCGAGGCGTGCGCATGCGTCGAGCGTCGTACCGTGGCTATCTTATCTTCTATTCCATCGAGCCGCCTGAGGTTCGCGTGCACCACATCGTGCACGGCGCGCAGGACTATACGAGCCTGCTCTTCCCCGAGGGTTAAGCCGCCTTGCGCCGCGCCTGGGTGATTATCGCCACCACGAGCAGCACCACCAGCAGGGCCGAGATCAACGCGTTGTAGCCGGCGAGGCTGAACCTGATGATCGGGTCGCGCCATTGCACCTGGT